>JBKJZO010000001.1:0-4889 GCA_046715235.1 Mycobacteriales bacterium
TGATGATGCGTTCGGCCCGGTAGATCAGCCCGTCGGCATACATCCGCACGAAGATGGTGCGGACCGCCCGGGACAGGCCCTCGTCCATCGTGAAGCGCTCGCGCGACCAGTCCAGGCCGTTGCCGAGGCGACGCATCTGGCCGAGGATGCGGCCGCCGTACTCGGCCTTCCACTGCCAGACCCGCTCGACGAATGCCTCGCGGCCGAGGTCGTGACGGGACCGGCCCTCGCCCGCCAGCTCCCGCTCGACGACGTTTTGCGTCGCGATGCCCGCGTGGTCCATGCCCGGGAGCCACAGCGCTTCGTACCCCTGCATCCGCTTGCGGCGGGTCAGCGCGTCCATCAGGGTGTGCTGGAACGCGTGCCCCATGTGCAGCGAGCCCGTCACGTTGGGCGGCGGGATGACGATCGTGTACGGCGGCTTGTCGCTGCTCGCGTCGGCCGCGAAGTAGCCGCGCTCGACCCACCGCTCGTAGAGCGCGCCCTCGACATCGGCCGGCGAATACTGCGTGGGGAGCGCCGGAGCCGGCGGTTGGGTCGTGGTCACCGGCAAATCCTACGGAGCGGTAACCGCGGCTCGAAACCGCTTAGCGCTCCAGTGGCCAGCGCGCCCGATCGGCAGGAACGTCGCGGTCGAGCGCCTTGACGTCGCGAAGCAGCGAGTACAGGCCCTCGACCGCCTCCACCGCGTCGAGGTCTGCGTCGACGACGACGCTCGGCGCCGCACCGAGGTGCTCGGTCACCTCGTGGGCGTCGGGCACGTCGACGAAAGCCACCGGCGGCTGCCCGAATCCCGGGTCGAACACGTTGCCCGGCTCGAGCGATTCGAGGGTCAGCGCTCGTACGGCGGCGAGGTGCGCGAGCAGCTGGCTCACCGCGCGTACCCCTTCGTCGGGAACGTCGAGCGCAGCGAAGTCGGGGTGCGCGAACTTCGCCATCCCGTGCGTGTGCAGCGTCGCCGTACGCCCGTCGGTGGCCCAGGCGGCATGGACGCTCACCTGCCGTCGTGCGTCGAATCCGGCGCCCGACACCTTCTTGCGCCACTCGCGCGCGGTCCACACCCGCTCAGCGGTGAGATCGGTGACGGGACCATCGGCCCATTCGGTGAGAGCGCCAACCGCGCCAGCCGCGAAGGCCATGGCGTCGGGGTAGAGCGAATCGGGGCGGGTCAGTTCGAGCAGCATCGCCTGCCGGTACGCCGGGACCGCCGGGTAATCGCGCCGTCGGATCGCCGGCTGGCGTTGCGCGGCCAGCGTGCTCAGCAACTCGCGCAACGGGTCGTCGTCCTCGAGATCCCGGGCGGACAGCGACCAACCGGCAGGGTCGAGCGCGGGTACGTCGGAGCGCAGGAGCAGGTCGGCCGGCGGATCGTCGGTGCGCCGGGTGAACACGGCGTACGAGGCGTGGGCGTCCATTCCGCCGGAGACTCTAGTGAACAGCCGTCGCCCAACCGGCGTGATCATGTGTGACACCTGAGTCGCGGTTCGCTGCGCGCCGGGTGTCACGCATGATCGGGAGGAAGCGCGCGCCGCCCTGAACTAAGGCACATCGGGCGCCGCCCCGCGGTGATCAATTAGGCCAGCTGGGTGATCCAGCCCCCGCCAGATGCTGCCGACATGGGCATGACGTTGTCTTCCCTGTGGGGGGTTCCAAGTGGCCTTCGGTAAACGGCGCGAGCCGGAGTCGTACGGCGTTCCGGTGCGCTCGTCCGCGCCCACGCAACCTGCGCCACCAGCCACGTACGCGTCTCAGCACGCCGCCCCCTCGCAGCCGTGGGCACCCGCCGCGCCAGCTCCGGGCGGCTACATCGCGGCGCCCGCGCCGGCTCCGATGCCGGCAGGTGCGCAGTACGCGCCCGGCGCCTCGCCGTCGCCGTACGCCCCGCAGGCGCCTGACATGAACGCATATGCCCCGCTGCAGACGCCGCCGCCGTTCGCCCGACAGGGCTGGGCGCCGCCGCCGCCACCCGGGTACGGCCCAGGAGTCCCGCCGCCGCCCGGCTTCACCCCCGCGAAATCGGGCACCCGGAAGCCGTTCAAGATCGTTGCTGCCGTGATCGCGGCTCTCGTTTTCGGTGGCGGCGTGTGGGGCTTCATGGAAAGCCGCAAGCCGCTGCAGGCCCCCGACTCACTCGGCGGCTATCCGAGGATCACAGACGCCGCGACTGATGCGGAGACGACGGCGATCCGCAAGGAGATCGAGCGTGACAACGGGGGCAGTGCCGGGCTCCTCGCGTTCTACGCAGACGCCGAAGGTAATCCCGCAATCATGCTGGGCGGGATTCGCGGCCGAACGAAGGAAGAGCAGGAAGTCCGAGATATGTCCTCGGGCAGCGACGCCGTGCCGATCAACAAATCGTCCCGTCGTGCGTTCGGCGACATCGCTTGCTACACGGCCGAGACGGCCTCAGTGTGCTTGTGGAGCGGTGACGTCTCTGGGGGCGTCATTCTCTTCGAGAGCAACGACCTCGATCGGGCCGCCGAAATCAGCAGAGAGGCGCGTTCGGCGCTGCACTGACCGCGCGCGCCACCTGGCGATTTCGCTGCGCTGAGATCCAGATCGCGTCTGCACCTGCCGACATTGCCACGACGGTGTCTTCCCTGTGTGAGGGGTTCCTAGTGGCCTTCGGTAAACGGCGCGAGCCGGAGTCGTACGGCGTACCGATGCGCTCGTCCGCGCCAGCGCAGCCGGCGCCGCCTGCCCCGAATCAGGCACAGAACACCGCGCCCTCGCAGTCCTGGGCAGCGCCCGCCGCTCCCGCTCCCGGCGGCTACCTCGCGACGCCCGCGCCGGCTCCGATGCCAGCAGGCGCGCAGTACGCGGCCGGCGTCTCGCCGTACCCCCCGCAGGCACCAGCCATGAACGGTTACGCACCCCTACAGACGCCGCCGCCGTACGCGCGGCAAGGCTGGGCGCCGCCACCACCGGCGTACGGAACCGGATACGGACCCCCGCCGGGATACGTCCCGCCAAAGTCGGGCGTCAGGAATCCGTTCCTGATTGCCGGAGCCGCGGTTCTCGCGCTGATCGTGATTGCGGGGATCGTCGGGTTCGTTCAAGACCGCCAGCAGCGTGCCGCGCTCACAGCGCCCGAGACGCTCGGCGGCTACAGCAAACTCGACGATCCCGCGGTCCAAGCGCAACTCGACATCGTGTCGAAGCAAGCTACGGCACTCATACCTGGCATGGCGCACACCGAAGTCGCCTATGGCGGTGCCGATGGCACACCGACGGTCATGCTCGTCGCATTACGAACCCATGACTCCGGCGAGGCGAGCGCCTTTGTACGCGGCGCGCGCCAAGGCATTGACGACCCGCGATTCGATCCGGGCCCCTGGCAGGCCTTCGGCGACGCCCGCTGCGCAGCCTCACAGACACTGCCATTGGCAGTCTGCACGTGGGAGGCAAGGGTTTCCGGGATCGTGGTTCTCGTCGGTCCGACGGACCTGCGCGCTGCCGCCGATGTCGCAGAAGAAGCCCGCGCCGCCCTGAACTAGGCGGACTTCTCGCGGCGCTCGCGCTTGGGCGCCTCACGCGGCACCAATGTCGGCAGCACCTTGTCCATCACCGTCTCGCGGGTGATGACGCAGCGGGCGACGTCCTTGCGTGACGGCAGGTCATACATGACCGCGAGCAGCACTTCTTCCATGATGGCGCGCAGTCCGCGCGCACCGGTGCCACGCAGGATCGCCTGATCGGCGATTGCGTCGAGTGAGTCGTCACTGAACTCGAGGTCGACACCGTCGAGGTCGAACAGGCGCTTGTACTGGCGGACCAGCGCGTTACGCGGCTCGGTCAGGATCCGGATCAGCGCCACCTTGTCGAGGTTGTGCACGCTCGAGAGCACGGGCAGCCGACCGATGAATTCGGGGATCATGCCGAACTTGATGAGGTCCTCGGGCATGACCTCCGCGAACACGTCCTGCGTGTCGACGTCGCGCTTGCTGTGCAGCGTCGCGCCGAAACCGATGCCCTTCTTGCCGATGCGCGCCTCGATGATCTTCTCGAGACCGGCGAAGGCACCGCCGACGATGAAGAGCACGTTGGTCGTGTCGATCTGGATGAACTCCTGGTGCGGGTGCTTGCGCCCGCCCTGCGGAGGCACGGAGGCCGTCGTACCCTCGAGGATCTTCAGCAGTGCCTGCTGAACGCCCTCGCCCGACACGTCACGGGTGATGGAGGGGTTTTCGCTCTTGCGCGCGATCTTGTCGACTTCGTCGATGTAGATGATGCCGGTCTCGGCCTTCTTGACGTCGTAGTCGGCCGCCTGGATCAGCTTGAGCAGGATGTTCTCGACGTCCTCGCCGACGTAGCCGGCCTCGGTCAGCGCGGTGGCGTCAGCGATGGCGAACGGCACGTTGAGCAGCTTGGCGAGGGTCTGCGCGAGCAGGGTCTTGCCGCACCCGGTCGGGCCGAGCAGCAGGATGTTGCTCTTGGCGAGCTCGACATCGGCCTTCTCGGCAGCGCCGGCCTGGACTCGCTTGTAGTGGTTGTAGACCGCTACCGACAGGCTCTTCTTCGCCGACTCTTGGCCGATGACATACGAGTCAAGGAAGTCGTAGATCTCTTTGGGCTTGGGGAGCTCGTCCCATTTGAGTTCGTTGGCCTCGGACAGCTCTTCTTCGATGATCTCGTTGCAGAGGTCGATGCATTCGTCACAGATGTAGACACCAGGGCCCGCGATCAGCTTCTTGACCTGCTTCTGCGATTTACCGCAGAAAGAACACTTTAGTAGGTCGCCACCGTCGCCGATCCGTGCCACCTACGGTCTCCCTGCACTCGTGGCCAGATCATCGCCGATCAGGCCTCGCTGATTACCGCCGGAGGCGGTAACCCCAACTGTTCCAAGTGGTTCGGCCCGCTACCGCGAGCCCGTGAGTGCCGCACCC
>JBKJZO010000002.1:0-20990 GCA_046715235.1 Mycobacteriales bacterium
GCCTCCGACCTGGAGGCGGCCGGTCAGGCCGAACTGGAGGATACGTCCAAGTGAGTGCAGCGACTGCGACCAAGACCCCCGTCATCAACATCGACAACGTGGTGGCCGGCTACCTGCCGGGCGTCAACATCCTGAACGGCTGCTCGCTCGTCGCCGAGCAGGGCGAGCTCATCGGCATCATCGGCCCGAACGGCGCGGGCAAGTCGACGCTGCTGAAGGCGATCTTCGGCCAGGTCAACATCCGCAGCGGCACCGTCTGGCTCGAAGGCGATGACATCACCGGGCTTCGTGCCAACAAGCTCGTGCAGCGCGGCGTCGGCATGGTGCCGCAGAACAACAACGTGTTCCCAAGCCTCACCATCGAGGAGAACCTCCAGATGGGCCTGTACCAGCGGCCCGGCGCGTACAAGGAGCGCCTCGAGTTCGTGACGGGCATCTTCGCCGAGCTGGGCAAACGCCTCAAGCAGCGTGCGGGCTCCCTCTCCGGCGGTGAGCGCCAGATGGTGGCCATGTCGCGGGCTCTGATGATGGATCCCAAGGTCCTGCTTCTCGACGAGACCTCGGCGGGCCTGTCGCCGGTTCGCCAGGACGAGGCCTTCATCCGTGTCTCCGAGATCAACAAGGCCGGCGTGACGACCATCATGGTCGAGCAGAACGCCCGCCGTTGCCTGCAGATCTGCGACCGCGGTTATGTGCTCGACCAGGGTCGCAATGCGTACACCGCGTCGGGCGCCGCATTGCTCAAGGACCCCAAGGTGATTGAGCTCTACCTCGGCATGCTCGCCAGAGTGAAGTAGAAGTAGAAGCAGAAAGGCCCGGCCGAAGCAGGGCCTTTCTCCATTGGCAGAGTGTTACGCGCCCGCGAGCTCGAACTTGAGCGTCTTGAGCGAGTTGTCGGCCTGGAACTCCAAGATGCCGTAGCTGGCCTGGCCAGGGTCGCCCACGTCGTCGAACTCGATCGGACCAGTGACGCCGTCGTAGTCGACGTCGGTGCCGGCACGCACGAGGTCCATGCACTCCTTGACCGCCTTGCACTTCGTGCCGCCCTTGGTGACCTCGATGATCTGCTTGGCGAAGTCGACACCAGCGTCGGTCTTGGCCGCCTCGGCGGCAAGAGCGATGACGACGACCGCGTCGTAGGACTCACCGGCGTAGTTGAAGTCGATGAGCTTCGGATCGATCTTGAGCAGCTTGGCCTCGAAGTCCTTGGCCAGCTGGGACAACGGGGTGGTGCCCTTCATGCCCAGGATGGCACCCGGGGTTTTCGCGAACTGCTTGCCGAATGCGTTGCCCATGTTGCCGTCGGTGCCGTAGACCTTCTTGTCCTTGGGACCGATGCCCTTCTCGATCATCGACGTGACGATCTTGGCGGACTCGTCGAAGCCGATGACGACGACGGCATCGGGGTTCTTGGCCTTGATCTTCTCGACCTCGGCGTCGAAACCAGCGGCAACCGGGTCGTAGATGACCGTTTCGACAACCTGGGCGCCACCCTCGGTGAGCGTCTTGGTCAGGTCCTGGGCAAGACCCTCACCGTAGGGGTCCTGCAGAGCGAGGATCCCGACGGTCTGGTTGCCGTCGGCGATGATCAGCTCGCCGAGGACCTGGCCCTGGAGGATGTCGGAAGGAGCGGTGCGGAAGTACAGGCCCTTGTCGGCGTACGTGCTGAGTGTCTTCGACGTGTTGGCCGGCGAGAACTGGACGACGCCGGATCCCACGATCTTGTCGATGACTGTCAGCGAGACGCCGGAGGACGCCGCACCGATGATGGCGTCGGTGTTGGCGGCGAGCAGCCGGTCGACCGTCTGGTTGGCGATGTCGGTGGTCGCGTCGCCCGAGTCACCCTCGGTCAGCTTGACGTCCTTGCCCAGAACGCCGCCAGCAGCGTTGACTTCCTGGATTCCGAGCTTGACGCCGGCGAACTCGGGTGGGCCGAGGAACGCCAGGCTGCCGGTCTCCGGCAAGATCGTGCCGATGTGCAGCACGCCGTCCTTCTCGACCGGGTTGAGGCTGGGCGCTGGCTTAGCCGAGGTGGTCGCCGTTGCGGTCGCCGTCGCCGTGTCCGTTGGGGTAGTCGCCGCGGTACCGGGCTCGTCGTCGTCGCCACCACAAGCCGCCAGCGCGATCGAACTCGCGGCCACTACGGTCAGCGTGCGCCAGAGGGGGGTAGAAGAACGGGTCATGTAGTTCTCCTTCAGTGGATCTCAGGGCGACGCCGTCAGTGGCGATACCCCTCCCCCATGTGGTGCAAAACCGCGCAAACCGACATTAATCGACTGTCTGGAGGCAGCGGTACGTCCCGCGCGGGCACGTGACCTTGTTGTGACCTACTCGTGTCGAGCGCGAAACCGGAGCAGCGGCTATTCCTCCGGCCGGTCGGTGCCGGCGAGGACTCCTTCGGCGAGGGCCCGCATCGTCAGGCGTTTGTTCATCGACGTGCGCTGGATCCACCGGAAAGCGTCCGGTTCGGTCAGGCCATGCTCGCTCATCAGCACGCCCTTGGCGCGCTCGACCAGCTTGCGGGCCTCCAGCCGCGACTGCAGGTCGTCGACTTCGGCCTCGAGACCCTTCAGTTCGGTGTAGCGCGACAGCGCCATCTCGATCGTCGGGAGCAGGTCCTTCTTCTGGAAAGGCTTGACCAGGTAGGCCATCGCGCCGGCCTCCCGCGCCTTCTCCACCAGGTCGCGCTGCGAGAAGGCCGTCAAGATGATCACCGGCGCGATCCGCTTGCGCGCGATCTGCTCGGCGGCCGCGATGCCGTCGAGCACGGGCATCTTCACGTCGAGGATGACCAGATCCGGCCGCAGCTCGGTCGCGAGAGATACGGCGGCGGCACCATCACCGGCTTCGGCGACGACCTCATAACCCTCTTCCTCGAGCATCTCCTTGAGGTCGAGTCGGATCAGCGCCTCATCCTCGGCGATCAGCACTCGGCGTCGGGTAGTGGGGTCGGGCTGGGTCACGGGCGGCGTCCTGAAGTAGGCGGTCGGGCATCACGCAGCGCCATCGCGGTTCGCGGGCGGCCGCCAGAGCCTATCGGGCTACCATGGTCGCGCTGCATCCGGGTTTCCGGCCGAGCAGCTTCATCCCCGGCCGGGGTGGTGGAACGGCAGACACGGGCGCCTCAAAAGCGCCTGCTCGAAAGGGCGTGCGGGTTCGATTCCCGCTCCCGGCACTCATGACGGTGGGGCATGGCGATCGCTACGCGATCAGCGTGCCGAGCGCCGCGAGCACGTCCCCGCGGGCGCGGTAGTAAACCCAGACACCCCTCTTCTCGCGGTCGAGCAGGCCGATGGCGTGCAGGACTTTGAGATGGTGGCTGATCGTCGGCTGAGAGAGCTCGAACGCGCCGGTGAGGTCGCAGACACACGCTTCCCCGTTCGCCTGGGAAGCGATGAGTGACATCAGCCGCAGACGCACTGGGTCGGCAAGCGCTTTGAGCACCGGTGCGACCAGCTCGGCCTGCTCCTGACTGATCGGCTCGCTCGTCAGCGGCGGGCAGCATTCGACGGTCTGCACAGGGGTCAGGTGCAGCAAAGACTTAGGCATCCATCTATATTGACAGCTATCGATGTCTTGTGCCAGCCTTCGACCACAAGACATTGACATCCATCTATCTAAGGAGCCACCGTGTCCCGAGTACAACTTGCCCTCAACGTCGATGACGTCGACGCCGCTGTCGTCTTCTATGCCGCGCTCTTCGACACCGAGCCGGCCAAGCACCGCCCGGGCTACGCCAACTTCGCTATAGCCGAGCCGCCGCTGAAGCTCGTCCTGATCGAGAACCCGGGGCGCGGCGGGTCGCTCAACCACCTCGGGGTCGAGGTCGAGTCCACCGAGGTGGTCGGAGCCGAGCAGACCAGGCTCGCCGAGAGCGGACTTGCTTCGATGGCCGAGCGCGCTACGACGACCTGTTGCTACGCGGCCCAGGACAAGTTCTGGGTGCAAGGCTCCCCCGGCGGCGAACAGTGGGAGATCTATACCGTGCTCGCCGACAGCCAGACCTTCGGCGACGCGCCGACGCACGACACGTCGGCAACCGAAACCGCATGCTGCTCCGACTCAGGCGCTGTCGCGGCGTGCTGCTAGACGGCCAGCGCCTGCCGCACCGTGATGAGCATCGGCTGGCCTTCGCAGCGCAGCGTGATCTGCGCGAGCAGGTCCGTGCCAGGTGCCCAGATCGAGTAGTCCGAACCTTCGGCTACTGACGGGATGGACAGGTTGGACGGCGCCGGCAGAAGGCTCTTGATGTTGCCGCCGACCATGTTGGTGAGCTCGCCGAGCGAGTCGGCGACATCCCGCTCCGCTACCTCGTCGGACGCCATGCCGAGCATACGTCCGGCGAACGTTTGGCTCAGGAAGTCGGAAACCTCGAGCAGGACGGTGCCCTGCCAGGCTCCGCCGATGTTGACGAACCCGGTCATGGTCCGCTTGCTGTCCGCAAACGGATCGCCCGCGTCGTCACTCATCTCCAGGTCCATGCCGAGCAGCGACTCCCAGATCTCCTGGCAGATTTCGTGAATCTGATACCTGGACAACATGGCTACGCTCCCCCGTTTCTGAGTCGGTAACAGGTGGCCTTGTCGAACAGGACGCGTTCGTAGGAGTCGTCAAGGTTGAGCGTGGTCTCGGCAGCGCCGAGGAACAGGAAGCCGTCCGGCTTGAGAACACGACGCAGCCGGTCGAGGACAGCGCGCTTGGTCTCGGTGTCGAAGTAGATCAGTACGTTGCGCATGAACACCACGTCCATCGGTGGCAACGGCGCCCAGGGCGCCGCCAGGTTCATCTGGCGAAACTCAACCATACGACGGACGATGTCCTTGATCTCCCAGTCCACGCCACGCCGCTCGAAGTACTTCACGAGCAGGTGGGCCGGCAGACCACGGTTGACCTCAAGGTGGCTGTAGCGACCCTCCACCGCCTTCGAGAGCATGCTGGTGGAGACGTCGCTCGCGTAGCAGCGGACCCGCCCCCCGAGCAGCTCGGGGAACTTCTCGTGGATCAAGATGCCGAGGCTGTAGGCCTCCTGACCACTCGAGCTCGCCGCGCTCCAGATTGTCAGCGGTGCGCCGCCGCGCATCGTCGCGAGCGCCGGCAGGACGTGCTGCGACATCGCCTCGAACGGGTGGCGGTCGCGGAAGAACGACGTCTCGTTGGTCGTCATGGCCTCGACGACCTCGTTGTGGATCGCGTTCAGCGGCTCGTCGCGCAGACGCCGTACCAGCTTGGGGATGGACCCTTCGGCGAGTCGTCGGGCCAGCGGTTGCAGCCGTGACTCGACGAGATACTCCTTGCCGTCGTCGAGAACGATCGCCGCCCGGCGGTACACGAGCTCGCGGATGTACTCGAACTCGACCGAGGAGACCGTGTTGTTCATCGGGCACCGCTCGAAATCGGCGCCCTCGGAGCGCCGCTGCGTCCTGCCGCCACCCTGCGGATGATTTCGTCGCTGACACCGTCGAGGGCAACGATGCTCTCGGCGAGGCCTCTGCTTGCGATGGCGCCCGGCATACCCCAGACGATCGAACTGGCCTCGTCCTGAACCACGATCTGAGCGCCCTCACCGTGCAGTCGCTGCGCACCGAGAAGACCGTCCTGGCCCATGCCTGTGAGTACGACGGCAAGCGAGTTCCCGCCGTACACGTCGGCCACCGACCGGAAGAGAACGTTGACAGCGGGCCGGCACCAGGACTCAGGAGCTCCCTGGTCGGTCGCGATCCGCAGCTCGCCATCGCCGTCGCGGACGACCGTCATATGGAAGTCGCCGGGCGCGATGTAGATGCAGCCTGGGCGGACGGGGTCGCCGTCGCGGGCCTCGCCCACCGCCATTGCGCACCGGGACGCGAGCCGCTCGGCGAACAACCGGGTGAACACCGGAGGCATGTGCTGGACTATCAGGATCGGCACCGGGAAGTCACGGGGCAACCGGGGAAGGACCTCGGTCAGCGCATCGGGGCCACCGGTGGAGACACCGATTGCAACGACGTCGACGCGGGAGGAGCCAGCGCGTGTGCGTTCGCGCTGGACGGCAACGGGTGCCGGCCGTGCGGCCCGCGGCACCGGGGCGGTCGGGACGACGCGGCCCTCGGCACGGCCGCGCTGACCGGCCGCTGCCCAGTCGGCAAGAACTTTGATCTTGGGCACGAGCTGGCGACGGACGCTCGCCACGGCCTCGTCGACGCTACCGACAGCGGAGGGCTTAGTGACGTAGTCGTTCGCGCCCTTGGAGAGCGCGTCCAGCGTCGCAGCCGCGCCCCGCTCGGTGACCGAGCTGAACATGATGACCGGCAGCCGCGGGTAGAGCTTGCGCAACTCGACGAGAGCCTCGAGCCCGTTCATGTCGGGCATCTCGACATCGAGCGTGACGATGTCGGGCTTGAGTTGACGGATCCTCGACAGAGCGATGCGACCGCTCGAGGCAGTGCCTACGACGTCGATGTCGGGATCGTCGCTGAGGACGTTCGTGACGAGCCGGCGAATGACCACCGAGTCGTCTACGACCAGGACGCTGATCTTGCTCACGGGCTCCGCTCTCAGACTTGAGCGAGGCCGAGCAAGCCCAGCTTCTCGACGATGGCTTCCTTCGTGAACGGCTTGATGACGTACTCATGGGCGCCCGCGGCGAGCGCCTTGACGATCTGGGAGGCCTCGCTCTCGGTCGTGACCATCATCAACGTCATGTCGCGCCAGGCTTGCTCGGCGCGGACGGCGTTGACGAACTCGAGGCCGTTCATCTCGGGCATGTTCCAGTCGATGAGCGCGATCTCGGGCAACGGCCCTTCGCGCAGAACGGACAGACCTTCCCGACCGTCGGCGGCGTCAACGACGTCGTAGCCGATCTCCCGGAGGATCCGCCCGAGGATCATCCGCATGGCTCGTGAGTCGTCCAACACGAGTGCGCGTGGCATATGACTTCCTTTGCTCTGCTCGCCGGGCCCCGAGCGGGCGTCCCGTCAGTTCGCTGACTACTTCCTTGGTTCCCTTGGAGCTATTCCGGGGTGGTGCCGGATTCCGCCGGCACGTCGCCGGTACTTGCCCGGCCGAACACGTCTACCGCGCGAGTCACATCGAGCGCGAGCAGAAGCCGTCGGCCGGTCATCTTGTAGGCACCATTGATCAGGTGCTTCGCCGCTCCGGTCAAAGTCTCCGGGGGGGCTTCGAAGTCGTCGTCAGTAGTGTTCTCGACATCGCCGATCTCGTCGACCAGCAGGGCGACGAGCCCGTCGTCGGTGTGTACGACGACGTTCATCGACGCGGCACCGTCTTCACGCGGCGGCAACTCGAGTTGTACGCGCATGTCGATCGCGGTGGTCACCTGCCCGCGCAGGTTGACCATGCCTGCTACACCGGGAGGCGCCAGCGGAACCTTCGTGAGCGCCTGGCACTTGGTGACGCTGTGGACCCGCGCGACCTCGACGCCGTACAGCTCGCCGGCCAGCGAGAACGTGGAGAACTGCCGGATCGCGCTACTCATACCGCACCATCCATCTCGTCCTCGTCGAAGAACGCCGGGTCCGCGGTCAGGATGGCCGCGCGTACGTCGAGCACCTCGGTGATGTGGTGGCCGAGGACCACCGAAGAGGTCACGCCGTCGGATCCGATGTCGGAGGTGAGGCCGCCGTCGTCATCGACGATGTCGACGATCTCGTTGACGACGAGTCCCACGGTGCGTCCGCGGTGTTTGTAGACCACGAGCTGCAGCGTGTCGTCGCCGGGCCTGCTGACTATTTCCGAGCCAACCAGCTTGTTGATCCGGGCCATCGGGATGATCAGGCCGCGGTACTGCAGCATCTCCCGGCCGCCAACGATCTCGAGTGCCGTCGAAGGCATCCGCTCGAGACGGGTGATCGACGCGCACGGAATCGCCAGTCTGCGGTCGACGCCGATGTTCGTGATGAGGACGGTTGTCTTACGGCTGGCACCGGCGTCGGCGCCGCGCTCGCTTGAGGTACGGCGGCGGGCGTTCGCCGCCATCGCGGCCACGTCGAGGATCAGGCTGACCTGACCGTCGCCGTAGATGGTCGCGCCGACGAACACGGGGATGCCGGCGAGTTGCCTCTGGAGCGGCTTGACGACGATGTCCTGGGTTTCCTCGATCTCGTCGACGACCAGACCGAACTCGCGGTCCTCAGCCTGCAGCACGACGATCAGCGTTGACTCGTCGGCGCACGGAACCGGCTCTACGCCCAGTCGCTCGTGCAGGAAGATCAGCGGAAGCAGCTCGTCGCGCAGGCGGAAAACCGGCGCGCCGTGGATCGTTTGGATCACCGTCGCGGCATCCTCCGGCTCGAGCCGGAGCAGCTCGAGCAGGTTCGCCTGCGGGATCGCGTAGCGGTGCTCGCCGCTCTTGACGAACAACGCAGGCATGATCGCCAGCGTCAGCGGGATCTTGATTTGCACTGTCGTACCGATACCGGGCTTGCTGCGCAGGTCGATGGACCCGCCGATCTTGTCGATGTTGGTGCGCACGACGTCCATTCCGACGCCGCGACCCGACACGTTGGTGATCTTCTCCGCGGTGCTGAACCCGGGTAGGAACACCAGGTTCATGATGTCCTCATCGCTCATCTCGTTGAGCTTCGCGGTCGAGATCAGCCCCTTCTTACGGGCGGTCGATCGGACCTCGTCCAGGTGGATCCCCGCGCCGTCGTCCTGGATTTCGATCGTGACAGAGCCGCTCTCGTGCCGTGCCCGTAGCCAGATCCGGCCTTCCGCTGGCTTGCCGGCCTTGATCCGCTGCTCGGCACTCTCGATGCCGTGGTCGACCGCGTTGCGGACCAGGTGTGTCAGTGGCGCGTTGATCGCCTCGATGATGGTCTTGTCGAGCTCGGTCTCCTGACCCTCCATCTCGACGTGGACGGTTTTGCCGACCGAGATGCTGAGGTCGCGCACGACGCGCGGGATCTTCTGCCAGACGATGTTGATCTGCTGCATCCGCGCACGCATCACGCAGCCCTGCAGCTCAGTTGTGATCGTGTTCAGCCGCTGCGATGCGCGTAGCAACGCCGCGTCGCCGTTCTGGCTGTTCCTCGCCACGATCTGGTTGCGGGTCAGGACCAACTCGCCGACGAGGTTCATAAGTTCGTCGAGCAGACCTACGTCGACGCGCAACGTGCTCTCGTAGATGCTGCGCTGCGGGACGGTGTCGCCCTGCTGGCCCAGGATCTCAGCAACCTCGCCCGGCTCGAGCACGCCCTGTCCGACCAGGATCTCGCCGATGTGGCGGCGGTCGCCGATCTCCTGCTCGCGGATCGCGAAGTGGACGTCGTCCTCAGTCGCCTTGCCGGTCTGGATCAGAAGGTCGCCAAGGAGCGGACGAGTCTCCTCCGCCGAGCCCCCGCTGGAATCCGGCGCGGGGGCCGGAGCCTCCTGGAGCCGGGTGAGGTCCGCGATCAGCTGCGTGTGGTCCTGAGGGCCTTCCGCGCCGGTGCGCTCGATGTCGGCCAGCAGCCGGCGGACGGCGTCGACCATGCTCAGCAGTCCGGTCGTGACCTCGGCGGTCAGGCTGAGCTTGCCGTCGCGCAGGCGGCTCAGCAGGCTCTCGCCTGCGTGCGTGACACGCTCGAGCTGGGCGAACGCGAGGAAGCCGCTGGTGCCCTTGATCGTGTGGATCGTGCAGAAGATGCTGCTCAGCCGCTCGCGGGAATTCGGATCCTGTTCGAGCGTGACGAGGTCACGGTCGAGCTGGTCGAGGTTCTCGTGGCTCTCGACAAGGAACTCCTGGACGATCTCGTCCATGTCGTTCACGTAGCCGGCCTCCCGTCCCTCGATGCTCTGTGGTCGCACAAAAACAGAAAGTTTCGCTTGGCGGACCATCGGCGTATGAGCGCGAAACCTTAGGCGCGGCCCGATTTCCTCACCCGATTGGCTCAGGGAGCGAGGGGTCGCGGCATTCACCCGGTCGGCGGCTCACAGGCGCCGGGAGCCCTCCGATAGGCCCACGCAGCGTGAGAGGAGTGGAGATGGACGAGCTTGCCGGAGTGCTCAGTCGTGAGCAGCTCCTCCTCGAGCGCCTGCTGTTCAAGCTGGTCGAGCTCCGTGAACTCCTGGCGGTCGGTGAGGCGAGGTTCCTGCCGTGGGCTACCGAGGAGGTCGATCGGGCGACGGCACGCCTCAAGGAAGCCGAGCTGCACCGGGCACTGGTCGTGAACCGGGTGGCCGCGGCCGCCGGGCTCAGCGACGCGCAGCTGTCGCTGCGGGCGCTCGCCGAGTCGACCCCAGGGCCGTACGCCGCGATCTTCGCCAGCCAGCGCCGCACCATGCTCGCGCTGACCGCGGAACTGCGTGACTGCCTACATCGCTGCCGGGCCAGTGCGGGGGACGGCGAATCGCTGGTCAGAGACGTGCTCGAGCGCGTCGACCGGGAATCGGTGCTCGGACCGGCGGACACCTGCGTGCCGGCTCGGTCCATGCCGCTGGTGGTCACGTGGTGAGCCCGAGCGCGGACCTGCCTCAGATTGCGACCATCACCGAGATCTTCCCCGGAGCCGGCGAAGACGCCAGCACGGACATGGCCGGTGCCGCCGACGCCGTGGAGGCGCTGCTGCGGGCGCAGCACGGCTACCGTGCCGCCGTACACGCGGTAGATGCTGCCCGACTGCCGTCGTTGACCGACTTCCTCGGCTGACCCAGTCTCAGCTGACCCCGACCGCAACCGCTCAGCTGGCCACTGCGGTCATCTTGCGGGTACGGCGGACCGGCGCGACTGCTGCCGCGACCGGACGCCTGGCGGTCAGCCGCTCCCGTGGCGTTGATGCGGCGGCGATCGACTCGGCGTAGCCTTCGCGCTTGCGCGCCGCCCGGCGTGACACCTCGTCGTCCGCGGTGACCTGCCGGCCGTACTGCGACTCGATGCCGGCGCGCAGCAGGGTGAGCGCCTCACTGCGCAGCTGCGAGACGCGGGACTCGGTGACGCCAAGCTCCTCGGCCAGCTCGGCCGAGCTGCGTCCGTCGATGAAGTAGCCAGTGACCAGCACGCGCAGGCGTTCCGGGAGCAGGCGCAGCGCGTCGCCGAGGTAGGCGAGCAGCTCGCGGGTCTCGAGCCGGTCTTCCGCGCTGGGGTCGTCGTCGCGGACCAGGTCGCTGATCGCCAGCGGATCCCCGTCCTCGTCACCGCCGGCGGGAGCGTCCAGACTCAGCACCAGAGCGCGGTGCACGCGTCCGCTGAGGTTGCTGATTTCGGAGACGGACATGCCCAGCCGCGCGGCGGTCTCGGCCTCGGTCGGAGTGCGAGCGAGCTCGACGATCAGCGCCGCCTTGGCCTCTTCGAGTTGCCGCGAGGCCGCGCGCAGCGAACGGGGAGCGAAATCTAGGGACCGGACGGAGTCGAGGATC
This sequence comes from Mycobacteriales bacterium, assembly GCA_046715235.1. Classification (GTDB taxonomy): domain Bacteria; phylum Actinomycetota; class Actinomycetes; order BP-191; family BP-191; genus JBKJZO01. The sequence continues at coordinate 11,335 of JBKJZO010000002.1, forward strand.
GCGCCGCGGATGCGAACAGCCGCCCAGCGGTCGAAGGGCACGCCGCGGGCCGGATCAAAGCGGTGCGCGGCCTCGACAAGACCGAGCGTGGCAGCCTGAGCGAGCTCGTCGCGGTCGGCGTGACGGGGGAAGTGCGACACGATCTGGTAGAGGACGTGCTGGACGAGCGGCAGGTTCGCTTCGATCAGGGCGTCGCGCTCGGAGATGGAGAGCACGCAGGTCTGCGCGATTTCGGCATTCATCGCGTCACGCCGCCGGGGGGGTCTGTGAGGAACGCGCGACCGAGATCTCTTCACGGAAGACCGGAACGTCGCGGGGGGCGCTGATGCCGACCCGGATCTGGTCACCACGGATCTCAAGGACCGTGACGATGATGCCGTCACCGATGACGATGCTCTGCTGACACTTGCGAGTAAGAACGAGCATGCCGCTCACCTTCGAAGCCGTCCGCGGGACTGGGGATGAATCCGCGCCGCGTCACCTCGGGAGCTGCACAGCCTTCCGTGGCGTCGCAGGAATGGCTTCGACGCGCGGTCTGGGATTCTCGATGGCAAACGGGGGCCATCTTTGGGCTAGCTCGAACCACCGCCCGCCGCAGGCCCGGCAAAGCCCAGACACGCTCAGCTGATCGGGAGAACACGACGTTTCGGGTCGGTGTTACGCCGAACGGGTCAAGCCCGACCGCATAAATGGCCGATCGCGGCACTCAGAAGGACTAGCCCTTAGCCCGGATCCACCGCGCGGCTCGCGCGACTCGGCGCACTGCGAGCAGGACGTCATCATCATGCATGTGGTGAACACGACCGTGTCCGGCCGGGCGGCCGTCCCGAGCGACCCCGCCATCGCCTCGTCCCGGCAGCGCCCACCCTCGCCCCCGCAACCCTGCGCAACGAGGGAGCCGCCGGTCTGGCTCAGCGCGCAGAGCTGGAGATCCGTGTCTCCTACCCGCAGGCCTTCGGCGTGCGCCTCGCGGGCAAGCCGTTCGGCGCGCACAGGGTCCTCGCAGTCGAACGACGTCGCGAACAGGAGCCAGCCGCGCAGCTCGTCCAGGACGTGGTCGGTTGCCAGCCGCGATGCCTGCGTCAACCATCCCCCCGAGGCAACGGTGTCGCCGTACTGCTTGCGCTGGTCGAAGCAGAGGGTCAGGGAGGCGGACGCGGCCTGCATGGCGTTGCCGCCGTCGCGGAACACTGCGAATGCGCGTTCCCGGCAGGCCACCGACTCATCGAGGTCGCCGAGCCACCACCACGCCTCGCCAAGACCGAGCAGCGCCTCGCCGACGACCTCGATCTCGATCGCGGCAGCGAAGGCGTCCCGGGCTTGCGCCCACCGGGCGTGCTCGACGCATCCGCGCCGTCAGCCAGCAGCGACTCCAAGGTGTGCGCCACGCGTCGACTCCTAGGCGCGCGCCCCACGCCGAACTGCTGAGCCCTTGGACGCGCGGTAGAGCGTGACGTTGATCGGCGCGACAGGGCGGATCGCGTCTTGGCGATTGAACAACCCGCCACGGGATGGAGCCGCAAGACGACGGTCGAATTGACCACGATCCGCCACCGCCTTGTCTTTGGCGTGAGTTTCTCGGAACCGGGCGCGAGCGGCCGCCGCGCGCTGCTAGCCTTCGCTTCCCAAATAGGAGGCCAGACGTGCGCATGACCGTTCCCCGCCGCTTCGCATCGCTCGCGACAGCGAGCCTGTCGGCACTGTCACTGGTGCTCATGCACGTATCCCCCGCCCACGCCGACAGAGGCGTGCGCTGGATCTACACGCACTTCCCGACCGGTTCAAGGGGCTACATCTCTTGGGTCGCGTCCTGCAACTCGGTCCCGTCGCTAGCGAGCTACGCGCCCTCGTGGAAGGGCTACATGAAGGAGCACGGGCCGTCCAACGTGAAGGACCTCAAGATCGAGTACGACATCTACAGAGAGGGCACTGGCAGAGACACCGTCAAGTACCTGGGCACGTCGTACGTCAAGAACGTCGAGGAGTACGGCACGCACAAGGTGAGCACGCCTTACAGCGCAGCGACGGATAGCGCGCTATCCGCCCCGGAGAAGAAGACCAAGGGGCGCACGCAGACCTCCGACACGGTGCTGGTCATCAAGTTCACGTTCGGCCGCGGCATCCGCACGGACACGGTCATGAAGCAGATCGTCGCCTACTGCCCCACCGGCGGCGGCATGACAACAACCGGCGGCGTCACAATTATGTCACCCTGAACATCGAGACCGCCGGTAGCAGCAGTGACAGAACGAAACCGGCAAAGCTCGTGTCGTGCCCCCGCGCGGTGAGGTGGTCTTCGTCCTTTCGGTCGAGGGGGCTCCAGCACTGTCCCTGAACGGTCCGTTGTCGTGACTGGAGTGCACATCGTGGCCAGCGCCTTGTGCGCTCCGGCCGATTGATGCCTTCGCCACCACGCGCTCTACTACGGACACACGGCATGGGCACACGGCACCATGGGCCGCTTGACGAAGTAAGCCGTGGGATGTCGAGATTGTCTGGCGGGCGTCCCGCGGCGCATTGCTGCTTCAGCCAACTGCAGACCAGAACCCGGGCAGCCACTCGGTGAAGAATTGACCACGATCCGCTACCGCCTTGTCTTTTGCGTGAGTTTCTCGGTACCGGTGGCGAGCGGCCGCCGCGCGCTGCTAGCTTTCGCTCCCAAATAGGAGGCCAGACGTGCGCATGACCGTTCCCCGCCGCTTCGCATCGCTCGCGACAGCGAGCCTGTCCTGACTTCCGCAGTTGGTAGGCAGATTCGGGCTTGATCATCAGTGTTTCCGCAGGTCACAGGCTTGAGAGGGGAGGCAAAACGCAGATTGTTGTAGGCACACGACTTAGCTCAGCCGGGCCCGGCTACGACGCGGCGCTTCCGGCCCGGGTCCGGACGCCCTCGGCCAACTCCGCCGCGAGCTCCCCTGCGGCGGCGACGCCGGCGTCCGGGGACTCGGCGTCGAGCAGGCAGCGGACGAACGCCGCCCCGACGATGACGCCGTCGGCGTACTGCGCGACCTGGGCGGCTTGAGCGCCGCTCGAGATTCCAAGGCCCACGGCGACCGGTTTGTCGGTGACCGCGCGCAGCCGCGCGACGAGCCCGGCGGCCCGATCGCCGACCGAGGCGCGGGCGCCGGTGACGCCCATCGTCGACGCCGCGTAGACGAAGCCGCCGCTGTGACCGGAGACCAGCCGCAGCCGTTCGTCGGTGGACGACGGCGCGACGAGGAAGATCGGATCGAGGCCGTTGGCGCTGGTGGCGGCGAGCCAGTCGCCCGCCTCCTCCGGGGTTAGGTCGGGAGCGATGACACCACTGCCGCCGGCCGCGGCGAGTTCGGACGCGAACCGCTCGACGCCGTACCGTTCGATCGGGTTCCAGTAGCTCATGATCACGCTCGGCGCGCCGGTGCCGGAGACCAGCCGGCGAACGCTGTCGATCACGTCGGCGGTGCGTACGCCGACGCGCCTCGCCTGGTCGACAGCGGCCTGGATGACCGGGCCGTCCATCACCGGGTCGGAGTAGGGCAGGCCGACCTCGACGATGTCGACGCCGCCCGCCACGAGAGCGGTCATGGCGTCGACCGCGCCGTCGACCGTCGGGAACCCGGCCGGCAGGTAGCCGATGAGGGCGGCGCGGCCTTCAATGCGGGCTCGCTCGAACGCCCCGGCCAGCGCGCTCACGTGCCGGCGCCTTTGAGCTTGAACCAGGCGGCGGCGGTATCGACGTCCTTGTCGCCGCGGCCGGAGAGGTTGACCAGCACCGTCGCGTCAGGCCCCAGCGCCGGCCCGATCCGGAGTGCTCCGGCGAGCGCGTGTGCGCTCTCAATGGCCGGGATGATGCCCTCGGTTCGACAGAGCAGTGCGAACGCGTCCATGGCCTCGGCATCGGTGACCGGCTCGTACGTCGCGCGTCCCGTGTCGTGCAGCCACGCGTGCTCCGGGTCGACCCCCGGGTAGTCGAGTCCGGCGGAGATCGAGTGGCTTTCGATCGTCTGGCCCTCGTCGTCCTGCAGCAGGTAGGAGCGGGCGCCGTGGAGAACGCCGGGGGCGCCACCGGTGATGGTCGCGGCATGCCGGCCGGTCTCGACGCCGTCGCCGCCGGCCTCGAAGCCGTAGAGGGCGACCGACGGGTCGTCGATGAACGCATAGAAGATGCCGATCGCGTTGGAGCCGCCACCGACGCACGCGGCGACCGCGTCGGGGAGGGCGCCGGTGCGCTCGAGCATCTGCGCTTTGGCCTCGTCGCCGATCACGCGGTGCAGGTCGCGGATCATCACCGGGAACGGGTGCGGGCCGGCAACCGTGCCGAGCAGGTAGTGGGTCGACTCGACGTTGGTGACCCAGTCGCGCATCGCCTCGTTGATCGCGTCCTTGAGGGTGCGGCTGCCCGCATGGACCGGGACCACCTCGGCGCCGAGCAGTTGCATGCGCGCGACGTTGAGAGCCTGCCTGCGGGTGTCCTCGAGGCCCATGTAGATCACGCAGTCGAGCCCGAGCAGCGCCGCGGCTGTCGCGGTCGCCACGCCGTGCTGGCCGGCGCCGGTCTCGGCGATGACGCGCGTCTTGCCCATGCGACGGGTGAGGAGCGCCTGGCCGAGCACGTTGTTGATCTTGTGTGAGCCAGTGTGGTTGAGGTCCTCGCGCTTGAGGTAGACCTGGGCGCCGGCGTGTTCGGAGAACCGCGGCGCGTAGGTAAGCGGGCTCGGCCGGCCGGTGTAGTCGCGCAGCAGACCGTCGAGTTCGCCCCGGAAGCCGGGGTCGGCCTGGGCCGTCGCCCACGCCTCGGTCAGCTCGTCGAGCGCCGCCATGAGCGCTTCGGGGACGAAGCGCCCGCCGTACCGGCCGAAGTGTCCGGTCGCGTCTGGAACTGCGGTCATTGCTGGGGCGTGGCCGGATGCGAGCCGATGGCAACCATTGCGGCGACAGCCTGCCGTGGATCGCCTCCGGTGACGAGGCATTTACCGACGAGTACGGCGTCGGCTCCTGCCCTCGCGTAGTCACTGATGTCGTGCGGCCCCCGAACCCCCGACTCCGCGATCTTGACGACGCCGGACGGGATCGCGGGCACCAGCCGGGCGAAGGCCGTCCGGTCGATAGCCAGCGTCTTCAGGTCACGTGCGTTGACCCCGACGACCTTGGCATCGGCGTCGAGCGCACGGGCGAGCTCCTCGGCGTCGTGGACCTCGACCAGCGCGGTCATGCCGAGCGACTCGGTGCGCTCGATGAGGCTGACCAGAGCCTCCTGCTCGAGCACGGCCACGATCAGGAGGACGACGTCGGCGCCGTGCGCGCGCGCCTCCCAGACCTGGTAGGCGGTAACCACGAAGTCCTTGCGCAGCAGCGGTATGTCGACCGCACGCCGTACCGCGTCGAGGTCGGCGAGGCTGCCGCCAAACTTGCGCTGCTCGGTCAGCACGCTCACCATGGCCGCACCGCCGTCGGCGTACGCCGACGCGAGGGCAGCAGGGTCGGGAATGGCCGCCAGGTCGCCCCGGCTCGGGGACTTGCGCTTAACCTCGGCGATGATCGAGACACCCGGTCGGCGCAGCACTGCGGTTGCGTCGCGCGGCGACGGCGCACCCTGCGCCTGGTGCTTAAGCCGGTCGAGCGGCAGCTCGGCCATGCGGCGCGCGAGGTCTTCCCGTACCCCTGCGAGGATCCCGTCGAGCACAGACACGCGCTGAGCCACCTTCCGTGAAGTTGCGAATGGTACCTGTTGCGGCAGCTGGGATTCGCACTGACGGCTGCTGTCAGTCTCACTTGGCCCCGCGTGACAATCGAAACTCGCCCCACCTCGCCACGCCCGGGCAGGCGTTCCGGCGTGCTGGACCCTCGCCGGTGCCCTTGGCCGAGATGATCGGCGCACCGACACGTTCAGGGATCCCGTGCTGGGGTCGTCCCGCGTGGAGTTCGAGACGATCCGCCGGGACGCGCGCCGTGAAGGGCTGTCGGTTCGTGCGCTGGCCGAGCGTCACCATGTGCACGGCGGACGGTTCGCGCGGCGCTGCGGTCGGCTGACCTGGTGCCCTTCAGGCAAGGGCCTCGCACCGACGCCACGTGGCTAGAAGGCGACCTTTCGCTACTCGACGGCCGTGCCCCGGTCGTTCCGATCGAGCTGATACACGGAGTCTGCTGGCGCCAGGTGTCCTACCGGGTCTGCCTCGCGACTCGACCTGTAGCGCCATGCTGTCGCGGCAAGCATCGCGGCACTCACACTAGCGACAACCATCCAGTAGACCGACTCGTTCGAGTCCCGGGCGGCGATCAAGAACAGCCAGCCTCCGCACAGCGCGCCGATCGCCTCGCCAGAGGCCGTCGCTATCTGACGAAGATTGAACACCTCGATCAGTGAACGGTCACCGGCAACATCGGTGAACGCGGTGCTCAGTACCGGCTCAACGATCGACTCGCCGACGGAAAAGATCGCGACGACCAGAAACGTTGTTGCGACCGGGCTCCAGCCCCCAACCGCCATGACGAGGAAGCTGCCGGAAAACACCAACGATCCGATGCGCAGGACGGTCACTGACCGCGCCCCCTTGTCCAAGCGCCGGTTGACCGCGCGCGTGATCGGCAACGCGAGAACGATGACGAGGCCGGCGTTCAGCAGGAAGAAGCTGCTGCGCGTCACTGACGACCTGGTGAGCGATGCGATCGTCAGCGTGATCGCCGAGAAGAACTGGCCGTACAGAAACATCGACACCCACGCGACGACGCAGACGCGTCGGACCTCTGCTGATCCCAACAAATTGCGTAAGGCGGCGAACTGCGGTGGTGGGCGCACGCCCTCACCAGCAATGACAGTACGTGGCATTCCGGTCCAGGCGGCGAGAGCGGCCAGCAGATACAACGCGCCGACGGCAATGGGAACGCCGTGACGGTGCCCGGCACCGATTGCGAGGAGCGCGGCACCTGGCGCCAGCGCCGCAGCGATGTTCGCCAGCACCTGTGCCGCTGAGTACACGGAGTTTCGATCACTTGATGTCGTCAGCTCGGAAGCTATCCAGACGCGTCCTAGTAGCCCGTTGACGCTGATACCGACACCGGCGACTGTCAGCAGGACGAGCGCGAGCCATAGGTTGCGAGTCAGGCCGAGGATCGCAAACGACGCGGCAGCGACGGCGAGTCCGCTAGCCGTTGCGGTGCGGATCGGCGTGCGGTTCAACACCCGTCCGAGAAACAACGAGGCGCCGCGGGTCGTCACATTGAAAACGAGCAGACCGAACCCGACTTGCCAGGCCGTCACGCGTGGGTAACTCGCAAGCAGTAGCGGCAGCAGCGGACCGATGCCGTAGAACGCGAACAAGGCGCAGAGGTTTACGAGCCCGAACCGGACTGCCACGGCACGCGCGGTGCCGGCGCCGTTCGACGCAGCGGCGCTGCCGCTATCGTTCGGCATGGTTGGCATCCGCGTCGACGCGGTCGACTACCGCTGGCTCGATATCGACCGCGTGGATCGCGGCCCACACGTCGTCTGTCGCCGTGCCACCGCCGTCGACCAGGACGAAATGCTCGACGCTGTTCGACACCGGGCAGATATGCGCCGGGAAGATCTCCGCGGCGCTGCCAGGGACCCTCTCGTCGCGACCGAGCGACTGCGGCACCGGGTAGCCGGTGACATCCGGTAGCCATTCGCACCCCGCGTGGTGAAGCGGGTCGACGTGGCCCGGGGAGGGAGTTGATTGCGGTCGCACCCGCACCGCGATGTCGCCCCACTCGCAGGCGCCGATGTCCGCCGATCCGCCGTCCCAGAGTGCGTACGCTCCCGCGCACACCTCGCTGATTCCGGCGACCGGCGGCTCGATAGACAGACCGTCCGGTCCGAGGCCGAGGGTGGCCACGGAGGCGAGGGTCCCGTGCACGGACGCGTTGTTGATAGTCCATCCATACGCACGCAGTTCCGCAGCGATACCGACCAGCTGCTCTGCGACGCACCGGCCGCGCTCACGCCAATTCGCGGCATCCGCCGCCGTCTCAGGCGCCCAATATCCCGCGAGGCCGTCCAGGTAGACCCCTGGAGCGGCATCGATGACTGCGGCCGCGGCCGCCACCTCCGCGCGCTGGAAACCACGGTCGGCAAAGCGCACATCAACGCGCATAGCCAACTCGACACCCGCCACCTGCGCCGCCTCGCTGACGTGGGTGATGGTGCTGAAGTCACTGGCGTAGACCACGACCGTCGGCCGGGGCTGCCGAGTTAGTTCCGCTATCCGCTGCGCGACGGCGACGATCTGGTTCCAGCGCCAGCGGTCGCGCCACGGCCAGACGAACGCGATGTTCGAGATACCGGCATCGAGGTAGACGGCGGCCTGCGCAGCGTACGCGAGGGCAATTCCTTGCGCGCCGCCGGCCATCTGCATCCTTGCGACTTCGACGGTGCGGTGTGCCTTGACATGCGCCCGCAAGGAGAGGCCCGCGTCGGCCGCGGCGCGATGCATTCGCGCAATATTGCGACTGACCATTGCCGGATCGATCAAGACCGATGCGCTCATGAAAGGCGTCTCTCCCGTCGCAACGTGACCGGGGGCCCGACCATGCGTTGCGCGGGTCCCCGTGTCCCGTCGGCGCTAACGCCTAACCAGGCATCTTGCAAGGCATGGGAGCCTCCTCTCGCGGAAGGGCGGTCTACCGGAGATGCCCGGCCAACCTAGCAGTACGCACTTCGCTCGAGCGCAGTGCCGTGGCCGAGCCCGTCACGACGACCCCTAGAACCCGAGTTGTCACACTGGGGCCAGTTGAGGTTGACACGATCACCCTGGCGGCTGCTCAGGTCGGCTGCTCAGGTCGGGTCCTCGCCTCGTGATTGGGCATCCCACAGAGCCGCCTCGCTGTCGGGAGCGGCCGCGGCCGGCGAGCCTTGCGGACCGTCGTACCGGCGTGCGAGCTGCGCCCATCGCCGGCCCCGTCCTGCGACGAGCGCGCCCGCGAGAAGCACGGCAACACCCCCCGCTGACGCGACCAGCGGCCAGTCCGTCGCGATCATGCGCGTGCTGCTGAACGGCGCCGGCGCAATCTGCACCACGGTGACGCCAGCGGGCGTCTGAGGGTCTTGCCGCGCCCTGATCCCCGTGACCACGACGACGCATCCGGTGACCGCAAGGAGGGCTCCGACCAGCTGCCGGCTTCTGCCACGGCTCGCGACGATCCCGACGACGCCCGCGCCTGCGGCGAGGCCGAGGGCCCGCACGAGCTGCTGCATCGTCCCGCGCGCGAAAATCCGTGCGCATGCGAAGTCCTGGCACACGTCCGCGGGGAAATCCACCCAGTGACGGCCGGCTGCGAGCAGGATCGTTGTGGCTCCGGCAGCGCACAGGACGATCGACGTGACGAGCTCGCGGCGCGCCGTCACCGAACCGGGCGCAATGTCTCCGCCTGCGCAATCGCGTGCAGCACCGCGCGCGCCTTGTTGCGCGATTCGGCGTCCTCCGTGGCCGGATCGCTGTCGGCGACGATGCCCGCCCCCGCCTGCACGTAGGCGACACCGTCGCGGATCAGCGCCGTGCGGATGGCGATCGCCGTGTCGAGATCTCCCGCGAAGTCCAGGTAGCCGACCACTCCGCCGTACAGCCCTCGTCTGGTCTGTTCGAGTGACTCGATGATCTCCATCGCCCGTGGCTTGGGGGCCCCCGAGACCGTGCCGGCCGGGAACGTCGCGTCGAAGACGT
>JBKJZO010000003.1:0-31884 GCA_046715235.1 Mycobacteriales bacterium
GCTCTTGATGGTGCCGGCCGACGCGTAGGCGCCGCGCATGAAGGAGACCGGACCACTCGCCGTACCCCCCCTGGAGAGCAGCTGCTTCGACGAGCGGATGCGGGAGAGGTTGACGCCCGCCCCGGAACCGCCCTTGAAGATCAGGCCTTCCTCGCGGTACCAGTTGAGGATCGAGTCCATCGAGTCGTCGACGGACAGGATGAAGCACGCGCTGACGGCCTGCGGCGACGTCGTGCCGACGTTGAACCACACCGGCGAGTTGTAGGCAAAGTACTGGTGCGTCAGGAGGTACTTCAGCTCGTGGTCGAAGATCTCGGCGTCCTTCGGCGAGGCGAAGTAACCCTCGGCGAGACCGGTCGCCGTGTACTTGTCGACCACCCGGTCGATCAGCTGCTTGAGGCTCCACTCGCGGTTGGCCGCGCCCACGGCCCCGCGGAAGTACTTGGTCGTGACGATCTGCGTCGCGTTCTGGCTCCAGAAGTCGGGGAACTCGACGCCGCGCTGCTCGAAGTTGATCGAGCCGTCTCGCCAGTTGGTGAGTACGACGTCGCGGCGCTCCCAGGTGATCTCGTCGTACGGGTGCACGCCCTCCTTGGTGAAAAGCCGCTCCACCCGCAGGCCCCTGCCCTTCGACGTGCTGGTCTGGGTTGCGCCGTTCGTCGTCTCGGTCATGCGTGGCTCCTTGTTTCTGTGCTCTGTGCTGGGCGGGGTGGGTGGTGCTGTTGCCTTGGGGGTACGCCGGCCGCTCGGCTTGGTCAGCTGGGCCGGACGGGCGCTCGGTGGCGCTGGTCGACGTCTGTCTGTGGAGAAGGCGTTTCCGCGGAAACGTCTTGGGTTGCCTTGCGCAGGGCCTTGAGGCCGGCGACCTCGCGCTCGAAGTCCTCGATCGTCGAGAAACCGCGGTAGACGCTGGCGAACCGCATGTAGCCGACGACGTCGAGATCTCTTAGCGGCTCGAGGATCGCCAGGCCGATGTCGTTGCTGGTCACTTCGGCCGTGCCGCGCGCGCGTACGGTCTCCTCGACCTGCTGCCCGAGCGCGGCGATCTGGTCGTCGTCGACCGGGCGGCCCTTGCACGCACGGCGTACGCCGGCCATCACGTTGGCGCGGCTGAACGGCTCCTTGGTGCCGTTGCGCTTGACCACGATCAGGCTGGCTTCCTCGAGGGTCGTGAACCGGCGGCCGCACTCGGCGCACTGGCGGCGCCGGCGGATCGCGGTGCCTTCATCGGTCTCCCGCGAGTCGACCACGCGACTGTCCTCATGGCGGCAGAACGGGCACCGCATCTAAGGCCTCCGGCTGGGGACTGGCTGGGGACTATCTGGGGATTGCAGGGGCGGATTCTGTGGACGAGCGGTGGACATCTCTGCCCGTCAGAACCACAACATCTAGTGGGAACAACCACGCTACGCGCCCACATCTTCCAAGACAATCCTTGCGGGGCAACAAGTTACAACGATGTGAGTTTGCCCAGGTCACGGCCATGATCACGCTCCGATAAACAGGCGGTGTACGGCGTGTCGGGCGTCGGTGGCCGGCACGTGTACGGCTCATGACGCTAGAGCGAAGGTGTGACAAGCCTGTGTACGACGACGCCCCGCCCCGCTGTGGACGGATCAGTGACCGATGTCGCGCTCGCCCGCCCCTACCAGCCCGCTCTCGTACGCGAAGACCACGACCTGAGCACGGTCGCGCAGGCCGAGCTTGGTGAGGATGCTCGACACGTGCGACTTGACGGTCGCGGCTCCGATGAACAGCTCGTCGGCGATCTCCGAGTTACTCGACCCCCGTGCGACGGCGACGAGTACCTCAATCTCCCGCTCGGTGAGGCGCTCCAGCCGACGTGAGATGGCAGCGTCGACCGTCAGGCGCTGCGCGAACTGGCCGATGAGGCGCCGGGTGATCGACGGCGCCAGCAGCGCCCCGCCGTCAGCCACCGTGCGTACGGCGGACGCCAGCTCGTCGGGGGGAATGTCTTTGAGAACGAAGCCGCTCGCACCGGCACGCAACGCCCGGTAGACGTATTCGTCCGGATCGAATGTGGTCAGGATCAGGACCCGCACGGCCCAGTCGGCCTCCGCCAGGATCCGCGAGGTGGCCTCGAGTCCGTCCATCTCGGGCATCCGGATGTCCATGAGGATCACGTCGGGACGGTGCCGGCTGGCCATCTCGATCGCCTCGATCCCAGTGCCGGCCTCTGCGACGACCTCGATGTCGTCGTGGACCCGCAGGATCATCGCGAAGCCCCCGCGGACCAGCGCCTGGTCGTCTACCACGGCAACACGGATGGTCACGCCGGCTCTCCTCCGGTGGGCAGGTGCGCGACGACGCGGAACCCGCCGTCCGGGCGCGGCCCCGCGTCGAGTGTGCCGCCAAGCAGCAGCGCTCGCTCGCGCATCCCGACGATGCCGTGACCGCGTGACCCGCCCTGGGTGACACCCGACCCGGGCATGAACGCCCTCCCGCGACCGTTGTCCAGCACCTCGATGACGATGCCGGCCCTGTCAGTGCGCAGTCGCACGTCGGCATGAGCACCGGGACCAGCATGCTTGAGCACGTTGGTCAGCGCCTCCTGGACGATGCGATACGCAAACAGGTCGACCTGCGCGGGCAGCGCGGCCGGCACCGCATCCATCGCCATCGACACGTCGACACCGGCACCGCGGATCTGCTCAACGAGCCGCGGGAGATCCGCGAGGCCGGGTTGAGGGCCAAGTCGGTCCGGGCTGGCATCCGGTCTGAGTACGCCGAGCAGATGGCGCATCTCGGCCAGCGCCTGCCGCCCCGCCTCCTCCACCGCTCCCATCGCCGCCAGCGCCGCATCGAGGTCGTCGGCAGCAACAGCCTGGGCCGCGCCTGCTTGAACCGTCATGAGGCTCACCCGGTGGGCGACGACGTCGTGCAGCTCGCGCGCGATGCGGGTTCGCTCCTCGGTGACGATCCGGCGCGCCTCCGCGGCCTGTTCACGCAGCAGTTGCGCGGCCCGTTCCTTGCGCAGCCGGAGGCGCCGCCCGACGTACCACGCACCGAACACCACGACACCGGCAAAGACGCCTTCGCCCCAGGGGGTGGTCGGGTCGATGATGCCGTCGGCGACGGCAACGACGACGGCCGCAGCCGCGCCGACCTCACCCCAGCGGTCATCGGAGCCGTACCGACCCGCGCTGTACATCGCGACGATGACCATCGGACCGACGTCCGCGTACCCGCTTCCTAGCGTCACCGCCCAGGAAGCCACCGCCACTGCTTGCACGAGCAGAGGTGAGCTTCTCCGCCAGTACAAGGCCGCGCTGGCGAGTGCGAAGACCAGCACGACGGCGAGCGGCAGGTCATCAAGATGCCGAAAGCGCACCGAGTCGCCCGGGCCCTCAGTCGTGAACGCCGCAACGACGAACGTGAAGAGCGCCAGGAGCGCGTCCGACGTCCGCGGCCAGCGCGCGAACGGGCCGCGGAACCCTCGCGGTACGCCGGAGCGCGGCGTTCGGGGCGGTAGCGCCGTGCTGTTCACGATCGCTCCACGGTGAGACATCCGGCGCCCCGTGGCGAGTTGCCGGGATGCACCGGAACAACGTAGGTCACGCCGGATTGCGCGGTCACCCGTCTCCAGGCGGATATGGACCCCCTTCTCACGGGGGGCGGCGGCGGAGCAACAACCCATCCGGCGGCGGGCGACGACATGGGCGCCGGCACGGACAGTGGAACAGCTGCACCACCGCCGGCCCACCGCCGGACGGCAACGCCTTCACAGGAGCGCATCGCATGAGCACTGGGATGAATCGGTTGGTCCGTCGGGTCGGCGACGCGAGCGCGCGCAGACCAAAGGTCACCATCGCCGCCTGGGCAGTCGCCGTAGCGGCCGTCATCGCGCTGGCGGGCACGGTCGGCGGCGCATTCGTCGACGACCTCTCCGCCCCCGGCAGCGAGAGCAAGAAGGCGATGGAGCTACTCGAGGAACGTTTCCCTGAGGCGGCCGGCGGCAGCGCCATGGCGGTGTTCGCCGTCGATGCCGGCCAACAGCTCAGCGGTCACCGACCGACCATCGAATCCGCGCTGTTGCGGGTCGCGGACGTCGAGCACGTCGTCGCCGTATCGGATCCCTTCGAAGCCGGCACGGTGTCTGCGGACGGACGCATCGCCTTCGCCGAGGTGACCTTCGACAAGCCGTCCCTCGAACTCGGCCCCGATCCTGTAGCGGCGCTGACCGACGCGATCGAACCGGCCCGAGCGAACGGCCTTTCTGCCGAGATCGGCGGGGATGCCGCGTTCATCAACGCCGAGCCCGAGACGTCCGGCGGCGAGGCGGTCGGCATCCTGGTCGCGCTCGTCGTGCTGGTCGTGGCATTCGGCACGATCGTGGCCGCGCTGGTGCCGATCGCGCTCGCCCTGGTGGCCGTCGCCGCCGGCTTGAGCGGCATCGCGCTGCTGGCCAACGCGATGGACGTATCCACCTCCGCACCGACGATCGGCGCGATGATCGGGCTCGGCGTCGGCATCGACTACGCGCTCTTCATCGTCGCCCGCTACCGAGAGAACCGCGCCGCTGGTCAGGTCAACGCTGCAGCGCTCTCGAGTGCGATGGGCACGTCCGGTGCAGCCGTCGTCTTCGCCGGCGGCACCGTCGTTGTCGCGATGGCCGCACTCGTGCTGACCGGACTCGGCGTACTCGCCTCCATCGGGCTCGCGGCGTCACTCGTGGTGCTGGTCGCGGTGGCCACCGCCATGACGCTGCTGCCGGCGCTGCTGACGCTGCTTGGTGATCGCATCGACGCCGGGCGGCTCGTGGGTCGGCGACGCGCCGCCGTACCGGCGAAGGACGGTGCGTGGTGGCGGTTCGCCCATCGCGTGTCGGGTCGGCCGTGGCCGTACTTCGTCGTCGCGTCGGCGGCGTTGCTCGCGCTGGCTGCGCCGGCGCTGAGTATGAAGACGGGCTTCCCCGACGCCGGTGACGACCCCACGACCACGTCGCACCGCCGCGCGTACGACCTGCTGGCCGATGGCTTCGGGCCGGGCTTCAACGCGCCGCTGCTCATCGTCGCCGACCTGCGCGACACCGGCGTCGACGCTGCATCCATCCCTGCGCTGTCTGCGCGCATCGCCGCGGATCCGGGCATCGCTGCGGTCGGCGAGGCGCATGTCGCTCCCGCCGGCGACACGTTCGTGCTGCCGACGATCCCGGCGACGGGGCCCGCCGATCCCGCGACGACCCAGACGCTCGAACGTGTCCGGGCCATGACGCCCGAAGGTGTCTACGTGTCGGGTTTGACCGCGATGACCAACGACCTCACCGAACAGCTCGATGAGACGCTGCCGACCTTCTTCGCCGCGATCCTGGCTGCGTCGTTCCTGCTGCTGATGCTCGTGTTCCGTTCCGTCGCCGTCCCGCTGAAGGCCGCGGTAATGAACCTGCTGTCCATCGGCGGCGCTTACGGCGTCGTGGTCGCGGTGTTCCAGTGGGGATGGCTGGGCGAGCTGTTCGGGCTCGACCGCACGTATTTGGTCCCGTCGCCGATCCCCGCGGTCCTGTTCGCGGTTCTCTTCGGGTTGTCGATGGACTACGAGGTGTTCCTGCTGTCGCGCATCCGCGAGGAGTACAACGCGACCCGGGACAACGCCGAGTCTGTCGCCCGTGGCATGGCGGCGACGGGACGGGTCATCACCTCAGCCGCGCTGATCATGATGGCGGTGTTCCTCAGCTTCGTCGCCAACCCCTCGCCGTTCGCGAAGATGATGGGGCTGGGACTTGCGTCCGCGATCTTGCTCGACGCGACGATCGTCCGGATGGTCCTGGTGCCGGCGACGATGGCACTGATGGGCCGCGCCAACTGGTG
The DNA here is from genome assembly GCA_046715235.1 of Mycobacteriales bacterium. Classification (GTDB taxonomy): domain Bacteria; phylum Actinomycetota; class Actinomycetes; order BP-191; family BP-191; genus JBKJZO01. The sequence continues at coordinate 5,829 of JBKJZO010000003.1, forward strand.
GCTGCCCCGCTGGCTCGACCGCCTGCTCCCTCAGGTCAGCTTCGAGGATGAGCAGTTCCCACAGGAGCCGCATCCGGTCCTGGCCGAATCGGTGAATAGCTGATCCGCGTGCAGGGATAGCCGCAACACAGGGCAGGTGGGTGCGTGATGCTCCGCATTCGCGGAGCGTCACGCACCGGCTTGACGGGCGCAGTCGATGCAGGTGGCTGCTGTCGGGCGCGCCTCGAGGCGCTCGGCCGGGATCGGCTGGCCGCAGCTCGTGCACGTGCCGTAGCTGCCGTCGCTGACTCGTGCGAGCGCTGCGTCGACTTCCTCGAGGCGCGCGTGTTCGTGCTCGAGCAGCGACGACACCTGGGCGCGCTCGAACGCGATGGTTGAGCCCTCGGGGTCGTGTTCGTCGTCGGCGTTGGACGCCGCCGAGGCGGCAACCATGTCCGTGAAGTCCTGAGTCAGCGACTCGATCTGCGCTTCGGTGGCGGCGCGCTCGGCGACGAGCAGGTCGTGCGCGGCTTTGCGGACTCTGTTTTCGCTCTGGCCGCGTTTCACCACTCTGGCAACGATGGTTCGAGCATCGCGATTCCTTCCGGGAGACTGCCTGCACTGAGTTGTGGATGGACCCTCGCGACTTCCTGCGAGGTTCCGCTAACCTTCCCGCCTATGCGTGGGGGGAACATGCGTCGCTCACTGATTTCGGCCATCGCTGCCGCAGCCGTGCTGTCCGCCGGATGCAGCGGCGGCAAGACCAGCGCCGACCCAAGCCCATCGGCCGCAGCCTCTGCCACAACCGCGAGCAGTACGCCGACCGCTACGGCATCAGCGACCACACCGCCCACAACCTCGAAGCCGGCGGCACTGCCACCAGCAAAGGCAGCCGAAGCCGCGGTGCTCAACTACTTCGAGGCGCTCAACAGAGCCTTCGTCACCATGGACGACCGTGCGGTGCGCGCCCTGGTTACACCCGAATGCAAGTGCCTAGACACCATCGACGCCATCCCCGAGGAGAAGGCCTTGGGCAACCGAATCAAGCTCGTCTACAAGACAATAGGCGCAGTGGCCCACGACGCTACGGCGACCAATGTGGGGGTCACTTACTCGTACAACATCGACCAGAACTCCGTCGTCGATGCGAACGGCAAGCTCGTCGAGAAGTTCCCATCAGTCCGGAACGGGCTAAAGGAACTCGAGGTGGTTCGCCGCGCCGATCAGTGGCTTATCTCACGGGTTGTTACATACGTGGACAAGAAATGAAGCGTCTCGTCACGCTGATCGGGATCCTTGCGATCGTGGCACTTTCAGCCGATGCGGCGTCCGCTCAGGAACGCCCCAGACCGAGGCGACCGATCGAGGGCCGGGGGGAGGTGGAGTCAAAGGGGAAGCAGTTTCATGAGGTGATCTTCATCAATGGCGAGGATGAGCTCAACATTAGGTTGGTGCGTGAGGGCGGATGTCCCGGATGTCGTTGGCAGTTCGTCCCAACGTGCTTGCAGAACGGGCCCGTCGCACCCGGTGAGCCCACTCCGGACGCCTTGTGCGAGGGCGCCACCGTTGGGTGCCCGCCGCACCACATCCGGTACCGCGTCTACCTAACCAGGCCCCCAGGGCCGGCTGAGGTCGTTGCGACTCGATGCATCGGGCCACGTGACGTGGTGCCGATGGTGGACGCCGGCGAGGCGGCGCAGGATGCGTTCGGAAAGATGAAGCCGGAGCCAGCAAAGCCTGCGACGGAACACGCAACGGTGCCGCTCGTGAACCTCGCGACGTACCTCAGCGTCGATGGCGACACGCAGCTCACCAATCAGTTGCCTCTCGACTTCGTCACGCTCAACCTGACCGCGAGACCCGATTACAGATGGGACTTCGGGGACGGCGAGACCCTGACGACACAGCAGCAAGGACGTGCCTACCGGGAGGGCGACGACCCGCGACATGCGCCGAGCGCGCCGGACGCGATCATGCACTGGTACCGAACGCCTGGGGCGAAAACGGCGACCGTAACCACAACGTGGACAGCGACGTACACGGTCACTGTCAACGGCGTCGTCTCGGCGCCGATCCCCGTCGCCGGGAGCATCACGCCGCCCGCCCAGGACCTGCCGATCGACGTACACGAAGGCCGCGCGGTCCTCTACAGCTGAGTGGTCGGCAGCACTACGGCAGGGTGAGTTGCTGGCCCGCGCGTACTGACGATGCAGAATCGAGGTCGTTGAGCTCGAGGATGCGCGCGACCGTCACGCGCGGATCGGCGTTGGGGGCGGCCTCGCGGGCGATCTGCCAGAGCGTGTCGCCACTCTGCACGACAACGGTCGGGCGCGGAGTGCCAGCCGGCGCGTCGCTGGCCTGAATACTCGACCGCGTCGCGGACAGCACGACGAGCAGCAGACCCGTGAGTAGCAGCGTGATCAGCAGCCGGCCTCGCCGGGTGAGGCGCATCCGCGGCTGCGGCTTAGCGGACCTGGTCGGGCGCGCCGGACGGGACGCGTCGGCGTACGACCGGTGGGTCGCTCGCGCAACAGGGCGAGGGGCAACGCGAGCGGTCGCGCCACGGCTAGCGGGCCGGGCGCACACCGCCGGTCGAGCAGTTGGACGGGCGGGGCGACTGGCGCGGACGCCGGGACGGGCGCTGCGGGCTGCGGTCGTCGGGCGGGTCATAGCTGCCTCCGGGTGCGAACAGGCGTTCGATCGAACGTCTGGTCGAGTTGTACCCCATGGCGGTGACAAAATCCAGAAATAGTCGAACACATGTTTGAATTTGGGCCCAGGCGCCGCTACCGTCACGCTCAAGATCGGATCAGCAAGGCCCCGCAAGCGACCGAGAAGGAGCGCCCGTGAGCGAGAAAACCGGCGAGCAGAGCGCCGACTCCGCCGACGAGGGCGCCGTCATCGGTGCAGGAGTGATCGCGGGCACCGTGCGCGCGTTCCCCGACGGACCGCCCGACGAGAGCGGGCTGACGCCTCGCCAGCGCAAAGTCCTCGAGGTCATCCGTGACGCGGTCGAGCACCGCGGCTACCCGCCGAGCGTGCGCGAGATCGGTGAGGCGGTCGGGCTCACCAGCACGAGCAGCGTCCACCACCAGCTCGCGGTGCTGCAGCGCAAGGGCTACCTGCGCCGCGACGCCAACCGCCCGCGTGCCGTCGAGGTCTTCGCGCCCGCGCGCGTCGAGCGCGAGCTCGAGCACAGCGACGAGCGGCCGACGCCGTCCTACGTCCCGGTCGTCGGGCGCATCGCCGCCGGCGGGCCGATCCTGGCCGAGGAACGCGTCGAGGAGGTCTTCCCGCTGCCCAAGGCGATCGTCGGCGAGGGCACGCTGTTCATGCTCAGCGTCGTCGGCGACTCCATGGTCGACGCGGCGATCACCGACGGCGACTGGGTCGTCGTCAAGCAGCAGCCGAACGCCGACAATGGCGACATCGTCGCGGCGATGATCGACGGCGAGGCGACAGTCAAAACGTTCAAGCGGCGCGACGGGCATGTGTGGCTGATGCCGCACAACCCCGCCTTCTCCCCCATCAACGGCGACGAGGCGACGATCCTCGGCCGCGTTGTCGCCGTACTGCGCAAGCTCTAGAACCCCGGGATGTCTGCAGGCTCATAGCTCCACGACATACAAGGCCATCAGCAGCCCGTGGATCCGCAGGGCCTCGAGGAGATCTGGATCGGCGTCAGCAATAACTTGCGATCCAATGTCGACCAGCAGATCGCAATGCTCGACGTCACCACGACTTGGTCGTTCGAACATCGCCCACAGCTCCACGTCGTTGCCGTGCCGACTCTCGAACCGAATTCCGTCCGGGACCTCACCACGTATCGCAGTCTCGTAGAGAGCTGTCGAGATCTCCTGCGTGAATGCGCGCGGAGCGATCGACCGGAGAGCAGCGCCATCGAAGTCGGGAAGTCCCGCTCGAACAGCCAGCTCGGCCAGGTGCTGACGCAGCCAGGCCACAGACTCAGCCGCGCCCACATCGACGTAGGAGCCGGTGAGCTCCGCTGAACCGACACATCGGCGGTCCAACCAGGAGCGGTCGATATTCCCGGCCGGCATCGTCGGATGGAAGTCATCGTCGGGGTCGCCTTCGATTGCCGCCATCTGCGCCACGAGTTCCAGATCCGGGCGGAACTGCGCCAACACTTCCAGGAAACACGCCAACCGAGTCGAGCCGGCGTAAAGGACCCGGAACCGTTCGCGCGCGTCGTCCCAGCGTCCGGTGAATCGTGCGAACTCCCACGGCACCCAGCGCCACGCATCGTCTCGGTACGCGACGCGGTAGACCCGACTGGCCGGTGACGCCGTACACAACCGCGTGTCAGCGCCCGAGCTCATGCCCCCGTCGCAGCAAACGACCGAGCCGCGGCCAGCAGGAGAGGACCTACGTCATCGACGGCACCCGTGCGCAGCAAACGCGCCGGGGACACGTCGTCCAGCTTCGGATTCAAGCCCTGAAACCAGGCCTGAGCGACCGCCGACGAGTCCCTGGCCGTCACCAGTTGGCACAGCTGGTACGTGAGGCGAAGGCGGGCCACGGTCTCCGCACCACGAACATCGCGGGCTCCGTCTGCCCATGAATGAATCGCCCTAGTTTCGCTGACACCCGCGATGTATGCGACGAGCCGGGCACCCAAGACGCCCCGCAACTCCTTCACCAGTGCGGGGAGTTCCGTGCGCATTGCTGTCTCATGCGCGGCGAGATCGGGTCTACTCGTCATCACGCGAACCATGGCCATCCTCCAAAACACCAGCTTGTCCCGGGATGAACTCCAGGTCAATCCCGCTCTCATCCCATATCTGACACCTAGGCTATCGGCGACCGCAAACCTGCGCTTGACGGCGAACAGCACCTATTCGTTGAAGGGCCGTTGACCGACGCTGCGGTACGCCGGACGCCACCGGCGCCGCCCAAGAGGAGACGACGCCGGCGGCATGTGCCCGTGCCGGGTTACGACACGGCGTTGAGCGCGTTAACGATCCCGTGCCCGTAGAAATCGTTGAACTCCTCCGTGCCGGTGCACGCGTTGGTCCACGTACGGCCGACCAGCGTGTAGTCCTCGCGGGCTGGTCGGGTCGGTGGGCACCGAGTGCCACTTCGCCGGGTTGTCCGGCCCGCAGTTGTAGAGCCACGGGTCGATGAAGAACGACATGTTGACGACGTCGACGCCGATGTCGGCCGCGTACATCAGCGCGTTGACGCTCGGGCTCAGGAAGAGCGACGTTCGGTGCGACGCCGGCGATGCCGAGGCGGTTGATCGGCGAGCCGATGGTCGAGGCGACGTGCGTGCCGTGACCGTCCTCGTCGACGTAGTTGGGGTCGACGCAACTTCCGTCGGGGTCATCGGCACAGGCGCCGTCGACCAGCGGAATGTCGATGGTGAAGTTGCGACTCAGTTTGAAGTTGAAGTTGGGCTCGATGTCGGGGTGGTGACCGTCGACTCCGGTGTCGAGGATGCCGACCCGCACCTGCCTGCTGCCGCGCTGCACGGCGTACGAACCCTCCGCCGTTGCGTCGATCATCGCGCGCGCCACGCCTTCGACGGCGGCGCTGGCGTTGGCGTCCTTGGTGAAGCCGGAGTCGGCGGACTTCACAAACGCGAAAGGCGCGAAACGGTGGCATAGGCGGGCGTTTGCCAAAAAACTTGCTCGATTCGCGCCGCCCAGACGTAAGGAGCTAGGGGCGAATCGCCGGAATCACCATTCCGTCGGGCCGGGCCGACAAGATCGGTGAGGGCGTGCTCGGTACGCCGGCCTTGCGCGCGCGGGGCGAGTTCGGGGAGAGCGAGAAGACGCCGCCCGCGGCCAGCATGACGTCGATCTGGCGCGACTCGTACGGGCGGGCGAAGTAGAAGCCCTGGCCGTAGTGGCAGCCCATACTTTGCAGCGCCACGAGCTGATCGAAGTCCTCGATCCCCTCCGCGATGATTCGCAGCTGCAGCGACTGGCCGAGCCGCACGATCGTCGCCGCCAGCCCGTCGAAGTCGTCGCGACCGTCGATGCGGGCGACGAACGCCTTGTCGACCTTGAGTATGTCGACGGGAAAGCGGTGCAGGTACGACAGCGACGAGTAGCCAGTCCCGAAGTCGTCGATGGCCAGCCGTACGCCGAGAGCCTTGATGTGCTGAAGGATCTCGATCAGCTCGTCCGACTCGTCCATGAGCATCGACTCGGTCAGCTCGAGCACGAGCAGTTCGGGATCGAGCCCCGAACGGTCGAGAGCATCGGCGATCACCATCGGCAGACCGGGATCCTGCAACTGGCGACCGGACAGGTTGACGCCGACGTACACGCCGGCGCCGTACTGCACCTGCCAGCGCACGCCCTGCATGCACGCCTCACGCAGCGCCCACTCCCCCATCGCAGTGATGAGGCCGGTCTCCTCGGCGAGCGGGATGAACTCCGACGGGGGCACGATTCCCTGCACCGGATGCCACCAGCGCAGCAGCGCCTCTACACCGGCGAGCCGGCCGGTCGCCAGGTCGACGGTCGGCTGGTAGTGCAGGACGAACTCGCCCTTGTCTACGGCGTGGCGCAGGTCGGCCTCCAGCTGCAGGCGTTGCATGACGGCCGAGTGCATGCCGGGCTCGTAGCGCCGGTAGCCGTTCTTGCCCGCCGCCTTCGCGCGATACATCGCGAGGTCGGCGTTGCGCAGCAGCTCGCCGCTGGTCTCAAGTCCGGTCAGCGTCGTCGCGATGCCCATGCTGCCACCGACGAAGACCTGGTTGCCGTCGATGATGACCGGCTCGCGCAACAGTTCGAGCACCCGCTCGGCGAGGGCGATGGCGTCCTGCTCCCCGTCGACCTCCTCGATGAGCATCGCGAATTCATCGCCGCCGAGGCGCGCGACCGTGTCGCCGGTGCGCACGCACGACAGGAGACGGTCGGCGACCGACACCAGCAGCGCGTCGCCGGCCGCGTGACCGAGTGAGTCGTTGACCGACTTGAAGCCGTCGAGGTCGAGGAAGACGACCGACAGCGGCCGTTGCCGCCGGCCGAACTGCGCGAGGGCGTGTTCGACGCGGTCGCGGAACAGCGACCGGTTGGCCAGCGCGGTCAGGGGGTCGTGGAACGCCTGGTGCAGCAACTCGCGTTCGAGCTGCCGCCGGTCGCCGACGTCGCGGATGTTGAGCACGATGCCGTGCACGCTCGGGTCGAGCATCAGGCTCGTCATCGTCACCTCGGACGGGCGCAGCTGACCGTCCTGCCGCCATACCGACACCTCGCCGACGACCGGGCTGAACGGCGACTTGATCGCGTGTCCCATCAGCGCCTTGAACGTCGCGACATCGGCTTCGGCGACGAGGTCGCGGAACGACGTACCGACCAGTGTCGTCGGCTCGTAGCCGAAGACGCGCTCGACGGACGCGCTCTGGTAGTGGATCAGCGCGTTGGGGTCGACGATCGCGATGACGTCGGAGGAGTACTGGACCAGCGAGCGGAAGCGCGACTCGTGCGCCATCAGCTCGTCGGTCCGCTCTTTGACGCGGCTCTCGCGCGTGCGGGTCAGGCCGTGGTTCTCGAGCAGGGTCAGCACGAGCCGGGTGACGAGCAGGCCGAGCAGGACAGCTAGGTCCCACACGAGGACGCCGTCGAACTCGCCGCTGTACTGGCGGTGCACCGTCAGGCCCAGCGTCAGCACGACTGCGCAACACGGCAGCAGTACGCCGAGGCCGCGCGACGGCATGTTGTCGTCGGCCTTTTCGCGGTAGTTGAGGGCCAGCCGAGCCGCGGCCGCCAGGGCGACGAACCCGACCAGCCAACCCAGCTCGCTCACCGTCTCGAACGGCGCGGTGGGGTGCAGCTTGTGATAGGCGCTGAACACGTCCGTCGTGGTGATCGCGATGAAAGCCGCCGCGAGCATCGACAGCGGCAGGGGGGACACACCGACGCCCTTGCGCGAACGAACTATCAGGACGAACACCAGGCTCAACACCACGATGTCGACGACGGGATAGGCGATGGCGATGGCGCGCGTCGTCGGGTCCTCGACGGTGCGAATCATCGGCGACGCGAGGAGCGCCCATGCGACGAAGCCGAGTGAGCTCGCCAGCAGGAGCCCGTCCAGTACGCTGCGCACCCGCGCCGCCGTACCGGCGGGTGCGCACGGCAGGGTGAGGACGCCGATCATCCACAGCGGGAGCGCCCACAGATAACCGATGTCAGCCAGGGACGCGCCCGTCTGCACCGGGGCGTCGGTGACCATCAGGAACAGGTCGCACGCGCGGCCGAGAGCCCATGCCGCAGTGCCCGCACTGATCAGCGTCCAGGCGCGACCGATACGGGACTCGTTGCGGCGGGCGGTGCGCGCGCCGACGTATACAGCGACCAACGCTGCCGCGAGTACGGCGACGTCGGCCGCGTTCAACACACGATCCACAGCAGAAATCAGCCCCCTCCTGCCATGGATGTCGAACGTTTCGGCCCTGTTCTTGAGCGACGATTGGGCGCGAGAAGCGCGCGCAACCGGCCCAACGCCCGTGGTTCCGGGCGCGGGGGGCCGTCGGCGGGGGGTGCGGGGGGCGCTAGGGGCGGGAGGCGGCGGCTAGCTCGAGCTCGGCAGCGAGCGCCGGGGCGACCCGGGCAGTCAGGAACGTGCCCTCGCCCGTGTGCTCCTCGGTGACGATCTCGCCCTCCTGGTGGATGCGGGCCACCAGATCGCCGCGCGAGTAGGGCACCAGCACGGTCAGCTCGATCTCGGGGCGAGGGAGATCGCGCTCGAGCGCGGCGAGCAGGTCGGCAAGGCCTTCGCCGGTCTTCGCGGACACGAAGACCGAGTGCTTCTCCTTACGGCGCAGGCGGCCGAGCACCACCTCGTCGGCAGCGTCGATCTTGTTGACGACGATCAGCTCGCGGACGTTCTGCGCGCCGATGTCGGCGAAGATTGCGCGTACGGCGGCGATCTGCGCCTCAGGGTCGGCATGCGACCCGTCGACCACGTGCAGGATCAGCCCGGCCTGCGACACCTCTTCGAGGGTTGACTTGAACGCCTCGACCAGCTGCGTCGGCAGGTGCCGGACGAAGCCCACAGTGTCGGTCAACGTGAAGACGCGACCGTCGGGAGTCTCCGCCCGCCGTACCGTCGGATCGAGGGTGGCAAACAAAGCGTTCTCGACCAGCACGCCCGCGCCGGTGAGCCTGTTGAGGATCGAGCTCTTGCCCGCGTTGGTGTAGCCGGCGATGGCGACCGACGGGACCGAGTTGCGGACCCGCTCCTGCCGCTTCGTCTCGCGCGTCTTGGACATCAGCGCGATTTCCTTCTTGAGCTTCGACATCCGCGCGCGCAGCCGCCGCCGGTCGGTCTCGAGCTTGGTCTCACCGGGCCCGCGCGTGGCGATGCCGCCGCCGGACGCACCGGCCTGGCGCGAGAGCGATTCACCCCAACCGCGCAGCCTCGGCAGCATGTAGGTCATCTGCGCCAGCTCGACCTGCGCCTTGCCCTCCCGGCTCGTCGCGTGCTGCGCGAAGATGTCGAGGATCAGCGCGGTGCGGTCGACCACCTTGACCTTGACGATCTGTTCGAGGTTGCGCAGCTGCGCCGGGGAGAGCTCGCCGTCGCAGATGACCGTGTCAGCCCCGGTCTCGACCACGACCTCGCGCAGCTCCTTGGCCTTGCCGCTGCCGACGTACGTCGCCGGGTCGGGTTGCGCGCGCCGCTGCATGAGCCCTTCGAGCACTTGCGAGCCCGCTGTCTCGGCGAGCGCTTTGAGCTCGAGCATGGAGTTGTCGGCGTCGTCGGCGCTGCCCTCGGTCCAGACGCCCATGAGCACCACGCGCTCGAGTCGCAGCTGGCGGTACTCAACCTCGGTGATGTCCTCGAGGTCGGTGCGCAGCCCCGCGACGCGACGCAGGGCCTGGCGCTCCTCGAGCTCGAAGCCTTCACCCTCGATGTCGTGGAAACCGCTGCCCTCGAGTTCTGCGGCGTCGTCGTCGTACGACTCGGGGCCGTCGAAGTCGTCGTCGGCGGGTTCGGCCGGCTGGCGCCATCGCGAGTTCGGGGTGGGGTTCGTCATCGCATCCATGGTCGCACGCGCCGGCGGGTCTCACACACCGTTAAGGCAGCGCCGCCAGCCAACCGGGGTCGATCTCGCCGGATGCGACGAACACCGCGGGGCCGGTCATGGTCACGCAGCCGTCGTCGGTCCAGTCGACGTGCAGCCGACCACCGGGTACGTCGACGTCGACCCGTCGCCCGCTGCGCCCGTCGTACGCCGATGCCACCGCGGCAGCGCACGCTCCGGTGCCGCACGAGAGCGTCTCGCCGACCCCGCGTTCCCAGACGCGCAACGTCAGCTGGGTCTTGTCTTCGACGCGCACGAACTCGACGTTGGTGCCCTGCGGGAAGAGCGCCATCGTCTCGATGCGCGGCCCGTGGGTGGTCACCGGCGCCGACGCGACGTCGTCGACAAAGATCACCGCGTGCGGGTTGCCGATCGAGACCTGCATGGCGTCGTACGTCGTGCCGTCGACCAGCAAAGTGGTCGGAACGTCCGCGGCGACGACCGGCGTGCCCATCTCGACCGCGTAGGTGTCGGCAGCCATGCGGGTGACGACCTTGACGCCGTCGCGCGTCGCGATTCCGAACGACTCGGCTGACTCCAGACCCGCCTCGTGCAGGTAGCGCGCGAAGACGCGGATGCCGTTGCCGCACATCTCGACCGCGCCGCCGTCGGCGTTGCGGTAGTCCATGAACCATTGCGCGGTGCCCGTAACGCCCATGGCCGCGGCCGGCACGACGCGCAGGATGCCGTCGGCACCGATGCCGAAATGCCGGTCGCAGATTGCGGCGACCACAGCGTCGCTCAGCTCCAGCTGCGCGTCGACGTCGGGCAGCACAACGAAGTCGTTGCCCGTGCCGTGCCCCTTGACGAATCGCACGCCGCTCATCGTAACGAGCCGCAGAAGGCCCCCAGGCGTCGGTGCTAGTAGGAGAAAGCGGAGACGAAGGCGCCGGTGGCGTCGCGCAAGGTGGCCGTGTCCCCTGCGTTGTTCCAGATGGCGGCGCGGCGGCCCATGAACAGGTTGGTGCCGTCGTCCTGGCCAGGACCGGTCCACACTCTGAGCTCGTGCCCTGGCGCCAGGGCTGCGAGAGAACCGAACGTGTAGTTGTGGCCGGCGACGTCGGACAAGTCCCACCCCGCGAGGTTGACCGCATTGGAGCGATCGTTGCGCAGCAGTACGTACTCGCCCTTCCATTCGACGCCGACGGGGTCGCTCATGATCCTGACGATCCTCACCTGACGAGCGCCCGACGTCGGGAGCGCCCAGAGCCGCAGCGTCGCGCTGTGCTGCGCTGCGTCCATGGCCTCGACTCGCACCACGACCGGCGAAGGAACATCCGGTATGACGACATCCTGACCGGCAGCCAGCGCGCCTGTTGGATGCCAGCCTGCGCCGAGGATCTCCGGCCCATTCTCGGCGTTTCGGGTGTGCACCAGAACGCGACCGCCGGGAAGCCCTCGATCCCAGCCGGTCCGCTCCCGGTACTCGACGTAGTAGGCGGCGTCGGAGGTGAACGGGAACTGCAGCCTGGCAGCGAGGTAGCCGTCGTCAGCCGGACGGTTCAGGGCCGCGAGGGTGATCGACTGCGGCTGGGCGGGCCATGCGCGCCAGACGCGGGACCGGTGCAGCCAGCCGAGATTCTCAAGGTTCACTGCGGCCGCGCCGGGACCCGTTCCCCGCGACTGCGCGTCGGCGAACGTCCAGACGTTCATCGCGCTCATGATGTCGAACCGGTCGCCGTAGACTCCGTCGCCCTGTGACGACGAATGGCCCAGCCCGAGTGCGTGTCCAAGCTCGTGATGCATGAAGGTCGGCTCGAACGGCCGTCCTTCGGCATAGGCGAGAACGACGCTGTTGCCGCCGACGGATCCATGGTCGGCGTTGATGTTGTAGCCGAAGACGACTTGGCTGAACCCGGCAAGGCTGACGCCCGCCGCCACGGCGGCCTGCCGCCCCCAGTTCGCCAGCTCCCGGCGCTGCTGCTGACCGGCGAATCCGTTGATCTCGGCCTGCGTGTGGCCGATGTTCAGCCAGCCGAAGACCTGGCTGCCGACCGCGCTGTACTGACCGTTGGACAACTGGGTCCAGTAGGTGACTCCATTGGACGGATCGGCACCGCCTGGCAGGAAGAAGTCCTCCCATCGCGCCCGTGATCCGGCCGGCGCGGGCACGTCGCTCGGCCGGCACAGGATGACAGCCAGCGGCGTCGCCGGGTCGGAGTACTTCCTGAGCAGGTCTGCCGGCACATCGCGCCAGAGCGCCTTGTCGGGATGGAACAGCACGAGACCGAAGACCAAACCGTTCCCGTAGTTGGCTTCGTGGAACGTCGGGAAGGCAGCCGCGAATCCTTTCCGGGCGGCGTAGTCGCTCGCCGCGCGGAACATCGCCGGCACCTGGGTCCGATCGAATAGACCGAGTTCGACCGCGGGCACGTCTCGGAACTCAGTTACGCCTGGCTTGACGAGGAACGTCCCGTAGACCAGCCCCTGCCCGTAGTCCGCCTGGTGGAAGTTGGGCATGCCTGCGGCGTAGCCATGTGCGACCGCATAGTCGTTTGCGGCCCGGAACATGGCTGGCACGTCCTCCCTGTTGAGGACGCCATATTCGGTCCGCGGCACATCTCGCCAGTCCACGTAGGCACTCGGCATCAGAAACGTGCCGTAGACCATCCCGTCGCCATAGTCGGCCTGGTGGAAATTGGGCCACGCGGTCGCGAAACCGTGCCACCCCGCGTAGTCATTGGCCTCTCGGAAACGCCTGTCCAATTCCGCCATGGGACCCCCGTCCGACGTCACCCGAGCAGTAGCAACCGGGTCTACGCCCTTTGGCCGGGCAGGTCAAGGCAGGCGGAGCGAGTAGGGGTCGTCGGTTAGCGGCGGCGGATCTCGCCCTGGTGCAGGTAGCGCTCGACGTCGGCGGCGTTCAACAGGCCATCCGGCTCGATGCCGTCGATCCCGTCGAGCGCCGCGCCGATCGTCGTCCTGATCCATACGGGCGCCGGATGGCCGGCGATGCGCACCGGGTCGGTGAGCACCCGCGCGAGGCGCAGGCGGATCGCCTCCACACCGCTCATGCCCCGCACCGAGCTGCACACGAAGGCGATCTGGGCCGCGGCGATGCGCGCGATCGTGTCGCCGGGGCGCACGGTCGACTGCACTCGCCGTACGACCTCGATCAACACCTCGTCGACGACCAGCGGGCCGAGGTCGTCGGCAACCACGTCGAGGTCTTCGAGAGCGACGATGAAGACTGCGGTACGGCGACCGTCGATCGGGCGCTGAGCCAGCGCCATCGTCAGGCGGTCACGTAAGAGGGTGCGGTTGGCCAGGCCAGTCAGGGCATCGCGCAGGTCGTCCGAGGTCGAAGGGTCGGTCTCGATCTGCCGCCGGGCGCGGATGTCGACGTGCGAGACGACCGCCGGGCCCTCGCCCCCGCTCCCGAGTGAGGTGACAACGAGCATGAACCACGCCGGGCCACCCGGGCCGTGCAGCGAGTACTCGCACTGGTACTGCGCCCGGTCGCCGCGCAGAACACTGCGGACGCCGGTGCCCACGGTGGCGGGCAAGGCCAGTCCCGGCTCGTCCAAGGTGCCCTCGCCGACGGCGCGCAGGTAGTCAGCGCCGACGTCGACTTTCGCGTGCGCCGGGGTCGACGGCCGTACGGCGAACTGCCGCCAGGCATGGTTAGTCGACAGGATTCGCCCGTCGACGTCGACGACTGCGACGCGGTGGCTCAACGCGTCGAGCGTTGCGGCCTTCAACGCCAGTGCCTCGCGCGCCGCTAGTTCGCTGGGCGAGACGATCGTTTCGGCGGCAGCCGCATCCGCGCGTACCGCATCATCTATTTCGGTCAAGGGACTCCCTCCTGCCCCTCAGACATCGACCGGGTTTGCCCGTCTTCGCTCACCCAGCCGGGTGACGCCAGCCGATTCGCGGGTCGCGGCGGAACCACGACAGCTGGCGGCGGACGAACCTGCGGGTCGCGCGCACGGTCGCCGTTCGGGCGTGCGCCTCGGTGCACTCCCCCGCCAGGAACGCGAGCACCTGCTGGTAGCCGAGAGCGCGACGGGCGGTGATGCCGTCACGCAGCCCTTCGCTCTCGAGTGCGCGGACCTCGTCGATGAGACCGCGGTCCCACATGTGCTCGACGCGGCGTTCGATCCGCTCGTCGAGCCGTTCGAGCGGCAGGTCGAGCCCGATCATCTGCAGGCCGTCGTAGATCGACTGGTAGGCCGCCATACCGGGGCCTCCGGAGAACGGCCGGCCGGTGATCTCGATGACCTCGAGGGCGCGCACGATGCGGCGGCCGTTCTGCGGCGAGTTGGCCGCGGCGGCGGCCGGGTCGAGGGCGGAAAGCCTGCGGTGTAAGGCTTCCGGGCCCACTTCGGCCAGCTCGGCCTCGAGCCGGGAGCGGACGGCGTCGTCGGTGCCGGGGAACTCGAGGTCGTCGATGACCGCCTGTACGTAGAGCCCCGAACCGCCGGTGAGGATCGGCGTGCGGCCTCGGCTGTGTACGTCGGCGATCACCTTGCGCGCGCGGTCCTGGTAGTCGGCGACCGACGCCGCCTGGGTGACTGGCCAGATGTCGAGCAGGTGGTGTGGGATGCCGCACATCTCCGCCTCGGTGACCTTCGCCGTACCGATGTCCATGCCGCGGTAGAGCTGCATCGAGTCGGCGTTGACGACCTCGCCGCCGAGTTCTTTGGCGAGCGCGATGGCGTGCGCCGACTTGCCGACCGCGGTGGGCCCGACCACGACGACGACGGGCACGTCAGCCACGCGCGGTCACGGCGCCCAGGTCGCGACGAAGTAGCCGACGCCGTACGGCGCGTCGTCGTACAGCAGCTCGGCGGCGCACCCCGGGCCGGCCGCGCCGGCGAGCACCTGCCAGCTGGCCCGGCCGGCGGCGAGGAGGTCGCGGGACAGCTGCGGGTCGAGGGCGAGCAGCGCGTCGACGTCCGCGGTCTTGAGGGCGGCGGCGACGGCCGCGTCGAACCCGATCGCGCGCTCGTCGACGTAACCAGGCGCAGCCGGGGTACGGCGGGCAGTCCCGTCGCCCATCGCGAGGATCGCAACCCGCTGCGTGCCAGCGACCAGCCGCGCCCCGACTTCGGCGACGCCGGCGGCGGACTCGTCGTTCGAGACGCCAAAGCCCTTTACCGGCACGGTGCAACCGGCCTCCTGCAGCAGCCACGCGCCAATGGTCAGCGACAGCGGCAGCCGTTGCGTCGAGGTACCGGCGCCCAGGCGGCACTCGACCTCGACGCCGTACGGCGCCATCGTGCCGACCGAGCCTGCGGCGTATTCGGTGGCCGCGGCATCGTCGCCGACCACGACGATGCGGTCGGGCTCGGTCGCGAGCAACCGGCGTACCGCCTCCTGGCAGGCGTCGCGCAGGCCGGAAAGCTCGGCCGCAGCCCCGGCCGCGACCGCCGGCACGAGCAGCGGAGGATGCGGGCAGACCGCGCCGGCGACGAACACGCGCTCACCCTACGGACAACGCGACACGCCCTGCATCTCCCTTGCGCGCACTAGTGCGCATCGTGTACTACTGCGCTGAGCGCTACACATCGAACGGGAGGGGACGTGGACACCAGCCAACTGCTCAAGGGCGTGCTCGACGTCGCCGTACTCGCGGTCGTCCAGGATGCCGACGGCTACGGGTACGACGTCGTACGGCGGCTGCGCGCCGCGGGGCTCGACGACGTCGGCGACGCGTTGGTCTACGGCACGCTGCGCCGGCTCTACCAGGGCGGCAACCTCACGTCGTACGTCGTCCCCTCCGACGAAGGGCCGCATCGCAAGTACTACGCGATCAACGACGCAGGCCGGTCGTTGCTCGAGCTCTCGACCAAAACGTGGCACGGCTTCGCCGACACGATGGACGGCCTGCTCAAGCTGAAGAGGGGGAAGGCGGCATGACCGCGATGACGAGCGAGAGCAGCGCCATCGAGCGCTATCTCGAGGCGGTACGCGCGGAGCTCGCCGACCTGGGCGACGATGAGCGCGTCGACATGCTCGAGGACGTCGAGCAGCACCTGCTCGAAGTGGCGGCCGAAGGCGATGAGCCGCTGGAGACGCGGCTGGGCCCGCCGGTCGAGTACGCCGCCGAATTGCGCGCAGCAGCAGGCCTGCCGCCGAAAGCATCAGACGAAGAACCGCCAGCACTGAGTCTCGCCGGGCGAGCGACCCGCCAGCTCGCGACGCTCCGCGACCGCGTCATGGGAGTGCCCGGCTCCCGCGAGACGGCAGCCTTCCTGACTTCGCTCCGGCCGGGCTGGTGGGTCCTGCGGGCCTACTTCGTCGTGCTCGCGCTCGGCGTTGTTGCATCGGAGTATCCGCACCGCCCCAGCGCCATCCCCCGCCTCTGGGACAGCGTGCTTGCCGGACTGATCGCGCTCGGCCTGCTGGTGTGGGCGTCGGTTGCCTGGTCGCGCGCCGCGGAGAGCCGGCGCGGTCTCGCCGCCCTCACAATCATCGGCAACGTCGCGGTCCTCGTGGCGTTGCTACTCGTCGCAGGTCATGAGCGATCCATGCGCGCCCGGTATGACCCTTATGACGTCCGGAATCACGTAGCGATGGCATGGCCCGTAGGCCTGGCCTCCGACGGCAGGCCGGTGACGAACATCTATCCGTACGCCGCGGACGGCACGCCGCTCGACGGCGTACTTCTGTACGACCAGGACGGCCAGCCGATCCGGTTGCAGGAGAGACCCCAGCCGGCGGCTGAGTACGGGTACCCGGTGCCACCTCGGGTCACCGAGTCGAGGGACGGCTTCCCCTACGACGAGCCGATCTTCGACCCGAATACCGGTGAGCGGATCGGCACTCGTCAGCGACCTGTCGTCATCGTGCCGTCGGCTACTTCGGGCGTGCTGCCGAGTGCATCCGCCACACCTGGCACGCACGCCTCCCCCACCCCGTAAACGCTCAATTGAGCGGATTAACTTCTACCCCACGCCCGGCTCCGGCCAGTAAATAGCGGGTAAATACTTGGCGCATGCCGGGCGGGGCTGCGGGGGATTCGCTCGGCATGCACCCGGCTCGGCAGGCGTTTCGGTCGAGCTGACGCGCGGCGCACCCCCGGATCGGTCGTTGTTGATCAGGCGTGCGGCGCGCGTACCCCTATAGGGCAACGCGCGACACACGCCTGATCAACTTCCGGGCCGAGTCGAGGACTCTGGGCGCGGGCCGGTGACCCGCGGGAGCCGGTGTCCGTCAGCGCGGCTTGGCGTAGCTCTCGATGTCGTTCGAGAAGTCGAACGCGATCACCGGCTCGTCGCCAACGACCCACGCGTCGTGCCCGGGCTGGCAGACGAAGAAGTCGCCAGGACCGGCGTCGATCTCTTCCCCGTCGTTCATCCGGACATGCAGAAGCCCGGACTCGACATAGGTGTGGTGCAGGATCTGGCAACTGTCCCCGCCCACGATCGGCTTGAGCGACTCGGACCAGCGCCAGCCGGGCTCAAACGTAGCCCGTCCCAAGACCGAATCACCGATCCTGTTGACCTCCACGTGGCCGTGCGGGAACTCCCGGTGCTCGTCAGCCTTCTCGAGGCTCTTGACCTGGATGCCGTTCATGAGCAACACCTCCGCCATACACCATGGCACTGGCGAGGTGCGCTGAGAACACCTACCGCGCGCTCATTCCCCACCTACCACCGCAGCTCCGCGAGCTTGTCGTAGTCCTCGGCGGAGTACGCGATCAGCCCGTCGGATAGCGAGAAGACCCACTCGTCGACCCCGAGCGAGAGCGCCAGCCGACTGCAACGCGCGCAGAAGTGCGGCTCCTCCAGCCGGACCGAGTCGTCAGCTTCCAGGCGGACGTAGAGCAGCTGCGAGCCGGTGAGGCGGCGCCAGCCGTCGCCTTCCCGAGCCAGGTTGATCGCGCGCTGCTCGGCGTGCGTGCGGCAGTTGTCGTGCTGCCTGACCATGTCGACCTTGCAGTAGCAGTGATCCTCCCCTGGCAGCGGGACGCCGTTCGTGCCCCAGCCGAGGATGCTGCCGTGCTGGACGACCACCGCGGCATGCCGGGTACGCGCATGGGAGTCTTTGGCGAGTTCCCGGGCTCGCTCCATCGCCTGCTCGGCCAGCTGTCCTTCGTGACGTTTCAGCGGCCGCGGCATGGGCTGGTGCGTCGGCGGCTCGTCCACGCGCCGATAGTGACAGTGCCAGCGCGGGTGCACCAGAGCGACCGGCGTAGGGCACCTACTGAACGGCCGGAATTCCGATGCCGGGCATGCCGAGCGCGGTGGCCGAGGAGCCAGCTCGCGATTCCTGCTCAGGCACCTCTCGAAGCGCCTGCCAAAGGTCGCCGGCTCGCGTACGGCGGTGCGAGCGCAGCGGGCCGTCGGCAATCAGATGGTGCGGGGCGGCGTACGTCACCTCGACCTCGACCACGTCGCCCGGGCGCACATCGTCGCCGGCCGCGAAGTGCACCAGCCGGTTGTCGCGGGCCCGTCCGCTGCGCCGGCGCGACGCCTCGTCCTTACGCCCTTCGCCTTGCGCCACAAGCACTTCGACGACCCGGCCGACCTGCGTCGCGTTCTCCTCCTCGGAGATCTGCTCCTGTACGGCGACGAGCCGCTCGTAGCGCTCCTGCACCACAGCCTTCGGCACCTGCCCGTCCATCGTCGCGGCCGGCGTACCGGCACGGATCGAGTACTGGAAGGTGAACGCGCTGACGAAACGCGCCGCGCGTACGACGTCGAGCGTCTGCTCGAAATCGGCGTCGGTCTCGCCGGGGAACCCGACGATGATGTCGGTCGTGATCGCCGCGTCGGGCATCGCCGCGCGGACGCTGTCGATGATGCCGAGGTAGCGCTCCTGCCGGTAGGAGCGCTGCATCCGCCGCAGCACCGCGTCCGAGCCCGACTGCAAGGGCATGTGCAGCTGCGGCATCACGTTGTGCGTCTCGGCCATCGCGTGGATTACGTCGTCGGTGAAGTCCTTGGGATGCGGCGAGGTGAAGCGCACCCGCTCAAGGCCGTCGATGTCGCCGCAGGAGCGCAGCAACTTCGCGAACGCCGACCGGTCGCCGAGGTCGGAGCCGTAGGAGTTGACGTTCTGGCCGAGCAGCGTGACCTCGAGCACGCCCTCGGCGACCAGCGCCTGCACCTCGGCGAGGATGTCGGCCGCGGGCCGGTTTTTCTCCTTACCGCGCAGGCTGGGCACGATGCAGAACGTGCACGTGTTGTTGCACCCGACACTGATCGAGACCCACCCGGAGTACGCCGACTCGCGCTTGGTCGGGAGCGTCGAAGGAAAGACCTCGAGCGCCTCGAGGATCTCGACCTGCGCCTCCTCGTTGTGGCGCGCGCGTTCGAGCAAGGCCGGCAGCGACCCGATGTTGTGGGTGCCGAATACGACGTCGACCCAGGGGGCGCGGGCGACGATGGTGCCGCGGTCCTTCTGCGCCATGCAGCCACCGACCGCGATCTGCATGCCGGGGTGGCTCTTCTTCACCGGCGCGAGCATTCCGAGGTTGCCGTAGAGGCGGTTGTCGGCGTTCTCGCGCACCGCGCAGGTGTTGAAGACGACGACGTCGGCCGTCGTGCCGTGGGCGGCCGCGACGTACCCCGCACCTTCGAGCAGCCCGCTGAGGCGCTCGGAGTCGTGCACGTTCATCTGGCAGCCGTAGGTGCGCACCTCGTACGTGCGGGCTGGCGCGGTCATGCGCCAAGGGTAGCTGGCGGCTCAAGCCGACGGCTTGCGCACGACCGAGGGCGGGCATATACCCGCCTAAGAGGACGAGGAGGCGCCAGATGAGCGAGATGCCGATCGCCGTAGCCAGTGCAGACCCGTATGACGGACTCGACGACGAGGACCTAGAGATACCCGACGAGACGGGCGGCGAAGGCGGCTAGACCAAGGCACGTCACCGAACTGCAACTCAGCAACACAGCCCTGCCCTGTCGGGTGAGGGCTTTATTGCGTTATAGAGGGGTAGCACCCGTTTCAGACGCATCGCAGATCGGTGCACGCCTGTACGTCGACGCCTGGGAAGTCGCTCGTGGCTGACAGTCCGCTCGTGCTCGTCGAGAAGGTCAACAAGCACTTCGGCGACTCGCAGGTCCTGTTCGACATCGACCTCGACGTCGAGCGGGGCGAGGTCATTGTCGTCATCGGGCCCTCCGGCTCGGGCAAGTCGACGTTGTGCCGCTGCATCAACCGGCTCGAGACGATCACGTCGGGTCGGATCCTGATCGACGGCGTACCGCTGCCGGAGGAAGGGCGCGAGCTGGCGAAGCTGCGCGCCGACGTCGGGATGGTCTTCCAGTCGTTCAACCTGTTCGCCCACAAGACGGCGCTGCAAAACGTCACCCTCGGACCGATCAAGGCGCGCAAGGTCCCGAAGGCGAAGGCTGAGGCACGCGGCCGCGAGTTGCTCGAACGTGTCGGCATCGCGGAAAAGGCCGACAACTACCCGGCCGAGCTTTCCGGCGGCCAGCAGCAGCGGGTCGCGATCGCCCGTGCCCTCGCCATGGACCCCAAGGTGATGCTGTTCGACGAGCCGACCTCGGCGCTCGACCCGGAGATGATCCAGGAGGTGCTCGAGGTCATGGTCGGCCTCGCCGAGTCGGGCATGACGATGATCGTGGTCACCCACGAGATGGGCTTTGCCAGGTCCGCGGCGCGGCGGGTCGTCTTCATGGACGGCGGCCGCATCGTCGAGACCGGCACACCGGATCAATTCTTCAACCGGCCCGAATCCGAACGGGCGCAGGACTTCCTTTCCAAGATCTTGGCTCATTGACGAGCCGGGCACCCGAATATCCCGAGGGAGAACGACATGCGCAGATCAGCGCTCAAGACGGTGGCGATCGCCGCCGTACTCGCCCTGTCCGCAGCCGCCTGCGGTGACGACAAGGATGACGACGCCGGCTCCGGCGCTGGCGCCAAGACCTTTGCGGCCGGCTCGACGATGGAGAAACTCAACAAGGCCGACAAGATCACCGTCGGCACGAAGTTCGACCAGCCGGGCTTCGGACTCAAGAACCCCAGCACCGGCAAGGTCGAAGGCTTCGACGTCGAGATCGCGAAGATCATCGCGACGGAGTTGGGACTCACCGACGACAAGATCACCTTCGTCGAGTCGGTGTCGGCGAACCGCGAGCCCTTCATCCAGGAGAGCAAGGTAGACATGGTGGTCGCGACGTACACCATCAACGACAAGCGCAAGGATCTGATCTCCTTCGCCGGGCCCTACTACGTCGCCGGCCAGGACATCATGGTGAAAAAGGGCAACCCGAAGGCCATCAAGGCGGTCGCCGACCTCAACGGCAAGAGGGTCTGCTCGGTCGAGGGCTCGACCTCGGAGAAGAACGTGAAGGAGAAGGCGCCGCAGGCAACGGTGACGCTCTTCAAGACCTACACCGAGTGCGCTGAGGACCTGCGCAACGACAAGGTCGACGCTGTCAGCACCGACAACGTCATCCTTATCGGCCTGATCGACAAGTCCCCCGACGACTTCGAATTGGTCGGCGACAAGTTCACCGACGAGCCGTACGGCATCGGCGTCAAGAAGGACGACACCGCCTTCCGCAACTTCGTCAACGACACGCTCGAGGCGGCGTACAAGGACGGCCGCTGGAAGACCGCGTACGAGACGACGGTCGGCAAGTTCATCAAGGAGACGCCCGAGCCGCCGGCGGTGAACAGGTACTAGCAGCCTGCCGCGGGCAGGAACGGCAGTCACGTGGGCGTCGTATTCGACAACCTCGATGCGTACGCCGACGGCTGGTTCGTCACGATCCAGCTCTCGGTCCTGTCGTTCCTGCTCGCCATGGTCATCGGGCTGGTACTCGCTGGCATGCGGGTCAGCCCGTTCGCGCCGGCACGTGCAGCCGGCACGGCGTACGTCGACATCTTCCGTAACTCGCCGCTGCCGGTGCTCGCGCTGCTCTTCTGGTTCGGGTTGCCAAAGCTGGACATCGGCCTGAGCCGGTTCGTCACCGCGACGATGGTGCTCTCGCTCTACACCGGCGCCTTCATCGGCGAGACGATCCGCGCCGGCATCAACTCGGTCTCCGTCGGGCAGTCGGAGGCAGCCCGCTCCGTCGGCCTGACGTTCCTGCAAAACCTGCGGGCCGTGATCCTGCCGCAGGCGCTGCGCACCGTCGTGCAGCCGATCGGCAACATCTGGATCGCGCTGGTCAAGAACACCGCCGTCGCGAGCTTCATAGCGGTCCCCGAACTCATCTACCGGTCCGGCCAGGTCAACACGAACGAGTCGGACCCGGTGCCGATCCTGCTCGGCACAGCATTCGGCTACCTCATGCTGACGCTGCCGTCGGGGCTCGTACTCGGCATCATCGAGCGCCAGGTGGCGATCAAACGATGACCGCTGTCCTGTACGACGTCGCCGGGCCACGCGCGCGCCGGCGGGTCTTCATCGGCTCGGTGATAAGCGGCGTCGTCATCGCGGCGCTCGTCGGCGTTGCCGTGATGCGCCTTGCCGACAAGGGCCAGTTCGAAGCCGAGAAGTGGGACTGGGTCAAGAGCAGCGGCACCTGGCGCTTCTTCCTCGCCGGTCTCTGGATGACGATCCGGGCCGCCGCGCTGGGCATGGTGCTCGCGATGGTGGTAGGAGCCACGCTCGCACTTGCGCGGCTGTCGAAGGCACTACCGCTGCGCTGGCTCGCGACGACGTACATCGAGATCTTCCGCGCGCTGCCGGTGCTGCTGCTGATCCTCTTCGGCTACCTGGCGCTGCCTCGGCTCACGTTCCTGCCCGGCGTGATCCGCGACGTTTCGCCGTTCACGGCGCTGGTGCTCGGATTGACGCTCTATAACAGCGCGGTGCTCGCCGAGATTTTCCGCGCCGGCATCCTCTCGCTCGATCGCGGGCAGTCCGAGGCGGCGTACGCCGTCGGCCTCACCTACGGCCAGGCGATGCGGCAGGTCGTTGTGCCACAGGCGTTCCGGCGGATGATCCCGTCCCTGATCAGTCAGCTGGTGACGCTGCTCAAGGACACGTCATACGGCTACATCGTGACCTACGAGGAGTTGTTGCGGCGCGCCAAGGCGAACTCCGACTTCGACAGCGACTACCTCTTCTCGAGCTACATCACGGTTCTGCTCATCTACGTCGCCATCAACTTCACGCTCTCGCGCATCGCGCAGCGGCTCGAGGTGCGGCAGCGCCGCCGGTACGGCGCCGGGACGATCCAGGCAGGAACCGAGGACCTCGCGGTGCTCGCAGCCGAAGGCGAAGCGAAGATGGAAGACCCGGCAAAGGCCTGAGTGGCCATGTCAGTCTCAACTCGCCGGCGGCTCAGCGGTAGTTGGTGAACCGCAGCGGGATCCCGAAGTCGCTCTCCTTGAGCATCGCGATCTACGCCGTGCTCAACCTGGGCGCCTGGGAGACGCGAAGCATGTGATGGGCTCGCTACATCATCGCGGCGCAGTCCTTCCTCAGCCGCCCGTCACGGCAGCGCGCCGACCTCCTGGAGCACGGCCAGCGCGGCCGGGAGGGGCCGCAGCGCGGCTGCGAGGTCCTCGGGACGCGCGCTCCGATGCGCCCGGTCCGCCAGGTAGCGCCGGATCGCGGCGTCGAAGCTAGTCGCGCCGGTGGTCTCGCGGGCCCGCCACAGCGCATGCCCGCCGCGCCCGTACACGTGCTCGACGTAGACCCGTCCCTTCTCGGTGGCCTGCGCGGCCCAGAACGACATCGGCGCCCCGACGGGCAGTTCGCTGTCCTCTGGGGGCGGGCCGTCTGGCTCGCCCGCGACGACCATCGACGCGTACGTCGCAAGCGCCTCGTCCAGCCAGGGATCCCGCGCGGTGTTGTTGCCGACGAGGCCCCAGAAGTACGAATGAGCAAGCTCGTGCGCGACGACGACGCGCGCCTCGGCCGGGTCGATGTCCGGCAGGATTGTCGAGCCGGGGTACTCAAATCCTGACCCGAGGTTGGAGATCACGACGCCGACCCATATGTCGTCGTAGGGGAAAGGGCCGAACGCCTTCTCCAGGCGCGGTAGCGCCCGTCGCACGTCGGCCAGCCATCGCTGTGGCGGCACGCGGCTGCCTGCCGGTGTGGCCAGGTGGACCCGGACGCCGCTGACGGCCGCCTCGGTCGTCGTGAGCGTGCCGACGACGATGCCGACGTCGCGCATCGCCGGGGCCGCGAAGCGGTGCGTCCTGGCAGCGGCGGGTCCGGGTGAGACCGCTACCAGCCGGCCCTGACCGTGCACGGCGTCGGCCGCCGGCGCAACGACTTCCAGCCGCAGGTCGAACGCCTCGGCGGCCTGCATGTCACCGTAGAGGTCGACGGCCGGGTCACGCTGCCAGCCGGCGCCGTGCTCCCAGGCGAGCATGGGGAACGCCGACCCGAGCCACGCCACGTCGCGCGCCGTCGAGAAGCCGGCGCGGTCTGCGGCGTCCAGACCGAGCACGAGCTCGAAGTCGAACGTCGCGCGCACGACGTCTCCGGGCTTCGCGCATTCGTCCAGCGGCAGCTCCAGCAGCGTGGGCGCGTCCGGCGTACCGCCAGCGGGGTCGGGCCGAGGCGTGACGGACCTGCCGTCCACGGCGGCGTGGGTCACCGTGAGCAACGCGCCCGTCGCCGTGCTGACCGGCCGGTTGGGCCACAGCCGGACGACGAGTTCGCAGACGTCGAGGTCCGGCCTGAATTCGATCTGCTCGGTCCCCGCGACGCGGCCCTCACGCCAGCCGGTCAGGTCATACGTCAGCGACACCCGCGGCCGGTCGGAACGGGGCAGCGCACGCCCGGCGGCGTCTCGTGCGGCGACAGCTTCCGGGCGCCGCGACTGCAGCGGCAGCGCCGACGGCGACAGGACAGCCTGCGTCGGCGAAGTCGGCGAAGTCGCCGACGTGGCCGACGTGGCCGGGCCAGCGGACTTGGCCGGCGTCGGCGGGTCGCTGGTGCACCCGGTCAGCACGGCGAGGACGGCCATGACCGTCGTGCCACTTCGACGAACGCGCATGCGCTACCTCTCGTGATCTTCGGATCGGCCTGTCAGCGTGCCGCCGGCAGATTGGCAAGGTACTCGCGGCCGACGTCGCCGTCGATCCACGCGACGACCCCGGCGTTCAACACGACCCGCCCGACCCGCCGGACGAGGAGCCAGTCGACCGGCCGGGTGAGGCGGAAGCTCAGCGGTAGTTGGTGAACTGCAGCGCGATCCCGAAGTCGCTCTCCTTGCGCATCGAGATCACGCTCTGCAGGTCATCCTTCTACTTCGCCGACACGCGCAGCTGGTCGCCCTGGATCTGGGCCTGAGCGCCCTTCGGTCCCTCGGACCTGATTTTCCTAGATCGCCTTCGCCGTCTCGTCGGGGATGCCCTGGGCGATGTCGCAGGCGGGTTCGCTATTCTCTGTCTCCGTGCGCGGCGGGGTCTCCGTGCGCGGCGGGCCAAACGTCTGCCGGGCGCTGAAGGCAGGTTGCCCGAGTGGCCAAAGGGGGCGGTCTGAGCAAGCTCTCGAAGTACGAGGGTCCGCAGCAGATGAACAGGACGGCGTCGGACCCCTTAGAAGACGTGGCCGGTGGGCCGAGACTACAAATGGCACGCCGGCGTTCTTGGCGCTGGCTGGGTCTGCGGACTGTAGCGTTGCTGGTCGCGGCGGTTCCCGTCCTCGTTTCCTGCCGGGGCGCCGGATCGGATGCGTCAAACCTTGTCGTCTGGCGCGGCCGAAAGTACGTGGTGATGTGCCAGTCGGTGGCACCCGCCTCTCGCTCTGGTCCGGACTCGGCGCTGTACCGCCCGGCGGCCGGTGGGCCCGAAGCGCCGGTCACGGTTTACGCCATCACCGGCCTCGACCTTGAGCACGTCGTTGCGGTGGAAGGACTGCCAGCGATTTGCTCTGCGGGAACGCGTCCAGGGCAGGGAGTGGCGTTTAGCAACCGAACGAGTTACGACGAAGTCTCACGGAACATCGCGCCGTATATCGGGGGCGCCAACTAGCGTTCGTATCTGATGACGAACCTCACGCCACAAAGCCAGCCCGGCGGACCCGACCGGCAGCGAGAAGAGCATGGCTGACGAACCGACCCCCGCGACGGAGATGATCGACGACCTCGCCGGTGAATGGCGCCGTTCGGAGTCGTGCGC
>JBKJZO010000004.1:0-8612 GCA_046715235.1 Mycobacteriales bacterium
CTCGTCCTCGGCCTGGAACGTCTTGACGCCGAAGTTCTTGTGCTTGCTCAGCTCGTGCAGGATGTCGGACGCCGGCGTGATCGGGTAACTGCCGAGGAAGAGCGGCAGACCGGACAGCTGGGACGCCGCGATGAGGCCGTAAGCCAGCGCGACGTTACCGCTGATGTTGCGGTAGTCACCTGGCGGCGCCTGCTGCGGGCGGACGACGTACGAACTGGCGAAGACCTCGGTCGTCTCGCCGAAGTTCCAGCCGGCGTGGAAGGCCGCGAGGTTGGCCGCCAGGATCTCGGGCTTCTTCGCGAACTTGTGCGAGACCCACGCCTCGGTGCCTTCGGTCGGCCGCCCGTACATCCAGCTCATCAGGCCGAGGGCGAACATGTTCTTGCAGCGCTCGGCGTCCTTCTTCGACACGCCGATGCCCTCGACCGCGCGAGTGGTCATCGAGGTCAGCTTGAGCTTGTAGACCTGGTAGGCGTCGAGACTGCCGTCCTCCAGCGGGTTGCTGGTGTAACCGGCCTTCTCGTTGTTGCGGTCGGTGAAGGCGTCCTCGTTGACGACCAGCATGCCGCCGTCCTCGAGGTCTTTGACGTTGGTGCGCAGGGCTGCCGGGTTCATCGCGACGAGTACGTCGGGCTGGTCGCCCGGCGTCATGATGTCGTGGTCGGCGACGTGGATCTGGAAGCCGGAGACACCGGCCAGCGATCCGGCCGGCGCGCGGATCTCGGCGGGATAGTCGGGCAACGTGGCCAGGTCGTTGCCGAACGCGGCGGTGGCGCTGGTGAACCGGTCGCCGGTCAGCTGCATGCCGTCACCGGAGTCGCCGCAGAAGCGGATCACGACCCGGTCAAGTTCCTCGACCGACTTGTGGCTGGTCGTCGTCATCCCTGCGCCCCTGTCATGGGTTGCCCGCCGGTGTAAGCGGGCCGCGTGCGCAGCCCGCTCCGGCGATCTCGCGTGGAGTTCACCTGCAAGTCTCTCACTCGGCGCGGCGGACTTCGCACCAGGAGTCGATCACTTTGACAAAAGCGGTCCCGGATTCCGCGCTCAATTCCGGCTAGAGGTTTGTCAAAGTGATCGTTTGGCGAGTTCGGCGGCGTCGAGGCGGTGGTCTTCGCGGCGAGCGGCGTGGTCGTCGTGCCGCGCCCACTGGCTCAGGAGCACAACCACGAGGATCAGCCCGACGACATCGCCGGCGCCCCACAGCAGGCCGCCCCCGGCGTTCTGCTCGTCGATCGCGGACCCGCCCCAGGTCCTGTTGAGCGACGCGTAGTAGTCGCCGGCAAGCACCCGCGACGAGCCCATGATCGCGATCCCCAGGAACGCGTGGAACGGCAGCGTCAGCACGGCGTAGAGCATCCGTACGCCGGGCGACTGCCGGTGCGGCACGGGGTCGACGCCGACGAGCGGCCAGTAGAAGAGCGCGCCGGCCACCAGGAAGTGCACGTGGACCGCCGCGTGGACGAATCCGTTGCGCAGGGACAACTCGAAGAGGCCACTGAAGTACAGGATGAACGGGCTCGCGACGAAAAGGACCCAGGCGACCCCCGGATGTCCCAGGACCGAAAGCACGCGGCTGTGCAGGACGCGGGCCGTGCGCCGCCGGCCGGCCGGGCCGGTTGCGCCAAGCAGCAACGTCACCGGCGCGCCCATCGCCAGCAGGAACGGCGCGACCATCGACAGCAGCATGTGTTGCACCATGTGCACGCTGAAAAGCACATCCTCGTACGCCGAAAGCCCCGACATCGTCGCAACCGCAACAACGGCCAACCCCGCGCCAAACGCAAGCGACCGCGCCGCTGACCAAGGCCGGCCCGCCCGGCGTACCCGCCGGACTCCGCTCGCATAGAGCACGACTGCGGCGAGAACGACCAGAGCCGTCACAGGGTCGGGTTGCCAGCCGAAGACAGCCCGATGCCAGGTCAGAGGTGGCGGCATCTGCGCGACCTCCGCGGGGATCGGGGCGACGTGCTCGGCGCTGCGGTTGGGCGCGCCGTTTCCGGAGTCATAGTGTCTACAACTATGTCCCAGCCATCCGCGGTCGCCGTGGTCGAGCGGCCGTCGATGGCACGCGTCGGCGCTGTGGTCTGGCTCGCCTCCGAGCTGATGTTCTTCGCCGGCCTCTTTGCGGCGTACTTCACGATCCGCGCCTCCGTCGACGAGTGGCCACCCGAAGGCGTCGAGCTCGAAACGGTCCGCGCCGGGCTGTTCACGCTGCTGCTCATCGCCTCGTCGGGCACCATGCAGCTCGCGCACCGTGCAATCGAGCACGGGAAGAGGCGCGACCTGCAGCGCTGGCTCGCCGCGACCGTCGTGCTCGGCACGATCTTCCTGGTCAACCAGGGGCTCGAGTATCAGGCGAACACGTTCTGGGTCGACTCGCACGCCTACGGATCGGTCTACTACCTGATGACGGGGCTGCACGGGCTGCACGTGCTCGGCGGCCTGCTGGCGATGCTCGTCCTGCTCGCTCGCACGACGGCCGATCCCGACCTCGACGCGCAGGAACCCTCGGTCGCGGTCGTGGGCTTCTACTGGCACTTCGTCGACGTCGTGTGGATCGGGTTGTTCACGACGCTGTTCTTCGTGCAGTAGCCGGTGACCACGCGCAAAGCCCTCCGTCGCCTCGCAGTGCCGGCATTGCTGTTCGCTGCGCTCGCGGTGCCAACCGCGATGTGGGGAGCGACCCCGCAACGACCGCACGCGCAGACGGCAGCTGATCCGGTATCCGTCGGCAAGGAGCTGTTCCAGACCAGTTGCGTGTCGTGCCACGGTATCGGCGGCGTCGGCGTACAAGGGCGCGGCCCCAGCCTGGTCGGCGTCGGAGCCGCGAGCGCCGACTTCTACCTGTCGACGGGGCGCATGCCACTCAACGCACCCGACATCCGCGCGCGGCGCAAACGACCGGCGTTCAACGAGGAAGAGATCAAGGCGCTGGTGGCCTACGTCGCATCGCTCGGTCACGGCCCGCCCATTCCCACATTCGATATCGCCGGGGCCGACGTGGCCCGCGGCGGGGAGCTGTTCCGGCTCAACTGCGCCTCGTGCCACGGCTTCGCCGGCGCGGGCGGCGCGCTCAGCGAAGGCAATCAAGCCCCGCCGCTCAACAAGTCGACCGCGACCCAGATCAAGGAAGCGATGCGCATCGGTCCTGGCACCATGCCCGTCTTCTCGACCGAGACGCTGCCCGAAGAGGACGCCGACGCGTTGGCCGCCTACGTGCGTTACCTCGCCGATCCCAACAACCGGGGCGGCGCGCCGCTGGAGTACGGCGGGCCCATTCCCGAAGGACTCGTGGCGTGGCTGGCCGGACTAGGCGTCCTGATCGGTGTCTCGGTGTGGATCGGAAGAGCGAGATGAACGGCGAGCGACAGGTATCGGAACGCCACGCCGAACGGCGGGTCGGCTCGGCGTTCGGCGTCACGACGCTCTCCGCACTCGCCCTCGCCGCTGTCTACATCCGCGGCGGCAACCCCCAGCTTGAGGGCCTGCTGCTCGCCCTGGCGCTCGGTGGTCTCGGCGTCGGGTTCATCCTGTGGGGCAAGCTGCTGCTGCCGCACGCGGAGATCACCGA
Organism: Mycobacteriales bacterium; assembly: GCA_046715235.1. Taxonomy (GTDB): domain Bacteria; phylum Actinomycetota; class Actinomycetes; order BP-191; family BP-191; genus JBKJZO01. The sequence continues at coordinate 3,572 of JBKJZO010000004.1, forward strand.
AGAACGCAAACCGCTGCGCAGTACGACGGAGGTGCGCGAGGGCTTCGACGACGCGCTCGAACGCGGCGAGGACCTGGTGCCCCGCCGCTCCTTTCTCGGCCGCATGCTCGCCGTCGCCGTAGGTGCGCTCGGCCTCGCCGCCCTCTTCCCGATTCGCTCCCTGGGGCCCTCCCCTGGCCGCACTCTGTTCACCACCGCCTGGGGACCGGGCAAGCGGCTAGTCACCGAGGACAACGAGCCAGTTACCCTCGACCGGCTCGCCGTCGGCGGCGTACTGACGGTGTTCCCGGAAGGTTTCACTGAGCACGACAAGGCTGATTCGCAGACGTTGCTGATCCGCGTGGAGCCCGAGCGGCTGCGTGAAAAAGCGGGCCGCGAAGGCTGGACCCGCAACGGGGTCGTCGCCTACTCGAAGGTCTGCACCCACGCCGGTTGCCCCGTCGGCCTGTACCAAACGCAGACAGCGCACCTGCTCTGCCCCTGCCACCAGTCGACGTTCGACGTGCTCGATGCGGCCAAGCCCATCTTCGGGCCGGCGACGCGCTCACTCCCCCAACTGCCACTCGACGTCGACGCCGAAGGATTTCTCGTCGCGCGCGACGACTACAACGAGGCCATCGGCCCCGCCTTCTGGGAGCGGCCGTGATCAAGAAACTGTCGCGATGGGTCGACGACCGGCTCGGCACGCAGAGCTTCGCGCGCACCGCGCTGAACAAAGTCTTTCCCGACCACTGGTCGTTCATGATCGGCGAGATCGCGCTCTACGCCTTCGTCATTCTGCTGGGCACCGGCGTCTACCTGACCTTCTTCTTCAACCCCGATACCAAGCTCGTCTTGTACGACGGCTCGTACGAGCAGCTCAAGGACGTGCCGATGTCGGCTGCGTTCGAGTCGGTCATGCGCATCAGCTTCGACGTGCGCGCCGGCCTCGTCATGCGTCAGATCCACCACTGGGCCGCGCTCATCTTCGTCGCGGCGATGACGGCGCATCTGCTGCGCATCTTTTTCACCGGCGCATTCCGCAGGCCCCGTGAGATCAACTGGGTCATCGGGCTGCTACTGCTGCTGCTCGGCATCGGCAACGGCTTCACCGGCTACTCGCTGCCCGACGACCTGCTGTCAGGCACCGGCCTGCGCATCGCGTACGCCGTCGCGCAGTCGATCCCGGTGGTGGGCAACTGGGTCGCGTTTCTGGTCTTCGGCGGTGAGTACCCCGGCAACGTGATCTCACGTTTCTACGTGATCCACATCCTGATCATCCCGGCCGCGATCGTCGGCCTTCTCACCGTGCATCTGGGGATCATCTGGCGGCAGAAGCACACGCAGTTCGCCGGCAAGGGGCGCACCGAGACCAACGTCGTCGGCTCCCGGCTCTATCCGAATTTCGCCATGAAGAGCATGGGCCTGTTCTTCCTGACGTTCGCCGTCTGCGCGGCGCTCGGCGGGCTCGCCCAGATCAACCCGGTGTGGCTGTACGGCCCCTACGACCCGGCCGCCGTAACCGCAGGTTCGCAGCCCGACTGGTACATCGGCTGGCTCGAAGGCGCGCTGCGGCTCATGCCGCCGTGGGAGATCCGCGCGTTCGGGCATACGATCCCAAACCCGTTCTTCCCAGGCGTGCTGCTGCCCGGCGTGCTGTTCACCTTGATGTTCGCGTGGCCGTGGCTCGAGGCGTGGCTAGACATGGACGACGAGCCGCACCACATCCTCGATCGGCCGCGCGACCGTCCGAAGCGCACGGCGTTCGGCGTCGCGGCGGCGGCGTTCTACCTGGTCATCTTCCTGGCGGGCGGCAACGACGTGCTCGCGCAGAAGGCCCAGATCTCTGTCAACGCGATGACCAAGATCCTGCAGGTGTTGCTGGTCCTCGGCCCGCTCGCGGCGTACGTCATCACCTATCGCATCTGCAAGGAACTGCGCGACAGCGGTGTGCCCATCACCCGGCCGACGCACGAGTCCGGAATCGTCATGCGTACGGCGTCGGGCGGTTATGTGGAACGCGAGCGCGATCCGGCCGAGGTCGAAGACGAAGCCAACCCAACCTCGGGCGCGTCGCTCTAAGGCGCTGCACTGCCGTGGAGATCCTCGGTGAGGGAATCGCGTGTCAGTGGGTGCCCGGAGGCAGCAACAGGGGCTGATCGGCTAGTAGGACGAAGGGCCTCCATCGAGCAGCAGTTCCACGACCTCCACGCGCTGCACATCGGCCTGCCGGGGGCAGGACGCCGGCGCGATGCTCACGATCATCGCGTGCGAATCTGTTGGCACCTGAGGTGCTGTGCCGGCGGCGCCGGTCATGATCCAGAAATCGTCGAAGCCTGCCTGATCTTTGACGACGCCCCCGCCCCCGTATCCCGTCTTGCCGGAAGTGGTCCCGACAGCGAGTGCGGTGAACGGAACACTGGTGACTGAACCTGTCGGCGGCTCGGTAAGTGCGGGATCGAGGTGGATGCCGGCAAGGACTGCGTTGACGCGGGCGAAGTCCGCTTCACCGACCTCCGTCTTGCCGAATAAGACCTCGACGCTGAACGGCACGTGGATGCCGGAATCGTCCACGAACGTTCTGCGGGCGACGGTTCGCCCACGCGGCACTGCGCCACCGGTGATGACGTCCGCGCTGCTGAGTGAGATGTGGTCGATGCTCGCGCCACTTTGTTGATGGATGTCCGGCACGACCGTGACGAGCATGTCGGTCGCCTTCATGCCGAGTATCGGATCTTCGGCCCCAGCGGGGACGACAAAGCTAAACGTAGCCAGCTGAATCGCTGCGCGGCCCTCTGTGGCGACCATGCGTGTTCCGAGCGATCGCGCATGCCACCCGGGCGGCACTGTTGCCGTGATGCCCTCCGCCTTGAACGTTGCAGAGACCGCGGCCTGTGTTTGCTGCCGAGTGCTTGGGTCGCCGCGTTGAAAGGTCGCCGCTACGGCAACGACGGTCAGCACCGTGGCTAGGCCTGTCGATGCGAGCGCCACCCGTCGTCCGGTTTTCAGCGAACTCTCGCGTCGTGCCGCGAGCCGGAACCACCCGTCACGCGAGACCGTTCTCCCCACCACTTCTTCGCGCAGTGCCTCGCGCAGTTGCGACTCAAGGTTGGTACTCATCGGCGACCATCCTCATGGGACCCGAGAACTGGGTCGTATATCGCAAGGTGCTCAGCCAGCTGGCGAAGCGCCTTGCTGGTTTGGCTCTTGACGGTGCCGACCGTGACGCCGAGCAACTCCGCCGTCTCAGCTTCTGTCAGGTCGGCGTAGTAGCGCAGAACCAAGCAGGCACGCTTTCCTGCCGGCAGACGAGCAAGTGCGGCCATCAGGTCGAGCGCGGTGACATCCGTGGCTGGCGCGACCGAAGATACGTGTACGCGCGCCACTCGGCGCTCCAACGCCAACCGCCGAATTCGCGACCGGGATAGGTTCACGACCGCACGCCGCACATACGCCGGTGCGGCACTTTCTTCGCGCCAGGCCGTCGGGGCGCGCCAAACGCGCAGGAACGCCTCTTGAACGATCTCCTCGGCGAGCGACCAATCTCCGACGATCAGATACGCAAGCCTCGTGAGGTCCGCCGACATGGCGTGGAACAGCGCGGCGACGCGTTCCGTCCGCGGGTCGTTCACAGCGACAAGACTCGCAGCAAGGCCGAAGGGTTGCCGCGCGCATCGAGTTCGTTGGTCGGCGCCTTTCGCCGCTCTAGACGTCTGCCCGACAAACGCTGACGGCTCGCATCGCGAGAAATCTCTTTCCACAGAAGGCTTTGGGGGCCGGTTTTTGTCGGAGGTGGCCGGTAGGTTTGCCCTATCGCGATCAGCCTTCCCCGCGCATCGCAACCGGTGTTGTTCTGCGCTGAGGGAGGTTCGTCGTGTCAGTGATGACCGCTGTCGACGAGCTGGCCCGCGCCGAGACCGCTCTCGATCTGGACGCCGGCGTTGATGTCGACGCGATGCCGGTGGTCGCGGTCGGTGCGCTGCTGGTCCGGATCGAGCAGGCCGCGCGGGCGTTGGAAGCGTTGCGGACGCGGGCGATCGGCCGGTTCGACGCGGCGGGCGGCGGCGCCGCTGACGGCGCGCCGTCGACCGCGGCCTGGCTGCGCGGGCACTGCCAGCTGGCGCCGGACGACGCGCAGCAGCGGGTGCGGACCGCGCGGGTGCTGCGCGAGCTGCCCCGGACCGCGGACGCGCTGGCGGCCGGGCGGATCCCGTTCGCGAGCGCCGCGGCGATCGCGTCCCTTGCCCAGGACGCCCCGCTCGAGGTGATGCAGGCCTGCGAGGCGGAGATGCTGGTAGCGGCCGAGCAGCTGAACCCGCAGCAGCTGCGCCGGTTCGTCGGGCGGCTGCGATACCAGTACGCGAAGGACGCGGTGACCCGCGACGAAGCGGCCCGCTACCAGCTGCGGCAGCTGCACCTGGCCAGTTCCTTCGAACGCCTGGAAGCGATGCAGGGCTGGCTGCTGCCCGAGGTCGCCGCTGGCCTGCGGGTGCTGCTCGACGCCCGGATGCCCGCACCCGCGCCCGGCGACACGCGGACCCGGCCGCAGCGGATGCACGACGCGTTCGCCGCCTGGGTCGCCGAAACCCTCTCCTTCGGTGATGTCGGCCAGCTCGGCGGGGAACGCCCGCACATCACCGTCGTCGTCGACCGCCAGACCCTGCTCGACGCCCCCGGCGCCCCACCCGCGCTACTCGAACGGCACGGCCCGATCAGCGGCGAAGCCGCCCGCCGGCTCTGCTGCGACGCGCAGGTCGCCCGGATCATCACCGACGGCAAAAGCGAAATCCTCGACGCCGGCCGCCAGGTCCGCACCGCCACCCCCGCTCAGCGCCGCGCGCTGCGCGTCCGCGACGGCGAGACCTGCGTCATCCCCGGCTGCACCGTCCCCATCCGGCACTGCGAAGTCCACCACCTCGACTTCTGGGGCCAACACAACGGCGAAACCAACCTCGACCGGCTCGGACACGCCTGCCTACCCCACCACCACGACGTCCACGAAGGCCGCATGACCCTGCACCGCAACCCCGACGGCACCTGGGAAATCCGAAGACCGCCCTAG
>JBKJZO010000005.1:0-8768 GCA_046715235.1 Mycobacteriales bacterium
GAATGGCGCCGTTCGGAGTCGTGCGCGGCATGATCTTCGGGCGCCGAGGGCTCAAGACGGGTGACCGAAAGCTGTTCTGCTTCGAGCACGGCCATGCGCTGGTGTTGAAGCTCGACCTTGATGGTCAGGAGGGCAGGACCCGCGCGACCCGTAAGCGATCATGTGTGACACGCCAGTCGCATCTGCCCGCACAAGCCGTGTCAGACATGATCGAGGGCGCGCCTGTAAGGCTTCCGGTCCTTACTTGGCGTATTCGGTGGCGCGCGACTCGCGGACGACAGTGATGCGGATCTGGCCGGGGTAGGTCAGCTCCTCCTCGATCTGCTTGGCGATGTCGCGCGCGACGACCTGCGCCTGGATGTCGTCGATCTTGTCGGGCATCACCATCACGCGCACTTCGCGCCCGGCCTGCATCGCGAACACCTTCTCGACACCCGGCTGGCTGATCGCTATCTCTTCGATCCGCTCGAGGCGCTTGATGTAGTGCTCGAGGCTCTCGCGACGCGCACCTGGCCGCCCGCCCGAGATCGCGTCGGCGGCTTGCGTCAGCACCGCCTCGACGGTGCGCTGCTCGACCTCGCCGTGGTGCGCCTCGATCGCGTGCGCGACGTCCTCGGACTCGCCGTACTTGCGGGCGATCTCCGCGCCGATCAGCGCGTGACTCCCCTCGACCTCGTGCGTCAGCGCCTTGCCGAGGTCGTGCAGCAGCGTGCAGCGCTTGATGAGCGGAATCGGCAGCCGCAGCTCGGCCGCCATCACCCCGGCGATGTGCGCGGCCTCGATCAGGTGGCGCAAGACGTTCTGCCCGTACGACGTCCGGTACTTCAGCCGCCCTAGCAGATGGATCAGCTCGGGGTGCATGTCGGTGATGCCGACATCGACCAGCGCGTCCTCGCCGGCGCGGATCACGATCGCCTCGACCTCGTTCTTGCTTCGCTCGTACATCTCCTCGATGCGCTGCGGGTGGATGCGCCCGTCGAGGACGAGTTTCTCCAGCGTGAGCCGGCCGACCTCGCGGCGTACCGGATCGAAGCAGCTCAGCAGCACGGCTTCCGGGGTGTCGTCGATGATGAGGTTGACGCCGGTGACCTGCTCGTACGCGCGGATGTTGCGGCCTTCGCGGCCGATGATCCGGCCTTTCATGTCGTCGCTGGGCAGGTGCAGGACGGTGACGACGCTCTCAGCGGTCTGCTCGCTGGCGACGCGCTGGATCGCGAGCGTCACGATCTTGCGGGCGCGCTCCTCGCCGGTGTCCTTGGCTTCGGTCTCGATGTCACGGACGATCACCGCCGCTTCGCGCTTGGCCTGGTTCTCGATGGTTCTGATGAGTTCGGCCTTCGCGTCGGCGGCGCTCAGGCCGGCAACGCGCTCAAGGGTTAGGCGGCGGTCCTCCTCGAGGTCGAGCAGCTCGGCGCGCTTGTGCGCGATGTCGGCCTCGATCTCGAACAGCTCGCGGTCTCGTTCCTCAGCGCGGCGGTGCTCGGCGTCTAGTCGCGCATCGCGCTCGGCGAGGCGCTCCTCGCGCTGCGCCAGGCGCTGTTCGCGCAGGTCCATGTCGGCACGCAATCCGCGAACCTCGGCCTCGGCATCGGCGTGGAGCTGCCGCGCGAACTCGGCCGCTTCAGCCTGGGCCTGTCCGCGTACGGCGGCCGCGTCGGCTTGCGCCTTCGCCTGCAACGCCTGCGCTTTGGCCTGCAACGCCTCCGCCTTCGCCTGAAGCGTTACCGCTTCCTGCTCGGACCGCCGTAGCCGTTCTGCGGCGTCCGCGGGCGCATGGTTCGCTCCGCGGCGGAGAAGGAGGACGACTGCTACAACTACGACGACGACGGCACTGACGGAGGCGATGATGGCGGCCAGAGAGGGGCCCATGTCGGCCCTCCCTTCACACCGTCAGCGGCCGCGCCCTCGCTTGGGCGCGGTCGGATTTCCCGGTGAGGGAGATGACCGCTAACCCCCCGCTGTCGCGAGGGGCTGATGAATGGACTTGTACGCAGAACTCAGCGGCGTCGTGAAAAGCCGGTTCTCGGGCGGTTTTGCTGTCAGGTAGTGCGTAATTGTTGATTCATCAGGCAGTTTGCTCGTGCTCACCTGGCGTCAGGCTAGGTCACGGGCAGGTTACGGTCAAGTAAATGGATCAAGGACGGAAAACTACGTGAATCGAGGCTTTCAGAGGTCGCTGGAATCGGCGTCCAGTGCCCGATCCGCACCTGCGATCGCTCCTCTGACAGCGGTAATCGCAACCCCTCCTGAGTACCCCTTACGTGCCAGCATCCCGGTCAGCCGGCGCAGCTTCGCCTCCGCCGGCACCCCCCGCATGCCCGCAAGTTTGCGGGTGACCAGCTCGCGGGCCCGGGCGAGTTCGTCATCGTCATCGATCGCCGCGATCGCCTGCTTCGCGACCTCGTCGGCCACGCCGCGCTGGCGCAGCTCGTGTGAAAGCGCCCGCCGTCCCAGCCCCCGCCCCGCGTGCCGCGACTGCACCCATGCAGCCGCGAACGCCTCGTCGTCGATGAACCGCAGCTCGCTGAACCGATCGAGTACGTCGGCCGCCACCTCGCTGGGCACGCCCTTCTTCGCGAGCGCCGTCGCAAGCTCGGCCCTGGTGCGCGCCCGAGCCGTCAGCAGCCGCAGGCAGATCGTGCGCGCGACCGCATACGGGTCGGCGTCCGGGTCCTCGTCATCCGCGACATGGCCAGCCGCGTCTTCGTCCACGAAGGATGGCCGCTAGAAGTCGACCGGTGGCGGGACAACTGCGGCCGGGCTCGTGACGTCGGCGTCGAGCTGCGGGCCGATGCCCAGCTTTTCCTTGATCTTCTTCTCGATCTCGTTGGCCAGGTCGGGGTTGTCCTTGAGGAACGTCCGCGCGTTCTCCTTGCCCTGACCGAGCTGGTCACCGTCGTAGGTGTACCAGGCACCGGATTTACGGACGATGCTCTGCTCCACACCCACGTCGATGATCGACCCCTCACGCGAGATGCCCTGGCCGTAAACGATGTCAAACTCTGCGATTTTGAAGGGGCTGCTGCACTTGTTCTTCACGACCTTGACGCGGGTGCGGTTGCCGACCGCCTCAGTGCCGTCCTTGAGGGTCTCGATGCGTCGCACGTCTAGCCGGATCGACGAGTAGAACTTCAACGCCCGACCACCAGTCGTCGTCTCGGGTGAGTTATGCACGATGACGCCGTCGGCGAGGTAGTTGTGCGAACCCTCGACCTCTATGTCGAATCGGTGCATCGACCGGGTCTTGGGCTTCACCCGTACGTCGAGCACCGGCGCCGGAACCGGCAGGATCCGCGCGTCGGCGTACTCCGGCTGAACTGAGAACTGGCCGCGGAACCGCTCGAGCAGCTTGTAGTCCATCGATGGCTGCACGTAGGGCGCGATCAGCGCATGCAGCTTCGCTGTCTCGTCCTTCGGGAACGACAGGAACGCCTGCTGACGGGCACCACGAAATGCCAGCCGCGGATGCAGATCGAACGCGCCCGCCAGGTGCTCAACTAGTCGCTCCCGCGAACCTTCGCTCAACGCCTCGACGCAGATCTCGGCCCGGCCACTGCCGTCGCGACTGCGCTCCTGCAGACCCTTGCCGCGCACCGAGAAGCTGCCGTCGTCCATGTACCAGATCGCCAGCGACAGCGGCGTGATCGCCTTGAGGTAGTCGTAGGACAGGACCTTCTTGCCCGCCAGGTAGACGGCCTGGCGCAACTCGGCAAGCTCGGGCAGCGGGGTGAGGTCGACGAACGCGGCGCCGCGCGAGCTGACCGACCGCGACTGCGCGATGTTGCCGAACAGCGACGCCTTCCAGTCGAGGTAGTCGACCTGCTTCGCGCCGTGCCCCATGCGGAAACGCGTGCCGAGGCTGCCGGGGATGCGGCTCGGTGACAGGGCACCATCGCCCATCAACCCACCGAGGACGACCTGCCATTGCTGGTCGCTCAACCGATGCGCTTGGGCGAGCATCACCCGGTCACCGGCCTTGATCTCGCCCGCTTCGCGCCACCCGCCCGGCGTACGGACCAGGTGGTTGCTCGTCAACGCCATCTGCGCGCGGCCGTTGCCGCCGGGACGCGCAACGGTGAACTGCAAGAACTCCTCGGTGACACCGTTGTCGAACCAGTTGACGACCTTCTTGGGTACGACGGCGCCCAGGTCGGGGTCGTAGGACAACACCTCGACCGGCAGCTTCTGGTTGACGATCTTGCCGATCTTTTCCTGCGAGCCGTCGGCCAGCGTGACACGCGTGTTGTAGGACAAGCAGCCGAACATCACGCCGATCTTTTCGCGCAGCTGGTTGATGAAGACCGCGGTCGTGTTGGAACTGTTGAGAGCGCCGGTGATCTTGCGCATCGCCTGGCTCATCAGCCGCGCCTGCAGGCCGACGAACGAGTCGCCCATCTCGCCCTCGATCTCGGCACGGGGCACGAGTGCTGCGACTGAGTCGACGACGATGATGTCGAGCGCGTTGGAGCGGATCAGCATGTCCATGATCTCGAGGGCTTGCTCGCCGTTGTCGGGCTGGGAGACGAGCAGCGCGTCGGTGTCGACGCCGAGCGCCTTGGCATAGTCGGGATCAAGCGCGTGCTCGGCATCGATGAACGCCGCGATGCCACCACCGGCCTGCGCCTGCGCGACCGCGTGCAAGGCGACGGTCGTTTTGCCCGAGGACTCAGGGCCGTAGATCTCGACGATGCGCCCACGCGGCAGGCCGCCGATGCCGAGTGCGATATCGAGTGCGATCGACCCGGTGGGGATCACCGACACGGGCGCGCGCGTCTCGTCTCCGAGGCGCATCACGGCGCCCTTGCCGTGCTGACGCTCGATCTGCGCCATTGCGGCTTCGAGTGCCTTGTCGCGGTCCATAGTCGCCATGCGAAGTCCCCAGACTGTGTCGAGCGGTTACGTGGTCGGGCTCACGTTAGGAGGCGGGTCCGACAACGCGGCGGCCTCATCGACAGATTGGGGATAACCGCGTCGAGAAAAACCGTACACGAACACCTGTTCGAATCGATTCGACACGCCGAGCGGCTCTAGAACTGGAGTGATCGGGGGGGCCGGAGGCCGGAAAACCCGGGCCGATGCGCCCTGGATCCCGTGGATCACCGTGGGTGGGGCGCGTTCGTTGGGGGGCGGCGCTCAGGACTCGGCGGCGTCCGCCGGTTCGGACGGCTCGAAGGTCAGCGAGACCGAGTTCATGCAGTAGCGGTCGCCCGTCGGCGTCTGCGGTGCGTCATCGAAGACATGACCGAGATGCGAGTCGCACGACGCGCAGCGCACCTCGATCCGGCGCATCCCGTGAGACGTGTCGGCGATCTGTACGACGGCGTCCCCGGCCTTGGGCTCGTAGAAGCTAGGCCAGCCGCAGTGCGACTCGAACTTCGCGTCGGACCGGAACAGTTCGTTTCCGCACGCCCGGCAGCGGTAGACCCCCACCCGGTGCTCCCCCAGCAGCGCCCCGGTGAACGCAGGCTCCGTGCCGGCCTTGCGCAGCACGGCGTACTCCGTCGGCGACAGCTCCGCGCGCCACTCGTCGTCGTTCTTCATCACGCGCTCAGCCATGACGGCGACTCCCCTTTCAGTGCCGCTCGGCGACGGGTACCTCGACCGCCTCGCACACGGCTTCCCACACCCTTTTCGGCGGTACGCCGGCCGCGAGCGATTCGTTGATAGTGCGGCTTCCCAGCGAGCTGATCGCCAGATCGGCGGCTACTGACCCGGCGTACCGCGCGCCAAAACGCGCGTCCATCCGACGCCAGAACTCCGAGATGCGCATCACCTGAGTCTAGGTCGCATGACGACGCCCCCGGGCCTTGTGGGCACCGGGGGCGTCGGTAGTGCTTTTGCTGCGGGTTGCGCAGCGGACGAGTTACGCAGCGCGCGGGATGCGGGCCTGAATCTCGTGGGCTTCCCCTTCGGTCTTGCGCGAGTAGCCGGACAGTAGTGTCGCGAGCTCGCGGGTCACGTCGGCGACGGCGGTGAGAACGATGCCGGTTGCGACCGGGTGCATCCACTGCTCACGCAGCGGCTGTGCGAACGCTTCGAAGATCGAGTAGTCGAGGCTCCACGCCAGACCAATGGCGAGAGCGGCGGTGACAGTTCGGGTGAGCGCCTTGGGTGCCTCGAAAGGCAGCACCTCCGCGAGGACCTGAACAACGACACCAAGTCCAAGACCCAGGCCGAGCAGGATGACGAAGGCGTACACGGGTGCCTCCTTGAGGCGGGTGTCGGCGGCACTTCCGCCGTACACCACTTCGACCGCTCCTGGCGTTGTCGGTTACAGACCGTTTTCGCGTAATGCACCTGAGTGAGGCACTTCGACCGGCAAGTGACGTGTCACACCCGCAGGGCAGACTGTCGTCATGGCAACGGCGCTCGATGGGTTTTCAGCCGCGACACGCGCGTGGTTCGCGGGCGCGTTCGCCGCGCCCACGACGGCGCAGGAGGGTGCCTGGAACGCCGTGTCCCGCGGCGACTCGGCGCTCGTCGTCGCGCCGACCGGCTCGGGCAAGACCCTCGCTGCCTTCCTCTGGTCGCTCGACCGGCTGGCGTCGCTGCCCGCCGCGGAGCCGAGCCGGCGCTGCCGCGTCCTCTATGTCTCGCCGCTCAATGCGCTCGCTGTCGACGTCGAGCGCAACCTGCGCGCGCCACTGACCGGCATCCGGCAGGCCGCGACACGGCTCGGGCTTCCGGTGCCCGACCTGACCGTCGGCGTACGAAGTGGGGACACTCCGGCCGACGAACGGCGACGGTTCGGCAAGACGCCGCCCGACATCCTCATCACGACGCCCGAGTCGCTGTTCCTCATCCTGACGAGCCAGGCGCGCGAGTCGTTGCGCGGCGTCGAGACGGTCATCGTCGACGAGGTGCACGCGATGATCGCGACCAAGCGCGGCGCGCACCTCGCGCTGTCGCTGGAGCGGCTCGATGCCTTGCTCGAAAAGCCCGCGCAGCGCATCGGGCTGTCCGCGACGGTTCGCCCGCTCGACGAGGTGGCGCGCTTCCTCGGCGGCGACCGCAAGATCACGATCGTCAACCCGCCGGCGGCCAAGACGATCGAGCTGCGGGTCGTCGTACCCGTCGACGACATGGCGGCGCTCGACACCATGACAACGGGCGAGGACGGCGTCGAGCACAGTTCGGGGAGCATCTGGCCGGCAGTCGAGTCGCACATCGTCGACCTGATCGCGGCCCATCGGTCGACCATCGTGTTCGCCAACTCGCGGCGGCTCGCGGAGCGGCTGACGACGCGTCTCAACGTGATCGCGGCCGAACGCGCAGGCCACGCGGTCGAGGAGCCGCACTCCTGGTCAGCCATGGCGCAGAGCGGTGTCGGTCGCGAGGCGCCAGTGCAGATCGCGCGGGCCCACCACGGTTCGGTCAGCCGCGAGGTGCGCTCCGAGATCGAGGAAGCGCTGAAGGCCGGGCGGCTGCCCGCGGTCGTCGCGACAAGCAGTCTCGAGCTGGGCATCGACATGGGCGCGGTCGATCTCGTCATCCAGGTCGAGTCGCCGCCTTCGGTGGCGAGCGGGCTGCAACGCGTCGGCCGCGCGGGGCACCAGGTGGGCGCGGTGTCGCGTGGCGTGCTGTTCCCCAAGTTCCGCGGCGACCTGCTGCAGAGCGCTGTCGTCGCAGAACGGATGCGCGACGGCGCGATCGAGTCGATGCGCTACCCGCGCAACCCGCTCGACGTACTCGCCCAGCACATTGTCGCGATGACCGCGATGGACACGTGGGCGGTCGACGAACTGGCAGCCCTGGTACGCCGGGCGGCGCCGTTTGCGACGCTGCCGACGTCGGCACTCGAGGCGACTCTCGACATGCTGTCGGGGCGCTATCCCAGCGACGAGTTCGCCGAGCTGCGGCCGCGCGTCAACTGGGACCGGGTCACGCAGACACTCACGCCGCGGGCGGGTGCGCAGCGGCTCGCCGTCACGTCCGGCGGCACGATCCCCGACCGCGGGCTGTTCGGCGTGTTCCTGGTCGGAGAGAAGGGTGCGCGGGTCGGCGAGCTGGACGAGGAGATGGTCTACGAGTCGCGTGTCGGCGATGTCTTCCTGCTCGGCTCCTCGTCGTGGCGGATCGAGGAGATCACCCACGACCGCGTGCTCGTGACGCCCGCGCCCGGCGTACCGGGCAAGATGCCTTTCTGGCATGGAGACCATGCCGGCCGGCCGATCGAGCTGGGGCGGGCGCTGGGCGCCTTCGTGCGCGAGCTCGGCGCGTTGAGCGACGCGAAGAGGTCGGCACGGGCGGCCGCGGCGGGTCTTGACGAGCGGGCCGTCGGCAACCTGCTGGCCTACCTCGACGAGCAGAAGGCCGCGACCGGCGTCCTGCCTGATGACCGCACGATCGTGGTCGAGCGTTTCCGCGACGAGCTCGGCGACTGGCGGCTGTGCGTGCACTCGCCGTTCGGCGCGCAGGTCAACGGGCCGTGGGCGCTGGCCATCGGCGCGCGCATCCGAGAGCAGCTCGGCGTCGACGCGCAGACCATGCACTCCGACGACGGGATCGTCGTCCGCCTGCCCGACAGCGACGAGCCGCCGCCCTCGTCGCTGGCGGTCTTCGAGCCGGAGGAGATCGAGCCGATCGTGCAGGGCGAGGTGGGCGCGTCGGCGCTCTTCGCGTCGCGGTTCCGCGAGTGCGCGGCGCGCGCGTTGCTGCTGCCCAAACGCAACCCCGGCAAGCGCTCGCCGCTGTGGCAGCAACGCCAGCGGTCAGCGCAGCTGCTGCAGGTCGCGAGCCAGTACGGCTCGTTCCCGATCGTGCTGGAG
>JBKJZO010000006.1:0-21953 GCA_046715235.1 Mycobacteriales bacterium
TCGTCGTTGTGGGCGTCGAGGTAGGCCTCGATGGAGGCGATCAGGTCGGGCACGGAGTGGAAGACTCCACGACGTAGTGCCTTGTCGGTCAGCTGATCAGCTGGCGGGCAAGCGGCGCAGCGGCAGCCCGCAGCCCGCCGAGCGAGTCGGCACTCTCGCTCAGGTGTGCTCGGATGCCGGCGGCCGGCATCGGGCGGGCGTGGAAGTAGCCCTGCGAGTCGTCACAACCGATGGTACGGACCTCGTCGCGCTGGGCTGCTGTCTCCACGCCTTCGGACGTGACCGTGAGCCCCAGCACGTGCGCGAGGTGCGTGACCGCCGAGACGATGACGGAGCCGGTCGAGGTCATGCCGATGTCGGAAACGAAGCTCTGGTCGATCTTCACGATGTCGATCGGGAGTTGGCGCAGGTAGCCGAGCGAGGAGTACCCCGTCCCGAAGTCGTCGAGCGCGAGCCTGATGCCTAGTTTGCGCAGGTCCGTCAGGACAACCATGACCCGGTCGATGTCCTCGATGAGGATCTGTTCGGTGATCTCCAGCACGAGCGCCGTGGGGACCATGCCGGTGCGGGCGAGGACACCGGCGACGGTTCGGCTGAAGTCCGGTGACATCAGCTGGCGAGCCGAGACGTTCACGGCGAGGTCCAGGGGCTGCCCCGGCTGCTTGCGCAGCCATTCGCAGCGGTCGCGGCACGCGCGTTCGAGCACCCACGCGCCGATGTCGTTGATGAGCCTGCTTTGCTCGGCGACGGCGATGATCGTCTCCGGGGCGACGGCTCCCCAGCGCGGATCGGTCCAGCGCAGCAGCGCCTCGACGCCGGTCATGCGGCCGTCCGCACAGCGCACGATCGGCTGGTACGCGACGTCGAACTTGTCCGCCGCAAGCGCCTCGCGGAGGTCCGCCTCCAGGCCGTGGCGGCTGGAGCTCTGCGACGCCTCCCGCTGGTCGATGAACCGGTGGCCGCCGCCGCCCTCGCGCTTGGCTTGGCGCATCGCGGTGTCCGCGCTGATCACAAGCTGGTCCGAGATGTCGTCGTCCGGCCCGGCCAACGCGACGCCGACGCAAGCCGTCATCTTGATCTCCGCCGCGCCGAGAACGAAGGGTTTGAAGAGCGCAGCCTGAATCCGCTCGGCGAGATCGCCCGCGTCGGTCTCGCCATGGATCTCCTCGCAGAGGAACACGAACTCGTCGCCCGCAACGCGCGCCAGCGTGTCGCCGATGCGAACGATGGCCGACAGCCGGTGCGCGACCGCACGCAACAAGTTGTCTCCGACCTGGTGCCCGTAAACGTGGTTGACGCGGTTGAACTGGTCGAGGTTGACGAACAGGATCGCGGTCTTGGCGCGCGTCGTCTCGGCGCGCCGTGCCGCCGTCTCCAGCCGTCGCCGCAGCAGCAGTCGGTTCGGCAGTCCGGTCAGCGGGTCGTGCCACGGGCTCTGCCGCGGCACATCCATCCCTGCACCGGCGTGCTCGCCCGCGCGGGCGTTCAGCAGGTAGGCGCCGGTGACATCCGCGAGGATCTGCGCCGCGTTGCTGCTGCGGCGGTCAAGCTCGCCGGGGGCGTCGCTGTACAGATAGAGCGCACCGATTCGGCCGCCGCCGTGCCGAAGCGGGAACGCATGCACGGATGCCAGGCCGGCCGGCGTGGCCGCGTCGACCAAAGGGGCAAGCCGCTGGTCCACGGACAGATCTGGCACCGCCATGGACTCACCCGATTCGTCCACGAGGCACCGAAGGCCCTCGGCCTGCTCCGTCTGGAGCAGCAAATGCAGAGCGGCCTCGCTGGTGGCGGCGACGTGGGACGGAGTGTTGTCCGGGCCGATGACTGAGGCCCCTGCCGCGGCAACCGGCAGCACGTCGGCAGCCCGCTCGACCAGCTGGTCCAGGATGCGCTGCACAGGCAGACCGGTGGCGAGTGTGCGCGCGAAGCTGCTGAGGAAGATCTTGCGTTCGTGGACCATGGCGCACCGTTCCCGTCAGCGCAAATGTGGCCCTGACACGCGAATGACCGGGGTTACCGACATGGGATGCCAGGGGTCGCCAGGCCGGCTCGCTTCCCCGCTCGGCGGTTCGCCGAGCTGTGCGCGCCGTTCGTGGCGACAGCTGGGTTCTTGCCCGAACTCCCCCGGCGTGTGCCGATCGGGTCCTTGCAATCCGGCGGCCTCATCGCTCACCTGAGCATCTTCCTGCTCGTCGCTTCCCGCAGCCGTTCACGGTGCCGTCCTCCTGTGAACATCGGTTCAGACGTCGAACTGTCGTTCACGCACCATGCACCCGGCAGCGCCTCGCGTCAACCCCCTCCCGGGAAATCGCACACAAGAGTTTTCTGGCACGGCGACCCTCGGGTGTGGCTAGGTGAACGCACCCGGCCGGCGCCTCTCGTCCGCCGACCGCAGGTCGATGGTCGGCTCACCCGCCGCGTAGTGCTCCGACCCGCCTTCGGCGTCGAATTCGGTCCAGATTCTGTTGTTGACGGTCTCCTTCAGAAGCAGGCTGCCCACGACGAACATGATCAGCGCCACCGCGATCGGGTAGTACAGGCCGGCGTAGATGCTGTCCGTCGCCGCGGCCACGGACAGTCCGATCACTGGCAGCAGCCCACCGAAGATGCCGTTGCCGATGTGGTCGGCACCGACATCGACGTGTAGCGGACCTTGGCCGGGAACGCCTCCACCAGGTACGCCGCGATCGGCCCGTAGACCAGCGTGACGAAGAGCACCTGGACGAACACCAGCGCGATGAGCGCGGGCACGTTCGGGTTCGCCGCGAACTCCGTCACGGTGGTCTCGACCCCGTTGACGAGGTGGACCGGGGAGACCTTGATCTCCCCGGTGACCGGGTTGGTGGTCGACGCGACGCCGGTGATTTGCCCGCAGCAGCACGCATCATCCGGTAGATCGGCAGGTACGACAGTGCGGAGATGAGACAGCCGCCCATCATCAGCTTCTTGCGGCCGACCCGGTCCGAGAGAGCGCCGACGAGCACGAAGAACGGCATCGCGAGCAGCAGCGCGACCGCGACGATGATCGCGGCCTTCTTCGTCTCGATCTTGAGGATCTGTTGCATGTAGAACAGCGCGTGGTCACCGGCAGTGCAGACCGAGATGGCGCGTCGCCTCGACGCCACGCACCTGGTCTTCGAAGGAGCCGGGCACTCGCCCGCCGTCGAGATGCCCGCCGAGACGGCGGCAGCACTGGTCGACTTCTGGCGCGCTACCGGCTGAGCTCGCGGCGTACCGCTTCGCCGAGATTGCCGGTCGCGCCACTGTTGAGCTTCATGCCGGCGGCCGCGCCGACGAGGAACGGCAGGAACGACGCGGCGTTGCGGCCAACACGGCGGGCGAGCCGCTTGCGCATGCCGCGGTTGAGTTGACGCTTCGCCGCGGCCGTCCACAGCGCTGCCGCGCTCGGGCCGGCGACGAGGTACTCGGGGTTGACCGCGCGTCCCGACGCCCACGCATGCGCGAGCGCCGCGGCGCGGGTGCTGCCTTCGGCCTCGACCGGCTTCCCGTACGCCGCATGCAGCTCGCCGATGAGACGCATCTCGACGGCCGCGACCGCGAGTGTCTCGGTGACGAGCTCGATCGGCATCGCCAGCCAGCTCGGCGGTGCGAACCAGGATGCCGCCGCCAGTCCGCCGGCGACCGCGCCGATCGCGCCCGTCGCCTTACCTGGCCTGCCCGACCAGCTCGTCGGCGATCTCCTAGGCGGTGCGGCCGGGGAACTCCTTCGCGAGCGCGTCGGCGTCGCGCACCGGGAGCTGCCCGGCCAGGTCGATCGCGGTGTCCACGAACCAGCGGCCGCTGGCGACCGCGAGGGTGCCGGCGGTCTTGGCCGAAGCGGCAAGACCGCGTACGACGGACGCGAATCCCTTGGCGTCGGTGCCCTCCGCGGTGATCCGCGCGAGCTCCTTCGTGACGTCGCTGTCGGCGTTCTTGTCGGTCGTCACCACGGGTGCAGCCTCTCGACGGGGTCGGTGTCGGTTTCGCCAGACCCGCTCGCGTCCGGGTCAGGCCTGCGGACCCTCTTGCTGCAGGACCACGAACTGCCACACGCTCGACCCGCTGGCGAGCGCTGTCAACGTAAGCCGCCCCCGAGGCGTGGTGGCGGACACCCGACGTCCCAGCCCTCCGCTCAGCCGTGGTGCAGAGCGGCGAAGCTCTTCGGCGGGAAGGTAGTTGTGGTGTCCCGAACGACGAGGCACCGGTACGTCGCAGCAGCGGCCTCCTCGAGGTTCATCGCGCGGCGGTATGCCATGTCGACGTCCTCGCCCTGCGTCGAGCAGCCGTGATGCGACAGGATGATGCAGTTGTGCGCGAGCGCCTGCTCGGCGGAGGCGTCCGCTAGCTCGTCGGAGCCGCTGGGGTAGTACGGCACGGTGCCGACGGAACGAACGTAGTACGCCTGGTCCAAGGTGATGAGCCGGATCTCGTAGCCCATGGCGTCGACAAGAACGCCGTGCTGAGGGTGCAGGTGGATCACCGAGTTCACGTCGTCGCGGGCCTGGTATGTCCGCTGGTGCAGTTTCCACTCGGTGGATGGGCGCTCCGCACCGCCGAGCACGGTGCCGTCGAGAGACATGGTCGTGAAGTCCTCCGGAACGAGGCGATGCAGCCAGGTCCCGGCGCCCGTCACCACGAACTCGTTGCTGCCCGGCAGGCGCGCCGAAAGGTTGCCACCGCTGGCGAGCACAAGGCTGCTCTCGACGGACAGGCGGCCGACCTCCGCCAGTTGCTCCAGGAGGTCGTCGCGTGTGCGCGCAGCCTTCAACGGTGGGGTCCTGTCGGTGTCAACAAAGAACAGCGGTTCACATGTCGAACCGTAGTTCAGAGTGTGTCGGTCCCTCGAACAGGGGTCAAGACCTTGACGCCTTGCCGGACGCCGGCACGCAGGGTGCGTCAAGGGAGACACAGACGGGGTTCAGACCTCGCCGGCGAGCCAGGTTGCCGTGTCGACGTCGGTCACGAGGATGTTGATGATGCCGCCGCTCACCGCGGCGCGGGCGGCTTGTCGCTTGCTGATGCCGCCGGCAACGCCAATCCGCTGGTTGATGCTGCGCAACTCCTCCAGGCTCAACCCAATGACTCGGTCGTTGAAGGGAGCAGCAACTGCGGCTCCGTTCCTGTCGAAGAAGCGGCATGACAGGTCGCCCACCGCACCCTGGTTGACGATCTCCTCGAGTTCGCTGTGGCTGATTTCGCCTTGGGACACGAGATAGATGTCAGCGGAAGTCCCACCGATACCTGCCACGAGCATGTCGGCCTTGGCAGCCAGGCGAAGCGCGTTGGCGATCTTGGGTTCCTCGAAAAGGACGGTGGCGGCCTCCGGAGTGCGCGTCAGAATTGGTGCCGGGAGGTCGTGAGCTTTGCCGCCAAAGGCCCGTGCGAAGGCCCCGCTGGTCGCATGGGCGTTCACGCCCGTGAGCCCTCCTCGGCTGCCGACAAGCGGGACGAACGTCGCGTTCACCTGGTGGTCGACTTTGAGCAGGGGGGGGGCCTCTGACACCGCCCTGCTCGCGCCCACCGCCACGGTCATGCCAGGCGTGACCAGCTGCTCGAGCGCGTGAGCGGCGCCGATCGCGAGCAGCGCGAACTGGCGGTCGTGGTCGGCGCTGGCGGGTACGACCCACGCCTCGACGAGCCCGAACTTGCGCACGAGGCGGGACTCGAGCTCGACAAAGGTGTGGGTGTCCGCGTGGATCCGGATTTCCACGATCCCGACGCGCCGTGCCTCGGCCAGCAAGCGCGTGACCTTGACGCGGGAGAACCCCAGGACGTCGCCGATCTCATTGTGCGTGAGGCCGTTCTCGTAATGCAGCCGGGCCACTCGGCCGAGCATCGGGGCGTCGGGAGTGAGCATGGACCCCTCTGCACGATTGTTCAGTATCGCAACGATTGCTCACTGTCGCATCGTCTTCGCGCGGAGGCAACGACCGCGGGACTCATGCCGGGACCGGCCCGGGCGCGGCCACGGTGTGCGGCGGTGTGCGGCCGGCAACCCACTCCAGGACCGCGTCCGCCGCCATCCGGCTGTGCGCGCTGACCACGTCATCGGAAGCACCGCCGATGTGGGGCGTCAGCGTGACGTTGCGGAGTGCGAGCAGCGGGTGATCCTTCGGGATCGGCTCGTGCCAATACACGTCGAAGCCGGCCCCGGCCAGCCGGCCCTCCCGGAGCGCATCGACGAGAGGCTCCTCGTCGATCAGTGCAGCCTGGCCAGCGTTAATGAGGTACGCGTCGGGCCGCATCAGCTCGAGCTCCCGCGCGCCCAGCAGGCCCTTGGTCGCTTCACTCAGGGATACGTGCAACGAGACGACATCGGACCGGCGCAGGAGGTCGTCCAGCTCCACGAGCTCGGCCAGCGTGTCGAACGCACCGGCGGACAGGTGTGGGTCGTGCACCAGCACCGTCATGCCGAAGGCTGCCGCTCGAGTGGCCACCCGGCGGCCGACGGCTCCGCCGCCGATGATCCCGATCGTGTGGCCGTTGAGGGACATACCCCGGAAGATCGAGTAGGGGGCGAACGGGTCGTCGGCGTTCCAGCTTCCCTTCCGCAGCCACCTCTCTGCCTCGAAGGTGTGCCGAACCGTGGCCAGCAGCAGGGCCATCGTGAGGTCCGCGGCGGCGTCAGCGTTGCGGCCTGGGGTGGTTGCGACCTGCACCCCGCGTCGTCCGCAGGCTTGCAGGTCGACGTTCACTGGCGCCGCACGACACGCCACGACGAGACCGAGTTCGGGTATAGCGGCCAGCGACTCCTCGTCGACGACGTCCAACTCACAAATCACGACGTGTGCCTCCGTCAACCGTGCCTTGTGCTCACCACGGGCGAGAGATGCCCCGCTCAGCGACGGCGTGGCGAGGTCCACGTCAACGTGCCGGGAGAGTTCCTCCGCCACCTGCGGATCGAACGGCGCGGTGATGAGGACTCGGAAACGGGTCATGAGACGTGGTACCTCTCTGTCAGGTCTTCGACGGGCTGGCGCTGTGGGCCTCACGGGCGAGCGCACGAAGTGCGGGCCAGGTGGGCGCCAACGCCTGGCGCAGGCTCACGAACGCGCGCGCCTGTGCCTGGTGGACCGGCCGGTACTGCTCGCGCGGCACGAACTCATCACCGTCGGTGGAGGTCAGCGCCAGCGCCTCCTTCATGTCCGCGCACGCCCCAGCGGTGATCAGTGCAGCCGCCGCCACTCCGCGTGCGGAGAACTCTCGGCCCCGTGGGCGGACAACGGGGATGCCAGCGACGTCGGCCAGGACCTGGCACGCGAAGGACGACGACGCCCCGCCGCCGAGGCGAAGCCGCGACACCGGCGGCAACTCGGTGAGGCTGTCAACGAGGGACAGGGCCATCCCCTCATACACGGCGCGCGCGAGCTGACCGCGCGTGGTGCTGCGGGTAATGCCCAGGAAGGCGGCACTCGCGGCCGAGTCGACGAAGGGCGAGCGCTCACCGGACTCGGCTAGGTACGGCAGGTAGATGACACCACCGGCTCCGGGCCCGGCACTGTCCGCTGACTGTTCCATCTGCTGCCACTCACCAGGGAGGAACGCCAGTGCGTCCGCCATCCAGTCGAGATTCGGCGCGGCAGCCATGGGCGCCATGGCTGCGATCCAACCGGGCGTGAGCCCAAGCGGCAGCGTGAAACCGACCCGGTTGCTGCGGCGCTGCACCTGGGCGGTAATGACCGCGTAGAAGGCCGTGGTGCCGAGGACCGCATAGCCGGCACCAGGTTCGCTGAGCCCGAGTCCGGCAGCGGTCGCCGCTGTATCAACGGCACCGACGATCACCGGGACACCTGTTGGCAGACCGGTCAACTCGGCCGACTGGGCGGTGACGTGTCCGCCGACCGCCAGCGATCCCAGGACTGGCGGCAGCAGCACGGCGTGGCTGGCCTGCCCGAGGCGCTCGAGGAGCGCGGCGGAGTAGGAACCGGTCTCGACGTCCAGATAGGTGCGGGACGCCTCGGAGGGATCCGTCGCGACTACGCCAGTGAGGCGGTACCGGATCCAGTCCTTGCAGTTGAGGTGATGCGCCGCCCGGGACACCGTGTCAGGTTCGTACGTAGACAGCCATTCGAGCAGCGGTGGGAGCGAGCCGGGATACACGACCGAGCCGGTGGTCTCCCAGACCGCCTGGCCGCGGGCGTCGGCGCTCCAGTCCTGGGTTATCCCGTCACTGCGACCGTCGAGCCAGAGAATCGCGGGCCGGATCGGAACGCCGGCGGCGTCCACGAGCCAGGCGCCGTCGCCCTGGCCGGTCACGCCCATGGCCAGGACCGTGACGTCTTCGGCAGCCAGTACCTCGCGAATCACTTCCGCTGCCGTCGACCAGACGAGATCCATGTCTTGCTCCGCCCAACCCGGCCGTGGACGAAGCACGGTCATGGTCCGCGAGGCGACCCGGAGGACGCGTCCGTCGAGTCCCATGAGAAGGGCCTTCACCGTGGTCGTTCCGACGTCCATGCCGAGGACGGCCTGCGTCACGTGAGGGCCGCCTTGGGACGTGGGACGGCCCCGGAGCGGCGCCGCTTGCTCAATACGACGCTCAGTCCGAGCACGAGCAGGAGCACAGTCCCTCGCGCCAGGCCCTGCCAGTAGAAGGACAGCCCTATCAGGTTGAGGCCGTTGGCAAGGACCGTGAAGATGAGAACGCCCAACAGCGTGCCGGCAATGTTCGGTCGCGACTCCTTATGCAGGGTCGTGCCGATGAAGACCGCACCGATCGCGTCGAGGAGGTAGTAGTCGCCGGATAACGGCACGTAGGCCGTCAGCCGGCTGGCCATGACGATGCCGGCCAACGCGCAGATGGTGCTGCTGAAGATGTGCGCCGACACAGTGACGCGCCGCGCATTGATGCCACTCATGACCGCGGCGGGTAACTGCGTGCCAACACCGGTCAGTTCCCGTCCCAGGCGGAGCCGCTCCAGCAGCACGTACCCGACAACCAGGACTGCGGCGGCGACCCAGACGGGTCCTGGAAGTCCGAGGAAGCTGCCACGGCCCAGTGCCGAGAAGTCGGCGGGGACGGACGAGGGGGCCAGGTAGATCGGCTCACCACCACCGGTGACGACCCGTTGGATACTGCTGCCGATGAACAGCATCGAAAGGGTGGCAAGGAACGGGCTGACCTTGAGGTAGACGATGACGAGGCCGTTGAGGAGTCCCATGACGGCGCCCGCGACCAGGCCCATCCAGACGCTGATGTGGGCCACGTAGCCAGACTCGAGCAGCGAGACGGATACGAGCGCACCGATGTCGCTCGCTACGCCGACAGACAGGTCGATTCCGCCTGCGCGGATGACGACTGCCATGCCGGTGGCCACGATGGCGAGCAACGAGCCCTGACCGAGCACCGAGATGGCGTTCGCATGGGTGAAGAAGGCCTGGGAGCTCATGGCGAAGAAGGCACAGATGAGAGCCAGGGCCAGTACGGCGAAGTAGCGAGTGATGATGGTGAGCATCGTGGGCCACGCGCCCCGGGCCGGCACCGTCGTGGCAGTGGCCATCACTTCCTCCTTTCCGGGCCGATCGCCGAGAGCGCTACGACGGCGAGGATCAGCACTCCCTTCACGCCACCAACCCAGTAGGTCGGGATGTTGATGAGCGTGAATCCATTCGACATCCCGGCGACCAGCAGGGCCGCGATGAGGGTGCCGGGGATGTTGACGACCAGCCGTCGGCTGAAGATCACGCTCATGAACGATGCGAGGATCACGTCGGGCAGCAGTGAGGAGCCAGCCCCCGGAGAGCTGCTGGACAACCGCGCCGTCAGCAGCAGACCTGCCACTGCCGCGCAGACCGACGCAAAGATATAGCTCAGCGCCACGTAGCGGTTGACGCGGATGGACGCGACCCGCGCAGCGAGCGGGTTGCCGCCGGTGGCGTAGGCCCGCACGCCGTAGCGCGTAAAGCCCATCACCATCCACACGGCGACGAACAGCACGGCAACGACGACGACAGCGAACGGCACTCCGAGGATCTTGGCGTCACGCATCCACACGAAGAAGGGATCCCGCAGGGCGATCTGGGAGTTGTCCGACACGAGTAGATCCGCACTCCCGGCGATACCGGACATCGCGAGGGTCGCGAGCAGTGGCCGTACTCCGATGAGTACTGCCACGGCGTTCCCCACGCCCACTGCCATGGCGGCCGCCAGGCCCCAGAGCAGGGACGGGATCAGGTGATGACCGCGGGCGAACAGCACTGACACGACGCTCCCGCTGAGGCCGATGACCGCGCCGATCGACAGGTCGATCCCTCCGGAGATTACGTCGTCGCCACCGACGATCACTACCACGCTGAGGCCGAAGGCGGCGACGGCGACCACGGCCCCCTGGACGCCGATGTTGAGCAGGTTGTCACTGGACAGGAAGGTGGAGGCCTGGGTGGCGAAGTACACAACTTCGACCAGGACCGCGATCAAGCCGGTGAAGGGTAGGAGGCGGCGCAGCCGGGACGCCCTGGTGTCCGGTGGATGTGATTCCGTCCCGGCGGGTTGCGTCGGCCTTGTAACGGCAGTCATGCCTCCTCGCTGTTCTGGACACGCGGGTCGGCGCCGGTCGACAGGGCCAGGACGCCGTCGATGGATGCGTCGGTTCGATCCAGCTCGGCCGCCACCCGTCCGCGGTAGAGCACTATGACTCGGTCCGAGAGACCGACGAGTTCGGGAAGGTCGTGGCTTACGACGAGCACCGCTGCGCCGGAGTCGGCGAGTTCGTCGATGATGCGGTAGATCTCGGCCCGGCTGCCGATGTCGACGCCCGAGGTGGGTTGGTCAAGTACAAAGATCTCCGCGCGGCCCACCAGCCACTTGCCGAGTACGACCTTCTGCTGGTTGCCTCCCGACAGGTCCCGGACGGCGATCTCTGCGCCGCTGGGACGGATGGACAGGCGTGAGATGGCTGCTCGTGCAGCAGTCCGCTCTAGGCGCTTCCGCAGGAAACCCAGATGCGAAAACGCTGGCAGGGTGGCAAGGGAGAGGTTCTCGCGAACCGACATTGTCATGACGGCTCCCTCGCGGCGGCGGTCGGCCGGCACACAGGCGACCCCCCGCCGGGACAGCCGGTGCGGGGTGGGCCGTTTTTGCACCTCGCTGTCCACCACGATCTGGCCCGAGCTTGCCCGGGAGAGGCCAACGATGACGGCCGCGAGGGCATCGGCTCCCGACCCGATGAGGCCCGTCACCCCGACCACCTCCCCGCCGCGGACCGAGAGGGAGAGCCGGTCAAGGCTTCCCGGAACCGACAACTCGCGCAGTTCCAGCCGGGCAGAGGTCGTTGGACGCCGCTGCTGTCGTTCCCTGAACTCGTCCACACGGCGGCCAACCATCAGGGTGACGACCGCGTCGAGGCTGGTGGAGGCTAGGTCCACGACGCCCGCGTTGCGACCATTGCGCAGGACGGTGACGCGCTCGCAGATCTCCGCCACTTCCTGCAGGTAGTGCGAGATGTAGATGAGGGAGATCCCACGTCGCTTCAGGTCGGCGATGACCTCGAAGAGACGATCGACCTCCTGCTGGGCCAACGGCGCAGTGGCCTCGTCGAGGATCAACACCTTGGGGTGGCTCATGACCACTCGAGCGATCTGCACGAGCTGTTGCTTGGCCACGCTGAGGTTTTGGATCAGGGCATCGCCGGCGATGTCGACACCCAGGCGCTGTTTGAGGACTTCGTTGGCCCGGCGGGCGAGGTCGCGCCGGGAGACGAAGGGCCCCACCGCCGCCTCGGCTCGTCCGAGGAAGAGGGACTCCCCGACGGTAAGCCGTGGCACGAGTTGGCGGTCCTGGTGGATAACCATGATCCCGTGATGCTCGGCGTCTGCCGGGCTGTGGATGGACAGCTCTTCACCGTCGAGGGTGATGCGCCCAGCGTCGGCCCTGTACATCCCGGAAAGGATCTTGATGAGCGTCGACTTGCCAGCTCCATTTTCGCCAACAAGTCCGTGGATCTCGCCTGCTCGCACGTTGAAATCGACGTCATCCAGCGCCACGGTGCCAGGGAAGACCTTGCCGATGCCCTCCATGAGCAGGCCGGACGTCGCTGACGACAATGCTTAGACCCATCTGCTCGTGTGAACGGGAACTACTTGGTACCGAACAGCTGCGGCTTCGTCACCGCCACGTTGGCCTTGTTGACCAGGATCGGCTGGAAGTACGTGGTGCCGGGCACGGCGTCCTTCCTGCCTGCGAGGTACAACGCGACGTTGGTGATGGACGCCTTGCCGATCTCGCCGGGCTGCTGGGCCATGGTGGCCGTGTATGACGACTTCGGGTCAGCGATCATGTCGACCGCGGTCGGGTCCCCGTCGATGCCGTACACCTTGATCTCGTTCCGGCCAGCCCGGTCGATCGCCTGCGCGGCCCCGATCTGAGGGATGTCCCAGCACGCCCACACCGCGTCGATCTCGCCCTTGGAGTAGCGGCTCAACATGTCGGTGACCTTGCGGCTGGCGTCCTCCACGGTTCCCGTCGGAACGTCCTGCAGTTCCGGCTTGATGATCTGGACCTCGGGATAGTCCTTGAGGACCTCGACGAGCTGGTTGTACCGGATGTTGCAGACCCGCACAGACTTGAAGCCGTTGAAGACCAGGATCTTGCCCTTTCCTCGCATGCCCTCGGCGATCTCTCGGGCCAGCGCCCCACCGATGTAGTAGTTGTCCGAGGTCACGTTGTTGATCGAGTAGCGGCTCGGCTGGTCGATCGTGAACAGCGGAATCCCGGCGTCGGTCACCTTCTTGAAGACAGGCGCCAGGACGGGCGCGTCGCCAAGGATGGACACGATCGCGTCCGGCTTCTGCTGGATCAGGTTCTCGATGTCGCTGATGTGCTGCTCGGTCTTCCTGCCTGCCTGCACAGAAATCGGTTCGCCACCGAGCGCCTTCACGCGCGCGATTGCGGACTCAAATGCGGTCCTGTCCCAGTGGTGGTCGGTGCCGATGATGGAGATGCCTATGCGCTTGCCCTCGAGGCTGGGAACGGCTTGCGTCCCTCCCGCCTCGGTGCCCGACGCAGCAGAGGTTGCCGCAGGCGGCGCGGTGTTCGATGTGTCGTCGCGCTTTACCGAGCAACCGCCGAGGGCACCTGTTGTCAGGACCGCCGCAAGCAGACCGATCCCGATTCGCTTCATGGACGAGCACCTCCCGGGGACGTGGACACATGTTCACGCAACGAACATGTCGGGCCCCCTGCTAAGGCCTTGCTGGTTCAGTCTGACTGCCGCAGCGCCGACTTCATAGATGTGAAGCTCGATGCATCACGTATTCCGCTGAGAAGCTGCTTACGGGCGCGGCAGCTGCCGACGTTGCAGCGCGCCGCAGTTGGAATCACTCGAAGACCGCGGCGGCGGTTTCCACGGCACCGCAGCTGCGCGATCTGCTGTCCCCATCAACAGCTGGAATGCTGGCAGCTCCACCTCACGCCTAGGAGATTCATGTCAATCGTTGTGATCAATTCCTAAAACGAGACGCCGCCGGATGAGGTCCAAGGGCTCGTAGGACTCGAGTTCTGTCTTCACCCGCGCGACGTTGTCGGCGATCTCGTGGTCGCCGATGACACGGTCTACAGCGGCCGCGATCCTGCTGGCTTTGGGCCGCTCCGTGCGCAGATCGACACCGAGTCGGTTGTAGGCGACGCGGGCGTTGATGTCGTTCTTTCCTTCGCGGGTGCCCGCAGCCACGACCGGGACACCGTGCGAGAGGGCGCTGAGCACGCTCCCGAAGCCGCCGGGACGCGGCTGGCCTCGCGCGCGCTGCGAACGGTTCCTTCACGAAGTGCTGTCGAGCCAGCTCCTCTCCTCGCCAAAGTCCGACGTGGCCGCGTCGCCCTAAGGCAAGTAGTCAGCCAACCCTGAGACACACCACTAGACAGTCGGCTGGTGCCTGGCCAGGTCGGGAACGACCTGGATCTTGCGCCCGACGCCGTTCGTGAACTGCGCAATCGCCTCCGGGTACTTCTCGAGCGACACTTGAGCCGGGGACAGGCGGAGAGGAACCCGTGGCCGGAGAGCATCGGACGCCGCGGCCCACTGAGCTGCAACGCGCGGCAGTAGTAGCACGGCGGTACTTCCTCGACGGCCTGTCGAAGAGCGAGATCGCCTCAGAACTGGGCATCAGCCGCTTCAAGGTGGCGCGCGTCCTCGACGACGCGCGGGCCGCGGGCATCGTCCACATCGAGATCCGCCTGCCGCCCGGGCTCGACCTTTCGCTGGCGAGGCGACTCGCCAGGGCCTACGGACTTCGGCACGCGACGGTCGTCGACACCCAGCTCGAACTGCCTGATACCGAGATGCGGCGGCAGCTCGCCTCCGCCGCTGCCGGGTTGCTGACCGAGATCGTCGCGCCGGGGGACGTGTTGGGGATTGGGTACGGGCGTACGTTCACGTTGATGGCGGATTTCATCGACGGGCTCGCGCCGTGTCCGGTCGTGCAGTTGGCGGGCGCGCTGCTCGGCGTCAACAGCGGCGAGAACAGCACCGAGCTCGTCCGTCAGGTGTCCGCACGGTCCGGCGGTCAGGCGTTCCCGATGTACGTGCCCCAGGTGCTCCCCGACCCGAAGACCGCCGAGCTGCTTCGCCAACAGCCCGACGTGGCGGAAGCTCATCGGCGATTCCGCACGATCACCAAGGCCGTGGTGGCGATCGGCTCCTGGGACCCTCCGATCTCACAGTTGTGGGACGCATTGCCCGCGAAGGTCCGCACGCAGCTGCGGGCGCAGGGCGTGGCTGCGGAGGTGTGCGCGATCCTGCTCGACCAGAGCGGTCGCCAGGTGGCCGCCGAGTTCACAGATCGCTGCATATCGATCAATGCCGCCGAACTCGGACGAATCGACGAAGTGATCGCGGTAGCCGGAGGCGCCGGCAAGCTAGTCTCGACCCGCGCGGTCCTGCGCGGAGGTTGGGTGACGAGTTTGGTGACCGACACGCAGCTCGCCACCACACTTCTTGACCACTACGACGGTTGACGAGCGCGCTCTCGCGCATCCCGCCAGTCCGCCGTCCCGAGGGGGCAGGCGTTTGAACGACCCCGTTGCGCGAGGACGTTTCGCGATCGATGCGGGCGGCTCCCGCACCGTCGTGCTCGTCGAGCGTCGGGACGGGACGTTGGCGCGGTTCGAACGGCCGTCGTGCGCCATCGCCTCCGTTGGGCCCGATGCGCCGTCGTAGGCCTCGAACGACTCGGCCTGGCGGATGGCGCGCGTGTGGGACTGGCCGGTGGCGTGCTGCGCAGCAGCCGTCTCTTCCGCGATCAGGTGATTGCCGCGATGACCGACTCCGGAGTGAGGCCGTCTCTGGCCGCTCTCGAACACGAGGAAACGGTGATGGATTTCGTCACGATGCTTCAAGGCGACGGCCTCTCGGTGCACGTCAGCCCCGCTGGCGGGCTGGCGATCGAGCCTCGAGAACCCCTATGGCGGGCAGGCTCTTAGGTATGGCGCGGGTGCTGGTGGCGGGTGAGTCGCTGGTCGACCTCGTGGCCCACGACGGCGTACCCGACGCCCGCGTTCGGCCGGGTGGCTCCCCGATGAACATCGCCGTCGGTCTAGGCCGTCTCGGCCACGACGTGGTCCTGATGACAAGGATTGGCGACGACGCGTACGGCGACGCGATCCGCTCGCACGTCACCGCCGCGGGCGTGCGCCTCGCTCCCTCGTCAATTGTGGCCGGCGGTCGCACGAGCACGGCAACCGCCACGATCGGGGCGGACGGCTCGGCCGAATACGACTTCGACCTCGACTCGAGCATGCCGGTGCCGCGACGGGTCATCGAGGAGTTGCTCGACGACGTAGACATGGTCCATGTCGGGTCAGTCGCGAGCTGGCTGCCGCCGGGCGCCAACGACCTGCATTTCCTCGCTGCCGCTGCGTGGCGGCGCGGCGCACTCGTGTCGTACGACCCGAACGTGCGACCCGCACTGATCAGCTCGCCGGAGGCCTACGTCAGGTCGGTGCGGACGTGGGCCGCCGCCGCGGACGTGGTCAAGGCGAGCGCGGACGACATGGCGTACATCACCGGTCACGGTGGCGACGACTCTGCCGACTGGACCAACTCCTCCGTTGGTTGCGCGCTGATGGTCGTTACGGACGGCGCGGCGGGTGCGACGGCGCAGCTCGGAACTCGCCGGATCGACTGTCCATCCCCGCAGGTCGACGTCGTCGACACCATCGGTGCCGGCGACAGCTTCATGTCCGCTCTGCTCGACGGTCTGGCGCGCGAGCGGCTGCTGTCCGCGGCCGCCA
Organism: Mycobacteriales bacterium; assembly: GCA_046715235.1. Lineage (GTDB taxonomy): Bacteria > Actinomycetota > Actinomycetes > BP-191 > BP-191 > JBKJZO01. The sequence continues at coordinate 16,226 of JBKJZO010000006.1, forward strand.
TCGAGCGAGCGAGCAACGACGTGATAGCCACGGTCGTAACGCGGGCCGGTGTCGCCGCGAGCATCACGTGCAGCCGCGAGGGGGCCGACCCGCCGACTGCGTCCGAGCTCGAGGCAGCACAGCGGCTCGGGGCGGTTCGCTAGCCCTGCGGGGTGCCGGAATCCGCGAGCGGCCGCTCCGCGGCATCGGTCCGGCGCGAGCTCGCCCGCAGGGAGAGGTACGCCGCCGCCCCGGCCGGGATCGGCAACCAGAAGTTCACGAGGCGCCAGCTGATCACGCCGAGCAGCGCAATGGCGCCCGGTGCCCCGAAACCGACGAGGGTCGGCGTGAGGACACCCTCGACGATGCCGAGGCCGCCCGGTGTCAGCGGAATCACCGCGAGCACGTTGGCGAAGCCGAAAGCCACGATCAGACCGGCGACATCCATCCGGTGGCCGAACGCCGCGATGAACACCCAGAGCGACGCGGCATCGAGCAACCAGTTGGCGGCCGCCCATACGACGGCGCGTCCGAGCAGCGAGCGGTCGCGGCCAAGCTCCCTCAGCCGGAGCGCGAGCCGCACGACAACTCGAGTGGTCTTCCTCTCGTCGAGGAACGGGAGCCGGCGCGATATCCAGCGGATGGCGATCGCGGCGCGGCGTTCGCCACGGGTCAGCGCAGCGACAAGCAGGGCCAGCAAGGCGACGAGCAGGATGCCGGCGATCGCCGTCGTACGAGTGAGCGGATTGAAGCCACGCGTCGGGAGAGTTGCGACCAGACCGAGCCACAGAATCGCGTTGAGCACGACCGCCGAGCCGATACCTTGAGTGGCCATCGTGAAGCCTGCGTCTGTGGCGCGGACACCGTTCTCGGTCATGAGCCGGAACCCGAGACTCGCTCCCGCGGCTGTGCCGCCTGGGACCGTGTGACTGAGCGCGAGGGTCGAGAGGTTGATGCGAAAGAGCGTGAAGAAACCAGGCCCACCCGGCGTTCGGGGCAGCACCGATCGAGTGAGTTGCGCGTAGGCAAGTAGAGCAGCGACCTCGAGCGCGACGGCGATGAGAAGCCAGCTGACGTTGACCTGGGACAGTGTGTGCCACGACTTGCGGGCGCCCACGAATTGCGGCAACACGAGGTACTCGACGACGAGCAGCAGGAGAAGGGCCGTTGCTGCCCGGCGCAACGGCGTGGCAAGTCGGGCCAGCACCACCACGCCCCCTTTGCTCCGCGTGCCAAGGTCGCGCGCGAGCGCTCCCGGATAGTCACTTCACCCGGCGGTAGCCTTCAGCTCGTGACCATGACGACGACACGTATTTTCGTCGCGAGACTTGCCGGCATCGCCGTACTCGACCCTAACGGCGATCAGGTCGGCCGCGTCCGCGATGTCGTCGCCAACCTCCGGCTCGGCGGCAAACCACCGCGCATCATCGGCCTGGTCGTCGAGGTGCAGCGCCGGCGGATCTTCGTCGGCATCAGTCGGGTCCGCACCATGGAGTCCGGCGCGGCCATTCTCGGCACCGGCAAGGTGTCGGTGCGTCGCTTCGAGCGTCGCCCCGGCGAGGTTCTGCTGCTCGAGGAGCTGCTCGACCGCAAGGTGACCCTGCTCGAGACCGGCCAGCAGGTCACCGTCTTCGACTGCGCGATGGAAGAGGACCGCCTCGGCGAGTGGCAGCTGACCCGCGTCGCCGTACGCGCGGGGCGGCGCAGGCGCGGGCCGTCCCAGATCGTGCCGTGGGACGCCGTAACCAGCTTCGCTCTCGAGGAGAAGGGGCAGGGCGCCGCGCACCTGCTCGCGCTGTACGAAGGGATGCGGCCCGCTGACCTCGCGAACGTGCTGCATGAGCTGTCGTCGAAGCGGCGTAACGAGGTCGCCGCCGCACTCGACGACGAGCGCCTGGCAGACGTGCTCGAGGAAATGGAGGAGGACGAGCAGGTCGAGATCCTCGAGACACTCGAAGTGGAGCGCGCTGCCGACGTACTCGAGGCCATGGCCCCCGACGACGCGGCTGACCTGCTCTCCGAGATGCCCGCGGCCGAGGCGGCCCGGCTGCTCGAACTCATGGAGCCCGACGAGGCGCGGCCAGTACGCCGGCTGCTGCACTACGCCGAGAACACCGCGGGCGGCCTGATGACGTCGGAACCCATCGTGCTGCCGCCCAACGCCACGGTCGCCGAGGCACTGGCCCGGATCAGGGAACCCGAGCTGTCCCCAGCCGTGGCGAGCCAGGTCTACGTGTGCCGGCCACCCGCCGAGACTCCGACCGGCCGCTACCTGGGCGTCTGCCACATCCAGCGGCTGCTGCGAGAACCCCCGGGCGAAATCGTCGGGGGTGTGATCGACTCCGACCTGACTCCCCTGCTGGCAGGGGCGACGTTGCGGCAGGTCACGCAATACCTCGCGACTTACAACCTGGTCGCCGCGCCGGTGGTCGACGAGAGCCAGCGCCTGCTCGGTGCGGTGACCGTCGACGACGTACTCGACCACCTGCTGCCCGACAACTGGCGTGACATGGAGGAGGTGACGGATGGCACGGCGGGATGAAGTTCGCCTCGACCAGCCCAAGAGCCCCCGTGCCTTCGTTCCCCGGCCGCACTACGACCCGGAGGCCTTCGGCCGCTTCTCGGAGTCGATCGCCCGCTTTCTCGGCACGGCGCGCTTCTTGGTGATGATGACGGTCTTCGTCGGCGTCTGGGTCGCGTGGAACTTTCTCCTCCCCAAGGACCTGCGCTTCGACGAGTACCCGTTCATCTTCTTGACCCTCGTGCTGTCGCTGCAGGCGTCCTACGCCGCACCGCTGATCCTGCTCGCGCAGAACCGGCTGGCCGACCGCGACCGGGTTTCCCTGGAGGAAGACCGGGCGCAGTACGCGCGGGCGATCGCCGACACGGAGTTCCTCGCCCGCGAGATCGCCTCGATCCGCATCGCACTCGGCGAAGTCGCGACCCGCGATTTCATCCGCTCCGAGCTGCGCGAACTCGTCGACGAACTCGATGAACTTGGCGAACAGGACGCGGTCGAGGTCGAGGGCTAGGCTCCCCCACCACCAGGATGATGTCTTTGACAAAGTGCGAGCCGGCCGCTGAGCACGATCTGCCCGGCCAAGTTTGTCAAGGTGATCAATTCGGGAGCTGAGGTATGACGAACTCGCCGATCGATTCGGCCCAGTCGTCCGACCAGCGGAACGGCATCGGCCCCGGCGTGAGGATCACATGCTCGACGCCGAGTGCGGCGAGCTCGGCGAGCCGCTGCGCGACCCGGTCTGGCGTTCCGACCAGTCCGCCGGCCGCGTAGGTCTCCAGGTCAGGGAAACGGCTGGCCGGCAACGAGGCGGCCAGGCGCTCGTAGCGGCGGCGTACGTCGGCGTCGTCACGGCCGACCAGCGCGACCACGCCGAGCGATCGCCGTACCGACGCGGGGTCGCGGCCGATCTCGTCGCAGGCGCGCGCCAGCACGTCGCAGCGTTGGCGGTACCCGGCATCGGTTGTGCGCACGGCGGGGTTCCACCACACGGTGTTCCACCCATCGGCGGCCCGCGCGACCACACCGAGCATCCGCGGCTGGGAGCCACCCAGCCAGATCGTGGGCCGTGGCTGCTGCACCGGAGGCGGCGCGCAGTACGCCTTGCGGCAGGAATAGTGCCTCCCCTCATAGCTGTACGGCGACGCGCTGAGCATCCCGGCGACGATCCGGGTGTAGTCCTCCAGCCGCGCCACTCTCCGGCCGGGGGTCGGAAAGGTCATGCCGTGTTCGTCGTACTCCGGCTCGAACCAGCCCGCGCCGAGGCCGAGCTCGAGCCGGCCGCCGGAGACGGCATCGAGGGTCGCCGCCATCTTTGCCACCACCCCCGGCGGGCGAAACGCCTCACACAGCACCAGTGAGCCGATGCGCAGCGACGTAGTAGCCAATGCCGCGACCGTCATCGTCGTCCACGCCTCGAGCGCCTGCGTACGTGCCCCTGCCATGCCGTAGCGGGCGGTGTCGAGAAAGAAGTGGTCGCTGACCCAGCCGGTGCGAAAGCCCAGACGCTCGGCCGTGACCGCGGCAGCCGCCGCGTCGGCGGGCGCCGCGGGCCGGCCACCGTCGAGGGAGATGTCGTAGTGCGGGAGAGCGACGCCCACGCTGAGCGCGCTCACCAGGAATACCTTCGTCTGACGCTCAATGATTACGCCATTCAGCCGACACCAATACCGTGACGAAAACGCTGGGGGCTGACGTCGCCCCTCATCCGCCGACATTCGACCGTAACGCTGCGCGCCGCCGACGCATCGGCGAAGTGCTCGTGTCGTCGAACGTGATCACCGAGGACCAGCTGCACGAGGCGCTGGCAGCGCAGGCCGACCAGCCCGCCGACCAACCGCGCAAGAAGCTCGGGACGATGGTCGTCGACCTCGGCCTGGCCACCGAACTTCAGATCGCCCACGCGCTCGGCGAGGCCATCGGGCTTGAGGTCGTCGACCTCGCCCAGACCGCCATCTCACCCGACACGGCGCGGGTACTGCCCCGCAATGTCGCCGAGCGATACGGGATCCTGGCGCTCGAATGGGTCGACCGCAGCCTGAAAGTCGCGATCGCGGACCCGACGAACGTCGTCGCGCTGGACGACGCGAAGCTGTACACCAAGGCGCACGACCTGCACGTCGTGGTCGCGACCGAATCGGCCATTCGTGAGCACCTGACACGCATCTGGAGCCTCGAAGAGGACTCCAGCGACATGGTCACGATGCTCGACGAGATCGAGGGCGAGGCCGAAACCGACTTCGCCTCGGCCAAGGACGCCGAGTCGACCCCCGTCGTACGCCTGGTCAACGTGATCCTGGCCGACGCCGTACGGGCGCGCGCGTCGGACATCCACGTCGAGCCGCAAGCCCGCGACGTGCGCATTCGCTACCGCGTCGACGGCCTGCTGCGCGACGTCATGACGGTGCCGAGGAACGCGTCCGCACCCCTGACGAGCCGCATCAAGATCATTTCTGGGCTCGACATCGCCGAGCGCCGCCGGCCGCAGGACGGGCGCTCCCGGCTAGCCGTCGACGGCGTCAGCATCGACGCCCGCATCTCGACCCTTCCGACGATGCACGGCGAGAAGATCGTTATCCGCCTACTCGCGCGCGCCGACAACGTGCCGCCCCTGGTCAAGAGCGGCATGGAGGAGAGGCAGCTCGAGGACGTCCTCAACGCCATGCTCGTGCCGCAGGGCCTGATCCTGATTACCGGGCCGACCGGGTCGGGCAAGACCTCGACGCTCTACAGCGCGATCAACCAGATCCGTACGCCGGACCGCAACATCGTCACGCTCGAGGACCCGGTCGAGATCCAGCTGCCCGGCGTCAACCAGGTACAGGTGCACGAGAAGTCAGGAATGACATTCGCGCGCGGACTGCGCTCGATCCTGCGCCAGGACCCCGACATCGTGCTCGTCGGTGAGGTCCGCGACCTGGAGACCGCTGAGCTCGCTCTGCAGGCGTCCCTGACCGGTCACATGGTTCTCACGACCTTGCACACCAACAGCGCGGTCGCGGCGGTCACCCGTTTCATCGACATGGGCGTCGAACCCTTCCTCGTCGCGTCCTCCTTGTCACTTGTGGTCGCTCAGCGGCTGGTACGCACGCCGTGTGCCGGCTGCCTCGCCCCCTACACGCCGAGCCCACGAACACTCAAGCTGCTCGGTCTGGTCGAAAGCGATCTCGTCGATGCCGTCCTGCTGCGCGGCCGCGGCTGCAACGACTGCGGCCAGACCGGCTACAAGGG
>JBKJZO010000007.1:0-10759 GCA_046715235.1 Mycobacteriales bacterium
GACTGGGGGGCCGGGTGAGGGGGAGGGGGTTGGGGGGCCCAGGGCGGCGCGACACGCCTAACCGGTGACGCGTGGTGTTTGTGGGGCTATTGGTGAAGCCGTACTGTCGCGATCATGGCGACCCGTACGCCCGTACCCAACAAGGCCCCGACGCGCACTCCGCAGCGGCGCCCGTCGCACAAACCTGCGACCAAGTCCGGCCGCGCCGCGCACCGGCGTCCCGCCGCGCGAGGCCGGAGGGCCCAGTCTCCGCGGCTGCGGTCCCGAGTTGGCGCGATGCTGGCGGCCGTCGTCCTCGTCATCATCGGCGCGGTGCTGCTCGTGGTCCGCGGCCTGCTCGCGGTCTGGCGCCTGATCGCCACAGTCATCGGCTCGCTCGCTCGCCGGGCCGGCAATGACGTGCGCAGCCTCGACCCCGCGCACCGGCGCGACGGTGCCGCCTTGACCATGATCGCCGCGGCGCTGGTGAGCGCCGGCGCGCTCTGGTGGCGTATCTCGGGACCCGTCGGCGCCCCGGTGAGCGCGGTTTTCCGCGGAGCGTTCGGGGCCGGCGCGGTCGTCATCCCGCTCATGCTGCTCGTGACCGCGTGGCGCATGCTGCGCAGCACGTCCGACCCGGCCAACCGCGGCCGTTTCGTCATCGGCTGGGCCGCGCTGAGTTTCGGCACCCTCGGCTTGCTGCACCTCGCCCACGGCACGCCCACCCCGCCTGACGGTGCGAGCGCCATGCGCCAGGCTGGTGGCCTTGTCGGGTTCTTCGCGTCCTCCCCGCTCGAGTCGGCCGTCCGCGCACCGATCGCGGGCGCGCTGCTCGCGCTGCTGGCTGCTTTCGGCGTCCTCGTCGTCACGTCGACCCCGGTCAACGCGATAGGTGGCCGGATCGCCGGCGTACTCGTGTGGTTCGGGCGCCGCAGCGCCGCCGACCAGGAGGCCGACGACACCGGTGACGACGAAGTGACGCCGATCCGGCGCCGCCCGGCCCGCAAGCGGGTCGCCGTCGTCACCCCCGACGAAGTCGGCACGACGCACGACACTGAGCCGATCCGGATCCCGCGACAGGCCATGACGGCTCCGTCCGCACACTCGTCCGCCCCGCTGCACGCGGAGCAGCTGCCGCTGTCGGCGACCGGAGCCGGCGGCTACGTCCTGCCGCCGCGGTCGATGCTGCGCGAAGGCACGCCCCACAAGGCACGCAGCAGCGTCACCGACACGGTGATCGAAGCGCTGCGCGAGGTCTTCGAGCAGTTCGGCATCGACGCCGACGTGACCGGCTTCACCCGCGGCCCGACCGTCACGCGTTACGAGGTCGAGCTCGGGCCGGCGGTCAAGGTCGAGCGGATCATGCAGTTGAGCCGCAACATCGCGTACGCCGTGAAGTCGCCCGACGTCCGCATCATCAGCCCGATCCCGGGCAAGTCGGCGGTCGGCGTCGAGATCCCCAACAGCGACCGCGAGACGGTGAGCCTGGGCGACGTCCTGCGCAGCCGGGCCGCGACCGAGGAGCATCACCCGCTCGCCGTCGGCCTCGGCAAGGACATCGAGGGCCACTTCGTCGTCGCCAACCTGGCGAAGATGCCGCACATCCTCATCGCGGGTGCGACCGGCGCGGGCAAGTCGACCTGCATCAACACGCTGATCAGCTCGATCCTCACCCGGGCGACGCCGGACGAGGTCCGGCTCGTGCTCATTGACCCGAAGCGGGTCGAGCTGACGAGCTACGCCGGCATCCCGCACCTGATCACGCCGATCATCACCAACCCCAAGAAGGCGGCCGAGGCGCTGCAGTGGGTCGTCCGGGAGATGGAGCTGCGCTACGAGGATCTCGCGGCGAGCGGCGTCCGCCACGTTGACGACTTCAACAAGCGCGTACTCACGGGCAAGATCACCGCGCCGCCTGGCAGCGAGCGGGTCTACCGCCCGTACCCCTACATCCTGTGCATCGTCGACGAGCTGGCCGACCTGATGATGGTCGCGCCGAGGGATGTCGAGGACGCGATCTGCCGCATCACGGCGATGGCGCGCGCGGTCGGCATCCACCTGGTCCTGGCCACCCAGCGGCCCAGCGTCGACGTCGTCACCGGGCTCATCAAGGCCAACGTGCCGTCGCGGCTGTCGTTCGCGACGGCGAGCCTGGCCGACTCGCGGGTCATCCTGGACCAGCCGGGTGCCGAGAAGCTCGTCGGTATCGGCGATGCGTTGTTCCTGCCGATGGGCGCGAGCAAGGCGCAGCGGCTGCAGGGCGCGCTGATCACCGAGGGGGAGATCGCCCAGGTAGTGCGCCATTGCACCGAGCAGGCGCAGCCGGCTTTCCGCGAGGACGTCTTCCAGGGCCTGCCGAGTAAGAACGCGGGCGCGACCTCCGGCGACGTGGGCGACGATGACGACGATCTGCTCGCGCAGGCCATCGAGCTCGTCGTCACGACCCAGTTCGGGTCCACCTCGATGCTGCAGCGCAAACTGAAGGTTGGATTCGCCAGAGCCGGGCGACTGATGGACCTGATGGAGACCCGCGGCGTCGTCGGCCCGACGGAAGGATCGAAAGCGCGCGACGTCCTGGTCATGCCCGACGAGCTCGACTCGATACTGGCAACGCTCGGCGGCGGCTCAGGCGACTGAGAAACATCTCTTTGCCGACATTGCGACGGCGCCCGTAGACTCGTGCCTCCGCGTCCCCTCTCACCCGCATGGCCTGGGGACGATCAATCACGTTGTCGGGGGCGGGGAGGTTCGTCGCTTTGAGCATTGGCGCGACCCTCGTAGCAGCTCGGGCGGCGGCTGGGCTCAGTGTTGACGACGTCGCTGCGGCGACCCGCATCCGCGGCCAGCTGATCCGCCAGATCGAGCGCGACGAGTACGCCGGCTGTGGCGGCGCCGTCTACGCCCGCGGGCACATCCGCAGCATCGCCTCCGTCGTCGGAGTCGACGGCGAGCCTCTCGTCGCCGAGTTCAACCGCCTGCAGGGTGGCACCGGCGGCCCAGTCCCGCGCGAAGTGCTCGAACGGCCCGAGCTGGTGCAGGGCAGGAGCAGTCCCAACTGGACGGCGGCGATGTTCGTCGTCGCGGTGCTGCTCGCCGGGGTGGCGTTCGCGGCGTTGCTAACCGGTGACGACCCGTCCTCGCCCGACCCGCTCGCCGCCGTATCCGCGCCTGCTACGACGGCAGCGCCACTGGCAGCGGCGCAGACCAGCAGCGCGCCGGCCATCGAGCCAAGCACCAGCGCCCCGGCCGTCTCGAGCGCACCCCTCGCGTCGGCGTCGACCACCGCGCCGACAGTCGTCGCTCTCAGCGGCGTCAACGTGCGCGTCACCGTGACCGGGGCCAAGTGCTGGCTGCGCGTCAGTGACGGCAGCGCGACGGGCGCGAGCACCGTCATCTTCGAGGACACGCTCGACCAGGGCGTCACCAAGGAGTTCACCGCCACGCGCAAGCTCTCGCTGCTGATCGGCAACGCGGGGGCCGTCACGCTCAACGTCAACGGCAGGGAGCTCGGTGTCGCGGGCAAGTTCGGTCAGGTCGTCACGCTGCCGTTCGAGGCCGGCGACCCCAACGCCGGTTGATCGCCGGGCTGCAGGCGCTGCGCCTGTGCATAGGGGGCGGTTAGTGTCACGGTCTATGACGTCGCTCGGTAGGCCTCAAGCGGGTGCCCGCGCGGCGCTGGTGACGCTTGGCTGCGCCCGCAACGAGGTCGACTCCGAGGAACTCGCCGGCAAGCTGCAGGCGGGCGGCTACACCATCGTCTCTGAGCCGGCCGATGCCGACGTCGTGCTCGTCAACACCTGCGGGTTCATCGAGGCAGCCAAGCGCGACAGCATCGACACGCTTCTGGCCGCGGCCGACCTCAAGGACGGCGGCCGCGCGCGCGCCGTCATAGCGGTCGGCTGCCTGGCCGAGCGGTACGGCGAGCAGCTTGCCGCCAGCCTGCCCGAGGCCGACGCCGTACTCGGCTTCGACCACTACGCCGAACTTGCGCACAGCGTCGACGAGGTCCTCGCCGGTCGTGCACCGGCCGCGCACGCGCCGCGCGACCGACGCACGCTGCTGCCGATGGCGCCAGTCCAGCGGACCGCCGTCCGGGTGAGTGCAGCGACGGCCGAGCTGCCGCCGGGCATCGCCCCGCCCTCGGGTCCACGGCCGCTGCGCCGCCGGCTCGAAGGAGGGCCGGTCGCCGCACTGAAGCTGGCGTCGGGTTGCGACCGCAGGTGCTCGTTCTGCGCGATCCCCAGTTTCCGCGGGTCGTTCGTCTCGCGGCCTCCCGAGGAGCTGCTCGCCGAGGCCGAATGGCTGGCCGGCCAGGGAGCGCGCGAGCTGTTCCTCGTGAGCGAGAACTCGACGTCGTACGGCAAGGATCTTGGCGACGTCCGCCTGCTCGAGAAGCTGCTGCCGCAGGTCGCGGCGATCCCGGGGATCGTCCGGGTCCGCCTGAGCTACCTCCAGCCGGCCGAGATGCGTCCCTCGCTGACCGAGGCGATTGCGATGACGGCAGGGGTTGCGCCCTACTTCGACCTGTCGTTCCAGCATGTCAGCGCGTCCGTGCTCCGGCGGATGCGCCGATTCGGCGACGCCGCACAGTTCCTGCGACTCCTCGACGGCGTGCGCGAGCTAGACCCGGCCGCCGGCGTACGCAGCAACTTCATCGTCGGCTTCCCCGGAGAGACCGCAGCCGACTACAAGGAGCTGGAGCGCTTCGTCGTCGACGCGCGCCTCGACGCGGCAGGGTTCTTCGCCTACTCCGACGAGGACGGCACCGAGGCCGCCACGCTCACGGGCAAGGTCCGCGCCGACGTGATAGCTCGGCGTTTCGCGGCGGTGTCCTCCCTCGGCGAGACGATGACCGCCGAGCGGGCGCAGGAACGGGTCGGTACGACGGTCGAGGTGCTGGTCGAGACGGTGCACGGGGGAGGAGGCGAGGGCCGGGCAGCGCATCAGGCACCTGAGGTCGACGGCACGGTGTCCGTGGGCGGCGAGGGCCTGCGCGTCGGTGACCTCGTCAGCGCCACGGTGACCGAATCGAGCGGCGTCGATCTCGTGGCCAGGCTGGTCGCCGTTGTCGACCGCGCCGAGCTGTCTGCGGCGGTTGCCTCGTGACCGATGCCGACGCTGTCATGCGCGACACCTCCCCCGTGCGCGAGGAGCCGGCAGGCCGCGACCTTCCTCCGGTGGGGGCCGTCCCGACCGCACCCCAGGCGCCGGTGCTCGTTCCGCCACCGGAGGTGCGCGTCGTCAACGCCGCCAACGCCGTCACCGTGCTGCGCATCCTGCTGGTTCCTGTTTTCGTCGCGCTTCTGGTCGTCGACCACGGCGCGCAGACGTCGTGGCGCATCGGCGCGGCGATCGCCTTCGCGACCGCGTCGCTGACCGACCGGATCGACGGGCAGCTCGCGCGCTCGCGCGGCCTGATCACCGACTTCGGCCAGATCGCTGACCCGGTCGCCGACAAGGCGCTGATCGGCGCGGCCATGTTCACCCTCAGTTGGCTTGGCGAGCTGGCCTGGTGGGTCACCGCGCTCGTTGTCGTCCGCGAGCTTGGCGTCACGGTGCTGCGGGTGTGGGTCATCCGGCACGGCATCATCCCGGCGAGCCGAGGCGGCAAGGTCAAGACGCTGCTGCAGGGCGTCGCCGTCCTGCTCTACGTGCTGCCGCTCGATGGCGCCCTCGGCACCGCGCGCGCTGTGGTGATGACCGCCGCCGTCGTCGTCACCGCTGTCACTGGCGCCGACTACGTCGCCCGGGCGCTGACGCTGCGCCGCACCAGCCCGCGCGCCCAGCGCCAGCGGCAGTTGCGGGCGAGCGCGGCAGCCGCCCGTCGTACGCCGGACCGCCGGGTCTGAGCCGTTGCGCGTCGAGCTCGTCGCGGTCGGCACGGAGCTGCTGCTCGGTGAGATCGTCAACGGCAACGCCGCCTGGCTCGGCGCCAGGCTCGCCGAGGCCGGCATCGATGTCACCCACTCCGTCGTCGTCGGCGACAACGTCGAGCGCATCGCGGCGGTGCTGACCACTGCCTGCACGCGCGCCGACGCCGTTGTGGTGACCGGCGGCATCGGCCCGACGCAGGACGACCTGACCCGCGAGGCCATCGCGGCCGCCGCCGGTGTGGCGCTGGTGCGCGATGCCGGGTTGGAGGCGGCGCTGCGGCGGCGCTTCACCGAGTTGCGGCGCGACGTACCGGAGATGAACTACCGCCAGGCGGATCTGCCGGCCGGGGCGGCGTCGATCCGCAATGTGACCGGCAGCGCGCCCGGTGTGCGGGCCGAGGTCGGCGGCCGCGTCATCTATGCACTGCCCGGCGTACCGCACGAGATGGAGGCGATGTTCAGCGAGTCGGTGCTGCCCCACCTGCTGACCCGCGCCGGCCACCCCGCCGTCATCGTCAACCGCGTCCTGCACACTGCGGGCATGTGGGAGTCGGCGGTCGCGGCCGCGGTCGAGCCGCTGGTCGAGCGGCTGCAGTCGCGCGGCAATCCGACCATCGCCTTCCTCGCGAGCGGCGGGCAGACTCGGGTGCGTATCACCGCCAAGGCCGCGTCGCCCGACGAGGCGAGAGTTGTCCTCGCGCCGGTGGAGGCAGAGGTGCGCGCGGCGCTCGGCTCGGCGGTCTACGGCGTCGACGGCGACACGCTCGATGCGGTGCTGTTGCAGTTGCTGCGCGAGCGTGGCGAGACGGTCAGCGTCGCCGAGTCGCTCACCGGCGGACTGCTGGGAGCGACCCTGACGCAGACGCCGGGAGCGAGCGATGTGTTCCGGGGTGGAGTCATCGCCTACGCGAGCGACCTCAAGGACTCGCTGCTCGGCGTACCGGCCGATCTGCTCGAGTCCGAGGGGGCGGTGTCGGCGCGGGTCGCGACAGCGATGGCCACCGGCGTCCGCGAGCGTCTCGCAACGACGTACGGGCTCGCGCTGACGGGGGTCGCGGGGCCGGCTGAACAAGACGGCCAGGCGGTCGGAACCGTGCACGTCGGGCTCGCCGCGCCTGGAGGTGTCACCGTCCGCTCGCTGCGCATGCCCGCCGACCGGCCACGCATTCGGGTCTTTGCGACGGTCGCTGCGATGAACCTGTTGCGACTCCATCTCGCAGGCGAGGCGCCCGTCGAGCCGTCCGGCTAGCCCGGCGCAGCTGCTCGATCCGCTTCGGTTGTCGACAACACGCGCCGATGCACTATGCGAGCCGCGATCGAAAGGTACGGTTGATGACATGAGGTCGAATGACGGCGTGACCGAGGTCCGGCGATGAGTCTGTTGCGCCGTCACCTCGGCGCGGTGCTGCGCGGCCAGCGGCAGCGGCAGAAGCGCACTCTTCGCGATGTCGCGGGCTCCGCGGCCGTCTCCCTTGGCTACCTGTCCGAGGTCGAGCGCGGCCACAAGGAAGCCTCCTCGGAGCTCCTCAACTCGATTTGCGACGCGCTGGGGCTGCGTGTGTCCGACGTACTGCGGGCCGTTGCCGATGACCTCGCCGTGTCCGAACCCGCCCAGGCGCCGGTGCTCGAAGCTGTGCCCACCCCCGCCGCTGGTGCCCTCGAAACCCCTTCGCTGGAGCCGGTCGCAACGCTCACGGCGGTCGGCTCGCCGCGACCCCCCTCACCCCGGGTCGCGGCGTAGCGGGACGGGCCCGTCATCTCCGCCGGCTTCGCGCAGCCTGCCGCCACCAGCGGCACCCGCACCCGCGCGGGCAACAACATGTCGCGTTCGCGGGTGGCCATCCTGGCCGGCGCCGCGCAGTGCATCCTGCGCTACGGCACCCGCAAGTCAACGATGGGCGATATCGCCCGGCTCGGCGGCGTGGCCAAGGCCACCCTCTACAACCACTTCCGTGACAAGAGCGAGGTCTACGCCGCGCTGGTCGCGAGCGAGGTCGAGTTGCTCATCGCGACCGCCTCCGCCGAGCACGACAACGCCTCGCCCGACGAGCGGGTCGTGGCGGCACTCCTGTCCGCGGCGACCGGCGTCGCCCTCCACCCGGTCCTGCGCAAGGTCGCCGAGACCGAGCCCGGCGTGCTCGGCGTACTGCTGCGGTACGGCGACGCCGCGCCCTGGCAGCAGGCGCGGGCCTACGCGGTGGGCGTCGTCCGGGCCGCGGGGGGCGAAGCCGACGCCGACGCAACCGCCGACGTCCTCCTGAGGTGGGTTGCGAGCCACGCCGGTTGGCCCGACACCGAAGACATCGAGGCCGCGGCCCGGTCGCTGGCCGGTCTCGTCGTACGCCGGCCGGTCGCCGGCGCGGCGCTCGTGGCCGAGCCGTAGGACCTTCGGGGAGCGGGAACGCCGACCGGCTCGTAGCCTGAGGACGTGAATCGCCCCACGCACGTGCGTGCTGCGGTCGCGGGCGGGCTGTCCGCCGCGGTCGGCGTTGGAGTCACCGAGCTACTGGCCGGTGCGCTCGATGGTGTCGATTCACTGGTCGTGGCGATCGGGAATTCGGTGATCGACGCCGTACCGGGCGAGCTCGAGCGGTTCGCGATCCGCAACTTCGGAAGCAACGACAAGCCGGTCCTCCTCACGACGATCGTGGTCCTGGCAGTGCTGTTCGGCGCGCTATTGGGGCTGGCTGCCAGGAGGCACGTCGCGATCGCGGCCGCGGGTTTCGCCGCGTTCGCCGCGCTCGGGGTTCTGGCTGCGACACAGGACAGCGGGGCGTCGGTGGTTCGGGTGGTCGTCGTCGCGGCGGTGGGGGCGCTCGCGGGTTTGGTCACGTTGGTCGCGATGTTGCGCGCCGCCGTACCGCCGGCACGGGACGCCGAACACCTGACGGTCCGCCCGTCCGACCCGGGGGTTGACCGGCGCGGGTTCGTGCGGATCGCCGCGACGGCCGTGGTCGTAGCCGCAAGCACCGGCATCGCCGGCCGCATGCTCGCCGGGCGTGAACGCATCGCCGCGATCCGCGCGGCGGTCAAGAGACCGACCCCGGCCAAGCTCGCGCCGTCTGCGCCGGCCGGCGCCGATCTCGGCATCGACGGCGTCGCGCCGCTCTACGTGCCCAACCGCGACTTCTACCGCATCGACACTGCGCTGACGGTGCCGCAGATCGACCCGGGCAATTGGGAGCTCGTCGTACGAGGCCGGGTCGACCGCCCCTTCCGGCTCAGCTACGACGAACTGCTCGCGATGCCGCACATCGAAGCCGACATCACCCTCGCCTGCGTGTCCAACGAGGTCGGCGGCGGCCTCATCGGCAACGCCAGGTGGCAGGGCGTCCCGCTGTCCGTGCTGCTCGATCGCGCCGGCGTACACGCCGACGGCGATCAGATCGTCGGCGTGTCGAAGGACGGGTTCACGGCCGGCTTCCCGACCGCGATTGCAACGAGCCAGCCAGACGCGATGGTCGCCTTGTTCATGAACGGCGAGGCGCTGCCGGCCCGGCATGGCTTCCCGGCTCGCCTCGTCATACCGGGCCTCTACGGCTACGTGTCCGCGACCAAGTGGCTGACGGCGATCGAGCTCGACGGCTGGAAGGACCGCGACGGTTACTGGATCCCGCGCGGCTGGTCGAAGGAAGGCCCGATCAAGACCCAGTCGCGCATCGACGTTCCGCGCAGTGGGCAGGTGCTGGCCGGCGGGCGTACGCCGATCGCGGGCGTCGCGTGGGCGCAAGGGCGCGGCGTGACCGGCGTCGAAGTGCGCGTGGACGACGGCCCGTGGCAGCCGGCCCGCCTCGCCGACTCGCTCGGTGTGAACTGCTGGCGGCAGTGGGTTTACGACTGGACCGCCGGTCCGGGCGAACACACGATCGCCGTACGCGCGACGGATGCGACCGGCTACGTGCAGACCGACAAGCGCAGCAGCGTTGATCCGGACGGGGCGACCGGACACCATACGATCCAGGTCGAGGTCGGCAGCAGGGGATAGCACAGGAGGCAGCATGGCCGAGGTCACCGGTGACGGCACTCCCGACAGCCCGTGGACCTTGCGTACGCCGCCGGGCCAGTCGGAGTACCTGCTGTTCCGCGACGAGTCGCGCGATCCGCCCGCTCTGGTCTGCAAGGTGGGCACGACCGAGCTGAGCTACCACCTGCGCTGCATCGAGGACCTGCACGCCATGCTCAAGGAGAACGGCGACTGGGTGCCGCTCGGCGCCGCCGACGAGCAGAAGCCCGCGGCTGAAGGCAGCGTCGAGGCGTGGGGGCGCTCGGAGGCCAACCCGGTCGGCGGCTGGTATGGGTTGCGCAAGGGCTACCGCGGCCGTTTCGGCATGTACGTGCCGCCGTTGCTCGAGCACCTCGGGCTCGCGGAGCTGGAGCACAACGCGCGCAACAACAGGATGCGCGCGCTGTAGATGTCGCATCGCGCGGGCCCGCCGGACTCCCCGGCCCGGGACAGTAGACGGCTGATGCGTCGGCACAGTCGTGTCCGGACCCTGGCGGTTAACGGCGTGGTTGCTGTCGTCGTCCTCGTCGTGGCGCTCACCTGGCTGGCCATGCGCGGATCGAACACACCCGAGGATTCCCAGCCGGAGCCGACTGTCATTCAAGAGCCAGTCGAGCCGGCGGAGTCCGCGCCGCCGGTCGTCGGCGTACTCACCGCGGACGATGCATGGCTGCCCGGTTGGCGTGTTGTCGCGGGCGAGGAAAGCGCGACCGTCGCCCCTTCGCTCGTTTGCGGAGCCACCGAGACTGCGGGGCCCCTGAGTGGTCCGACGCAGACACTGACTAACGGGTCGGCGTCCATAAGGGTCCATGCCCTGACCGACGCGCGCGATCCCACCAACGCGTTAAAGGCCATCTACGCGCATTGCCCCGGCACCAACCCCCGCCTCGCCGGCCCGACCCCA
>JBKJZO010000008.1:0-15063 GCA_046715235.1 Mycobacteriales bacterium
CGCAACAGGTGCTGCTTGACCGCGGCCTCCGTGACGACCAGCTCGTCGGCGATCTCCTTCGCCGTCGCCGGCGCCACGAACGCCTCGTGCACCAGCGCCGGGCGGCACAGCGACGTCAGCACCTCGACCTCCCGGCGAGTGAGGTCAGGAGCGGACACCCGGCGCATTTCCAACGTCGGGTCGATCTCGTCCTGTTCCTCTTCAATACCGCCGACGCGGGTGCGGGCGGTGCCGAACGACACCACGTCGCCATTGCGGAGCACCCGACGCCCGACCGGCCGGCCGTTGACCCGGGTCCCGTTGGTCGACAGGCCCAGGTCGGCCAGGTAGACGAACGGTCCGCGCCGGACCAGCTCGGCGTGCAGGCGCGACACGCTCGGGTCCGACAGCTTGATGTCGACGCCGTCACCTCGCCCGACGGTCGACACCTCGCTCCCCAGCTCCAGCACTTCCCCCGACTCCTCGACCCGCAGGAACGGCGTCGTCACTCGGTCCTCCTTGGTGATGCCCTGGCCGCCGCCACAGGCTGCACGCGGTTGCCTTCACGGTCCGTCGTCGTTGCCTCATGGTTACCCCGCGCGCCCGCTAGCTGAACCCGTTGTCTTCGCCGAACCCGCCGACCAGGCCCAATAGACTCGCCGCGCAGACACTGGAAGGCGGATCGCATGGCCGACGCAGGCGCGCAGGACGGGCTTGCTGACGAGCTCGCCGCCGGCCTGCAGTCCGAGGTCGTCGGACCCGACGGCAGCGCTGTGTACGTCGTCCACTGGGAGTCCGCGCCCGACCACCAGCCGATCCTCGACCCCGATCTCGCGGTCGTGGCCCGCTATCCGGCCGGCTGGCGCCCGGCTGCGCCTATCCCCGGTTTCCACGCGGTCATCGACGACGGCACCGAGACCACCGTCATGTGCACGGAGGCCGCTCTCGCCCAGCTCGACCCTCCGCTCGAGAGCGAGCCCGGCTGGCGGCGCATCACGTTCCCGGGCCCCCTTCCCTGGCAGCTCGTCGGGTTCCTCGCCGACGTCGCGGGACGGCTCGCGGCCGCGCGCATCCCGCTGGCCGCGATGGCCGGCTTCACCACCGACCACGTGTTCGTCCGCGCAGCGCATGCCGAGCTGGCCATGTCCGTGCTCCGCGGCAACCCGCCTCCGCCGCCCAGGCCCGGCACGTTCCCGGTCGGCGCCCCCGGCGAGCAGCCGTGAAGCGTCTTGAACACCTGACGCGCGAGCTCCCGATGCTCGCCGTGCTGGCGGGCTTCGCTGCCAGCGTGGGTCTGGTGGCGATGCACTACTGGCGGCGCGGGGTCCTCGTGTGCGGCATCGCCTTGCTGGCCGGCGGTTTCCTTCGGCTGGTCCTGCCGACCCGGCGCGTCGGCGTACTCGCGGTTCGTGGCCGCACGACCGACGTCGTGAGCCTCGGCACACTCGGCGCGGCCGTCGTACTGCTCGCCGCGGTCGTTCCGCGCTTCTGACCTGCACTGATCACGCGGTACGGCGGGCTGCCGCCGGTTAGCGGGGCATGGAGCGGTCCGGGTAGCCTCCGGGGCACCGACGAATCCGGCCGACCCCCCAAGAAGAGGCGTTTACATGGGCACGACGCACCGCGTCACATTGATTCCCGGCGACGGTGTAGGACCGGAGCTGACCGAGGCGACGCGACGGGTGCTCGAAGCCGCGGCCGCGACAGTGGGCTCCTCGTTCGACTGGGACGTCCAGCAGGCCGGCGTCGACGTGATGGAGACCGCGGGCACCCCGTTGCCGCAGGAGACGCTCGACTCGGTCAAGCGCAACAAGGTCGCGATCAAGGGCCCCATCACGACGCCGATCGGCACCGGCTTTCGCTCCGTCAACGTCGCGCTGCGCGGCGAGCTCGAGCTCTACGCTTGCCTGCGCCCCTGCAAGCTCTACCCGGGCATGCGCTCGCACTTCACCGACGTGGGCGTCGACGTCGTCATCGTCCGCGAGAACACCGAAGACCTCTACGCCGGCATCGAGTACGAATCCGGTACGCCGGAAGCCGAGCAGGTGCGCGGCTTCCTCAACGGTCTGCAGAAGAAGCAAATCCGCGAGGGGTCCGGGATCTCGATCAAGCCGATCAGCACGTTCGGGTCGGAGCGGATCATCCGCTACGCCTTCGAATACGCGAAGGCCAACGGCCGCAAGCGGGTCCACTGCATCACCAAGAGCAACATCATGAAGTTCACCGACGGCCTCTTCCTGTCGGTCTTCCGCGAGGTCGCGAAGGACTACCCCGAGATCGACGCGTGGGAAAACCTAGTCGACGCCACCTGCATGGGTCTGGTCACGCGCCCCAACGAGTGGGACGTGCTCGTGCTCCCCAACCTCTACGGCGACATCCTGTCTGACCTCACCGCGGGCATGGTGGGCGGCCTCGGCGTAGCCCCCGGCGCCAACATCGGCACCGACTGCGCGGTCTTCGAGGCGACGCATGGCAGCGCGCCGAAGTACAAGGGGCAGAACAAGGTCAACCCGACCGCGATGATCCTCTCCGGCAAGCTGATGCTGGAGCACCTCGGCGAGCTCGACGCGGCGCGCAACCTCGAGAACGCCGTCGCCGCGGTCATCGCCAAGGGCGAGCGGGTCACCTACGACCTGAAGCCCAACCGCGACGATCCCACCGCCGTCGGCACCGCCGAGTACGCCGACGCGATCATCGAGCAGCTGCAGGCCTGAGCCGAGCGAGCCAAGGAGACAACAGCAGTGAAAGTCACGATTGTTGGAGCAGGCTTCTACGGTTCGACGACGGCGCAACGTCTCGCCGAGTACGACGTGTTCGACGAGGTCGTGCTCACCGACATCCGCGAGGGCTGGCCCGAGGGCCTGGCGCTTGACCTCAACCAGTCGCGGCCGGTCGAGGGTTTCGAGACCAAGGTCGTCGGCGTCACGACCAGCGGCCCCGACGGCTACGAGAAGACCGCGGAGTCCGACGTCGTCGTCATCACCGCTGGGCTGCCGCGCAAGCCGGGCATGAGCCGGATGGACCTGCTCGAGACCAACGCGCGGATCGTGCGCGAAGTTACCGAGAACATCGCCAAGCACTCCCCGGGCGCGGTCATCATCGTGGTGTCCAACCCGCTTGACGAGATGACGGCACTCGCCGCCAACGTCTCGGGCTTCCCGAAGAACCGCATCATGGGCCAGGCGGGCATGCTCGACTCGGCGCGGTTCACCAACTTCGTGGCCGAGGAGCTCGGCGTACCGGTGCGCTCGGTCAAGACGCTGACGCTCGGCTCGCACGGCGACACGATGGTGCCGGTGCCCTCGCATTGCACGGTCGACGGCAAGCCGCTCTCGGAGCTGCTGCCCGCCGACAAGATCGACGAGCTCGTCACGCGCACGCGCAACGGCGGCGCCGAGGTGGTCGCCCTGCTCAAGACCGGCTCGGCCTACTACGCGCCGTCCGCGGCGGCGGCCCGCATGGCCGAAGCGGTCGCCAAGGACAGCGGCGCGTCGATGCCGGTGTGCGCCTGGGTCGACGGGCAGTTCGGCATCAGCGGTGTCTATCTCGGCGTACCGGCCAAGCTGGGCCGTGAGGGTGTGCTCGCCGTCGACGAGATCCCGCTCGAGGCCGCGGAGCTCGCCGCGCTCAAGGAAGCGGCTGAGGCGGTCCGTTCCAAGCAAGCGGACGTCGCCAGCCTCTAGCCTGTTGCTCGCGATGACCGATCCGGGCCACAGACGCGACCCACGCGGTGAGCGCGTGTGATCGTCGACGTCGCGGTAGTGCTGCTGTTCATCGCGATCGGTGCGTTCTTCGCCGGCTCCGAGATCGCTTTGGTGTCCCTGCGCGAGAGCCAGGTGCGGGCGCTGGCCGACAGGGGCGGACGCGGCGCACGCGTAGCGAAACTGGTCTCGGAGCCGACGCGCTTTCTCGCCGCCGTACAGGTCGGGGTCACACTTGCAGGCTTCCTGTCCGCGGCGTTCGGTGGCGCCCGGTTCGCCGACCGGGTTGCACCGTCCTTGCGCGAGCTCGGTCTCGGGCGCTCGCCCGACGAGGTGCTGCCGGCAGGTGGCGGCACCGATGCGGCCGACCTCGTGGCGCTAGTGCTCGTCACGTTCGTGTTGACCTACATATCGATCACCCTGAGCGAGCTGGTGCCCAAGCGACTGGCGATGCAGAACGCCGAGAAGTGGGCGGTGCGCTCCGCGCCGGTTCTTGACCGCTTCGCCAGCTTCACCCGGCCTTTCATCTGGCTGCTCTCCACCTCGACGCGGCTTCTCGTCCGGCTCTTCAGGGGCGATCCGGACGCCGGCGGCGACTCGATCACGGAAGAAGAGCTGCGCGGCTTGGTGGCGGCGCACGAGTCGCTGACTGGCGACGAGCGCCGGCTCATCGACGAGGTGTTCGAAGCGGGCGACCGGCAGGTGCGAGAGGTGATGATTCCGCGCACCGAGTGCAGCTTCCTCGACGCGTCAGTGCCGGTCGCCGAGGCGTTCGAGATCGTCCAGTCGGCCCCCCACAGCCGCTATCCGGTGATCCGTGGGTCGAGTGACGACGTCGCCGGGTTCATCCACGTGCGCGACCTGATGACTCCCGACGGCCGTGCCGCGGCGACCGTGGGAGAGCTGGCACGCGAGGTGAAGCTGCTCCCCGCCACCAAGAAGGTGCTGCCCGCGCTCTCGGAGATGCGGCGCGAAGGGCATCACCTCGCAGTCGTCGTCGACGAGTACGGCGGCACCGCCGGCATCGTCACCCTCGAGGACCTCATCGAGGAGCTGATCGGAGACATCCGCGACGAGTACGACGACGCGGCGCAAGTCGCGACCCCGCTGCGTGAGGGCGAGCTGCAGATCGACGGCCTCTGTAATCTCGGCGAGTTCCGCGAGCGGACGGACGTCGAGCTGCCCGACGGCCCGTACGAGACTGTGGCCGGGTTCGTCGTGAGTGTCCTCGGCCGGGTGCCGCGGATCGGTGACGCGGTCGAGCATGACGGTGTTCGCATCGCCGTGACCGAGCTCGACGGCCGCCGGATCGCGCGGCTCAAGGTCAAGAAAGTCGCGGACGCCGACCCTAGACTCGACGACCATGACTGACCGACCGCGCGTGCTCTCCGGCATCCAGCCGACAGCCGACTCCTTCCATTTCGGCAACTACCTGGGTGCGTTGCGTCACTGGGTGGCGCTCCAGGACACGCACGATGCGTTCTACTGCGTGGTCGACCTGCACGCGATCACGTCCGGGCACGACCCGGAGGTGCTGCGCCGCCGTACCCGCGTCGCCGCGGCCCAGCTGCTCGCGATCGGCCTCGACCCGCAGCGGTGCACGATCTTCCTGCAGAGTCACGTCGCCGAGCACGCCGAGCTGGCCTGGATCCTCGGCTGCCTGACCGGCTTCGGCGAGGCCAGCCGGATGACGCAGTTCAAAGACAAGTCATCCAAGGGCGGCGCCGAGCGAGCGACCGTGGGCCTGTTCACCTACCCCATCCTGCAGGCCGCCGACATCTTGCTCTACCGGGCCAACTTTGTGCCCATCGGCGAGGACCAGCGCCAGCACCTGGAGCTCACCCGCGATCTCGCGCAGCGGTTCAACTCCCGCTTCGGCTCGACCCTGACGATCCCGGAGGCGCTCATCGTCAAGGAGACCGCGAAGATCCTCGACCTGCAGGACCCCACGTCGAAGATGAGCAAGTCGGCGGAGTCCCAGTCCGGCGTACTCGACCTGCTCGACGACCCGAAGGTGCTGACCAAGAAGGTCAAGTCCGCCGTGACCGACACCGGCCGCGAAGTCACCGCCGACGAGGCGGACAAGCCCGGCATCACCAACCTGCTCACGATCCTCTCGACGATTTCGAGCCGCCCGGTGGCCGAGCTCGAGGCGGCCTACGCGGGCAAGGGCTACGGCGACTTCAAGGCCGACGTGGCCGCGGCGATCGTCGAGTTCGCCGCGCCGATTCAGGAGCGTTTCCACCGGCTGTACGGCGACGCGGAGGGTCTCGACGCGGTGCTCGCCGACGGAGCCGAGCGCGCTCGCCGGGTCGCCGAGGAGACGATGGACATGGTGCGGGCGAGCATCGGCTTCGTGCCGGCCAAGCACTGACGGCATGAGCGTGGCAACGGACGGCGAGGTCGTCCTGCGCGAGGTTGGCCCGGACGATGTGCCGCTGCTCATGCTCTGGGAGCAGCGGTCTGCGGAGGAGCAGCCGTTCAACTACTTCGAGGGAAGCGACCGGCCGCCGCGGTTCAGCGAGGGCTTTCCCGAGGGCGGATTCAACACGGCTGATCACGGCCGGCTGATCGTCGAGCTGGCCAACGGCACGATCATCGGCGACCTGAGCTGGCACCAGGTCCGTTATGGCCCCAATGCGGAGTCGGCGGCGTTCGACATCGGGATTGCGCTGCGCCCCGAACACCGCGGCCAGGGTCACGGCGCGCGCGCTCAGCGACTGCTGGCCGCGCACCTGTTCGACACGAGCGACGTCAACCGGGTTGAGGCGTCGACCGACATCGACAACGTCGCCGAGCAGCGGGCGTTGACCAAGGCGGGATTCACGCGCGAGGGCGTCGTGCGCGGCGCACAGTTCCGCGCGGACGCCTACCACGACCTCGTTCTCTACAGCATCGTTCGCGGCGAGTAGGCCCCCGGCGCGGGGCGCCTATTGCTGCGGCTGCCTCTTGTGCTCGAGCTGGTCGGCGCGCGCCCCGACCGTGTCGGCGGCGTACGCATCGCGCTCGCCGAGCGGCCGCGGCGGGCCCGACGTCGTGTCCTTGGCCGTCTGACGTTCCAGCTCGGCGTTGATCTCGGCGCCGACCAGCACGATGAAGCACGACAGCGACAGCCAGGTCATGAGCACGACGACGCCTGCGAGGGCGCCGTAGGTCTCGTTGAACTTCCCGAAGCTCGAGACGTAGAACGAGAAGATCGCGGACGCGATCACCCACACCAGCGTGGCGATGCCGGCCCCCCAACTGACCCAACTCCACTTCGGGTCCTCGCGGTCGGGACCGTAGCGATAGACCACCGCGAGCCCGGCCATCATGAGCGCGGCGAGCAGGGGCCAGCGCAGCCACGCGAGCGCCATACCGAGCGGCTCGCCGGCGTCGAAAGCCGCTGGTACGCCGACGACGCCGCCGAGCGAGACGATCGTGAGCAGGAGCGCGCCCAGGGTCAACACGAGCGAGACGACCCGCAGTTTGATGAACTTGCGCGTCTCCTGCTCGTCGTACCCGAGGTTCAGGCCCGTCATCAGCGCGCGCATTCCGCTGGAGGCGCTCCAGAGCGCCGCGATCAGCGAGACGGCCAGACCGATGCCGAGGCCGGTCTCCGAGCTGCTGGTGATGCCCTCCAGTTGATTCTCGATGATGCCCCGTGACGACTCGGGCACGAAGTCGAGGATCGATTCGACATGCTTCACCGCCTGCGGCGGATCGACGACGAGACCGTAGAGCGAGATCAGGGCGACGATCGCGGGAAACAGCGCAAGCAATGCGTAAAAGGCCACCCCCGCACCGACAAGTCCGAGGTTGTCCTCTTTTACTTGGCGTTTGACCCTGACGGCAACGTCCTTCCAGCCCTTGGCCGGGATCTGAGTCGGGTTCTCGGCGGCCCGGCCGTGGCCGTCGTCGCGAACCTCGCCCGACGCCGTCACCGGTGGCGTGATGCTCTCGTCATCAGGCGGTGTCTTCGACGTCGGCGTGCTCTGCGGCTCGTGCTTGGTGTCTCTGTGCGGGCGCGGCCGATCGTGGTGGCGCAACGCTTCGGGCAGCCTGTGGAACAGGCCGCCGAAGTGATCCGACCATCGTTCGCTCATCGAGAGTCTCCGTCGCGTCTGTGCGCATCCGCTTGCCTCGCTACCGGGAGGTTGCCCGCGCCGCACGTGGATCACACTGGCCATCCGGCGGTAAGCACGTTGGGCGCTCCCGGCAACGGGTACGCCGACGGCATGAGCTGGCTCTCCGGCGCCCTCGCTGGGGCCCCCCGCGCTGTGAACAGCGCGCGTGGGAAGGCCGGCTGGTTCGACCATCTCGTGCGGGCGGGTGGCCGGTACCGCCGCGACACAGGGGACCGGCTCGCGGCGTCCATCACGTACTACGCATTCCTGTCGTTCTTCCCCCTGGTCCTGCTCGCGCTCTCGTTGACCGGGTTTGTGCTCGAACGCGACCCGCAGCTGCAGGCTCAAGTGCTCGACCGGTTCCGGGAGTACCTCCCTGGCGTCTACGAGGGCATCAGCCACGAACTGCAGACGGTGCTTACGAACCGCGCCCAGGCTGGGGTCATCGGCCTTGCCGGTCTCGTCTGGGCCGGGCTGGGCTGGCTCGACTCGTTACGCGACGCGCTCCGGGTGATGTGGCACCACAACCTCGACATGGGCAACGTCGCCCGCAAGAAGTTGCTCGACGTCGTGACGCTCGCCGGTCTCGGCGCGACGATCGGGGTGTCCCTGGTCGCCACGGGGGTCGTCGCTGCCTCGTCGGGCTGGGTGCTCGAACGTCTCGGATTGCAAGGGCATTCAACGATCGCGTCCGTTGCAACATCTACGGCGGCTTTTGTCATCGGGCTTCTCGCCGATACCGCATTCTTCGGCTACCTATTCACCCGCCTACCTCGCATCGGGCGGCCCTTCGGCCAGGTCGCCAAAGGCGCGTTATTCGCGGCAGTCGGATTCGGCGTTCTCAAGCTCGTCGGCCGCTTTTATGTCGAACGATTCGTCACTGAAGGATCGCGCGTGTTCGGCACCTTCGCCGTCGTCGCTGGCTTGCTCGTCTGGATGAACCTGGTCGCCCGCCTCACTCTCTACGCCGCCGCGTGGACCGTGACCGGGCCCTACACCGACGACGCAATGCCATCGGGTACGTCGTCGAATGCGGCGGCGCGCGAGGCGGGCTTGTCGCCCGCGCAGCGGCAGGCGATCGAGGAACCAGGTGTCCCCGCGTCCTCGGTCCTGTCCAAGGACGCTACGGGAGGCGAGAGGCGACCCCCGGCCTGATACTGATCCTGACGAAGGGGACCCGCATGACGATGAGGTACTGGTGATCCTGGTCGCGGGCGGCACCGGCTTCACCGGGCGAGCGATCGTGCTGGCAATTCGGCAGCGTGGCCTTCCGGTACGCGTGCTCAGCCGTGGCAGCGCCAACCCCTTCGCCAACGATCCCGGCGTCTCGATGGTGCGCGGCGACGTTCGCGATCCCGCGACGCTCGGTGCCGCCCTGGACGGCGTCGACTGCGTGGTGGGTGCGGTGCAGTTCCCCGGGCATCCGGTCGAGGTGCCGCGCGCCGGACTGACCTATGACGAGTATGACCGCAGGGGCACACAGAACCTCGTCGCCGCGGCTGTCGCAGCCGGCGTGCGTCGCTACGTCTACATCTCCGGAGCGGGAGCCGGCGAGGGCCGGCCGGAGGAGTGGTTCGTGGCGAAGGACGCCGCCGAGCGCATCGTTCGCGAGAGCGGTCTCGAGTGGGTCATCGTGCGGCCGTCATGGATGTACGGACCGGGCGACCACGCACTCAACCGGTTTGCCGCGATCGCGCGGTGGTCGCCCGTCGTACCGCTGACGAGTCTGGGCCGCAACACCGTGCAGCCGGTGCACGTCGATGACGTGGCCAAGGTGGTCGCCCGCGGCGTTGATAGCGAGACCACGAAGAACGTCGTCATCGGTGCCGGGGGTCCCGAGACTCTGTCGATGCGCGCAATCGTGAAGACGATGCTGACCGCGATGCGGCTACGGCGGCTGGTGCTACCCACGCCACCTTTGCTCGTGAAGCTCGGTGCGCTGGTGCTCTACCGGCTGCCTGGAAGGATCCTTTCGCCGCGCGCCGTCGACTTCGCGAACGGCGAGTCGCCCGTCGACATTGCGGCGATGCGTGAGCTCGTCGGCGTCGAACCGAGACGGCTTGCAGATGGCCTGTCGCACCTTTCCAAAGCCTGAAAGTGTGGATCACAGATCGTTACGTGTCGCCGTCGCAGAGTGAGATCTTGCTGCGAAGCGTGCGGGCACCGCTACAGACTGTCGATCATTTCACCCCCGCATCGAAATCCCTTACGCATCAAGGGTTTCTCGACGTTTCCTGCGTTTTGTACACGGGCTGCCAGGGGAGGGCGACCTCGTGCAGGCATCGTGGCCTCGGGGAGCACCGCGACCGGCAACACTCGTCGCAGGTTTCTTTGTGCTCTTCGCCGCAGCCATCGTGGTCTTGCTGGCATCCGACCAAGCGCACGCGCAAACCCCTGATCTGCGTACGTTGGCCGCTGACGCCGTCGAGTCCGTGCAGGCGCCGGCGCCCGTCGCCGAGCAGCCCGCCGCAGCCGTGACGCAGGCCGCTGCTGAGACGGCCCCAGTCGTGACGTCGCCGGCGCTCGCGGTTCCCGCGCCCGCGGTACCGGTGCCCGCAGTTTCGGTGCCTGAAGTGCCCGCGCCTGCAGTGCCCGCGCCTGCAGTGCCCGCGCCCGCTGTTCCCGCGCCCGCTGTTCCCGCGCCAGTTGTACACGCAGTCGTGATCGTCGACGCAGTGACGACGACCGTGACTCAGTCAGCAGGACCAGCAGCCACCGGTGCGATCGAGGTCACGAGCGCGACGCTGACGACGGCAACCGAGAGCGCAAGTGCCGTCATCGCACCAGTACGCCCAGCGGTCGTGGCGCCAATGACGTCGACTGCTCCGGCTTCATCCGCGGCTACCGCCGCCACGTCGCCGGTGCAGCCACTCATTGCCACCACCGCGCCGCCCGAGTCTTGGGCAACCGAACCGGCCGCGACGGCAGTGACCGGCAGCGATCGGGTTGCGGCTGACGACTCCGGCTTCGCATCCGCCACCGCGGCGGAACGGGTTGGAAGCCTCGTACCTGTCAGCCACGTGACGCGCAGTGCTTACCCGGCGTCTGTGATGGCGTTCGCACATGGCGCAGCGACCCGCGCGAGTGGCTGGAACGGGACGTTCTCCGGCGGGCCGGGCGCCGTGGCTGCCAGAGGGTGGCCGCCGGCTCTCAGTGGATTCAGCGCGGCCGCTTCCAACACTGATGGTGGGCAGACACCGCGCCGTTCGTGGCCGATTCCGTCGCCGACGACAGCTCTTGTCAACTTCTTTGAGACTGCCCGCGCGGGCTCCGGCGGCGCCGCCGGTTGGCCGCTGATCGCGGTGCTCGTCAGTCTCTTCGCATTCTTCCCAGACCCCCGCCGGGTTCGTCGCCAATCCGGTGCCGGCGGGCTTTCCAGCGGTTTCCTCGCTCTGGTCGAGCGCCCCGGGTAGCTGCGCCTCTGAGGCGAAACTGCCTCGAGCCGGCAATGCCCATGCCCTATTGCATTGCGCAATAGGCAATCTCGACCAATTGGAGCGATACATATGTTCGAAACGACGATAGGGCGCCGCGTTCGTCGCGGTGCAGTCGCCGTAATTTCCGGTTTGGTAATCGCCACTCTGCCATTCACCACGGCGAACGCGACCGGGAATTCCATCGGCGACGCATATGCAGGAGATGGTGGGTCCAGTGGGCCCGCGTACGGCGGCGACGGTGGCGACGGCGGCAACGGCGGCGACGGCGGCAAGGCCTACGGCGGCGACACGGGCAAGGCCAAGGGCGGATACGGTGGCCTGAATGCAGGCAATGGCACCGCCGTAACCCTCATCCGGGGTGACGCCACCGGCGGCGAGAGTTCGGCTGACGGTGGCCGGGCGCGCTCCGGCGACGGCGGTGACGCCTGGGGTGGCGACGGCGGCAAGGGTGGTTACGGCGGCGACGGCGGCAACGCGAAGAGCGGGTCCGGCGGCGACGGCGGCAACGCCTGGGCCGGTGGCCACGAGTCGACCGCGACCGGCGGTGACGGCGGTTACAGCGGCAAGGCCAAGGCCGGCGACGGCGGGTCCGGTGGCTCTGGTGGCGACGGTGGCAAGGCCTACGGCGGCGACACCGGGAAGGCCAAAGGCGGCCACGGCGGTGTGAACGCCCTCAACGGCACGGCCATCACTGTCATCGGTGACGCCAACGGCGGCGAAAGCTCAGCCGACGGCGGCAACGCACGCTCCGGCGACGGCGGCAACGCTACGGGCGGCGACGGCGGCAAGGGTGGATCCGGCGGTGACGGCGGGAACGCGAAGAGCGGTTCCGGCGGTTCCGGCGGAAACGCCAGTGCCAACGGCTGGAAGTCCAGCTCGACCGGTGGCGCCGGTGGCGACAGTGGCAAAGCCAAGGCTGGCGACGGCGGATCCGGTGGCGAAGGCGGCAAGGGTGGCAAGGCCTACGGCGGCGACACCGGCAAGGCCAAAGGCGGCCACGGCGGTGTGAACGCCCTCAACGGCACGGCCATCACTGTCATCGGTGACGCCAACGGCGGCGAAAGCTCAGCCGACGGCGGCAACGCACGCTCCGGTGACGGCGGCAACGCCACGGGCGGCGACGGTGGCAAGGGTGGATCCGGCGGTGACGGCGGGAACGCGAAGAGCGGTTCCGGCGGCGACGGCGGGAATGCCAATGCCAATGGTTACGAGTCGACCGCGACCGGCGGTGACGGTGGCGACAGCGGCAAGGCCGAGGCTGGCGACGGCGGATCCGGTGGCGAAGGCGGCGACGGTGGCAAGGCCTATGGCGGCGACACTGGCAACGCGTACGGCGGCGGCGGTGGAATCAACGCCCTCAACGGCACGGCCATCACCGTCATCGGTGACGCCAACGGCGGCGAAAGCTCGGCCGACGGTGGCAACGCACGCTCCGGTGACGGCGGCACCGCCACGGGCGGCGACGGTGGCAAGGGTGGATCCGGCGGTGACGGCGGGAACGCGAAGACCGGTTCCGGCGGTGACGGCGGGAACGCCAGTGCCAACTCCACCGCGACAGGTGGTGCCGGTGGCGACAGCGGCAAGGCCTACGGCGGCGACGGCGCGTCAGGTGGCGCCGGCGGCGACGGTGGCAAGGCTGTCGGCGGCGACACCGGGTGCGCGACCGGCGGGTCCGCTGGCCTGAATGCCGGCAACGGCACGGCCATCACCATCATCGGAGACGCCAACGGCGGCGAAAGCTCGGCCGACGGTGGCAACGCACGCTCCGGTGACGGCGGCAGCGCCACGGGCGGCGATGCCGGCAAGGGTGGCTCCGGCGGTGACGGTGGGATCGCGCAGAGCGGACCTGCCGGCGACGGTGGAAGCGCTAACCCGGTCTAACCGGGTAGGGATGGGAGATGCCCCCGCCGACCGTGCGAACCTGTCGGCGGGGCCCCGTCCCCGGTTTAGCGGACCGGGAGCCGCAGCTTGGTCTGCGGCATGTAGAAGCCGCGGCGGCGACGGCGACGTCGCCGCAGGGTGAGTGCACTGACGATCAGGAACACAGCGATCGGAGCGGCGCCGAACCACCATCTGCCGCTGGGCAGGCGGGGTACGCCAGAGGTGTCCTTGGTGGCCTTGTTTGCCGGTGCGGAATCCGCCTTAACCGCGCCACCGGCTGCTGGCGCGATGTTCGCGGCGCCCGGCGCGCCGCCATTCGCGGCAGTGAGCTCCTCGAGTGGCTCAACCAGTACGCCGACGGGCGCGACCTGGCCGGCCGCGCTGAAGCCCCAGTCGAGCAGCTTGGGTGCCTCGGCGCGCCAGAAACTGGTCTTCATGATCGTCACGACGATTCGCCGGTTGCCGCGTTGGGCAAAGCCGATGTAGGTCTGCAACGCCTTTTTCGTGCCGCCGGTCTTGCCGCCGAACGTGCCCTCGTAGTTGTAGAGCAGCCGGTTCTTGTTGGCGATCTGGAACGGCCCCTTGGGGCTGGGGATCGTCGCCTGCCGGGTGCTCGTGTGGCGCTGGAACGCCGGGATCTTCAGCGCCGCCCGCCCCATCAGCGCCAAGTCGTACGGCGACGAGAACTGCCCGTCGGCATCCAGGCCGGTGGGGTTGGCGGCGGAGGTGTCACCGGCCTGCAGGCGTTTGGCCTCCTCGTTCATCAAATCGACGGTGACGTTCTCGCCACCCGCCGACTCGGCGAGCGCGGTCGCCGAGTCATTGCCCGACGCGATCAGCATGCCGGTGAAGAGGAGGTCGATCGAGATCGGGTGGCCGGGCACCAGCCCGATCGAACTGCCTTCCATGTTGGCGGCTTTGGCGCTGGGCTTGACGATCGTCTTGGGATCGAGCCGGGGCAGCAGGGCGATAGCGGTCAACGTCTTGATCGTGCTGGCCGGCAGGAACTTGCCGTGCGGATTGCGGGACGCGAGCACCTCGCCGCTGTCGAGGTCGGCGATGAGCCACCCCTGGGCGGTGATGACCGGCAGGGCGGGCGCGGTGGGGTCGACGACGATGCCCTTGCTACCGAGCTTGGACCCGCCGAGCGGGTCGGCGGCGTACGCCGGCGATGCGCCGAGCGCGATCGGCAGCGCCAGAACCAGGGCAAGGGCGGCCGGAACCAGCCGGGAACGGCCGGTGTGGAGGGCAGGCATGGTCCGCCCAGGTTACACGGCGGTCGCAAAGGGGTGAATGAGCCACCTACCACTGTGCGGGTTGGTTCAATCCCGCGGCGACGTGGGAACATGGGCGCCGATCGTCGTACGGAGGAGAGCCCCGAGCATGTTGCTGTCCCGCCGCGCTAGCGCGTTCTTGATCGGCGTCGCGCTGTTCCAGTACGCCGCGTGGGCGATGTTCGCCAAGAACCTGGCCGAGGCCGAAGGCAAGGCCAAGGGCTACTACATCGCGCACACTGCGCTGATCGTCATCAACATCGTGCTCGCGACCGCCATCGCCTACCTCGGCTGGCGCGGGATGAAGGGCATGGACGACGAGGATCTGCGCGCGTACTTCGACGACCGCGAGCTCGACAAGCTGGCCAAGCGCCGCTAGGCGCCGCTCGCCCCTCACCTTGATCCACGGCGTGTGATCATTTCCGCAACCATCATCATCTGCCGTGGATCACCGGAAGGTAGCGGGGACGGGTTGGCAGCGGGGGTCAGACGCGGCGGAAGAGCAGGGCCCGCTTCACTTCCTGGATCGCCTTGGTGACCTCGATACCGCGCGGGCAGGCCTCGCTGCAGTTGAAGACGGTGCGGCAACGCCACACGCCTTCCTTGTCGTTGAGGATCTCCAGCCGCTCCTCGGCGCCGGTGTCGCGGCTGTCGAAGATGAACCGGTGCGCGTTGACGATCGCGG
>JBKJZO010000009.1:0-27048 GCA_046715235.1 Mycobacteriales bacterium
GCACCTCGTCAGTCAGCGTGGCGCTCGACCAGACGCAGTTGGCCGTCACCGGCAAGTGGACGAAGGCTGCGCATGCGTCGGCGTACGGCGGCAGCGTGCTCTCGTCGGCTACCCGCGGCGCGGAGGCAACCCAGGCTGTTCGAGGCAGCTCGGTCGACGCGCTCATCATGACGGGGCCGACCGGCGGGATGTTCGACGTGGTCATCAACTCCAAGGTCGTCCGTCGCGTCGACACCTACAGCGCGACGCGGCAGCTCAAGCGCGTGCGGATCGCGTCGTGGCCGGGACCCTCGCCGAGAGTCGTCACGGTGCGGGTCGTCGGCGCACGCAACAGCCGGTCGCGCGGCACCACGGTCGTGCTCGACGGGCTGCTCGCCAACTGGACCTGAGCCCCAGCCCCGGTCAGCTGACGTCGATGGTGGCGCTCACGTCGCCGGCCACCAAAGCCGCGTCGTCCGGCGTACTGCGCTTGATCAATGCCAGCGCGACCGGGCCGAGCTCGAAGTGGCGCGCGGACGTGGTGACGAATCCGACCCGCGCGCCGTCCACAGTGACGTCGGCGCCGTGCGGCGGCAGGTCGTTAGTCGACCCGTCGAGGTGCAGCAGGACCAACCGCCGCGGCGGCTTGCCGAGGTTGTGCACCCGCGCGACCGTCTCCTGCCCCCGGTAGCAGCCCTTGTCGAGGTGCACGGCGGAGGCCAGCCAGCCGACCTCGTGCGGGATCGTGCGGTGGTCGGTCTCGAAGCCCAGCCGGGGCCGCCGAGCCTCGACGCGCAGCGCTTCCCAGGCCAGGTGACCCGCCGGCTGCGCGCCGGCGGCCGTCAACGAGCGCCAGACGGTCAGCAGCTGATCGCGGGGAACGACGATGTCGAAGGCGCCGTCAGCCGGCCACGGCGTGCGACGCGCGTAGCCACCCCATGGAGTCGCGCCGACGGACCACGGCGCCGGATCGACCGCGACGCCGACCGCGTCGAGGACGTCGACGGCCTGCGCGCCCGCGACACTCAGCATCATGAAATCGCCGCTGTCGCCGGCGACGTCGACGTCGAGCATGAATCGCATCGAGTCGAGGAAAGCGACGACCGGCGACGCGTCACCCGGCTCGAGATCAGACCAGGTTGTGCCCCCCACCTCGGCGAGCTGCAGATGGTGCTCGACATGGCCGTGCGGCGACAGGATCAGGGCCTCGGTGCCCGTGCTATCAGCGAGTTCGGTCAGGTGCTGCGTGGTCAGGCTGTGCAGCCACGACAGACGGTCGCCGCCGGTGATTCGCACAACGCCGCGGTGGCTGCGGTCGACCACGCCCGCGGCCTCGACGAGCGCGCGTTGTTCACCGAAGAAGTCTCCGTAGTGCGCCGCGACCTCGGCATCAGGCCCGGGCAGCGACACACCCGCAGTCTGCGCGAGCAGCGGGCTCACGGCGCGTCCTGAGCCGCCTGCGCACACGACCGGCAGGTGCCGAACACCGCGAGGTGACCGATGTCCGCGACGAACCCCTGCTCGGCGGCGAGAGCCTCGACGACGACCGCGAACAGTTCTGGTTCGACCTCACCGACCACGTCGCAGCTGCGGCAGACCAGGTGCACGTGGTCGCTCTCGGATGCCGCGTGGTAGGTCGGGGCGCCGTGGCCGAGGTGGGTGTGCCGCACGAGCCCGAGGTTCTCGAGCAGCTCGAGAGTGCGGTAGACCGTCGAGATGTTGACGCCGTTCGCCGTACGCCGGACCGCCGTCATGATCTCGTCGGGAGTCGCGTGGCCGAGTTCGGCGACCGCTTCGAGGACGAGCTGGCGCTGCGGTGTCAGGCGGTAGCCGCCTGCACGCAGCTGCGTCTGCCACGAACCGGTCATAACTCGAGTGTAGGCGGCGGTTTGTTCAGTAGGCGCCGCGGCCCTGCAGCACGGCGAACGCCGTCCGCCACAGGATCAGGAAGTCGAACGGGATCGACCAGTTCTCGACGTAGTACAGATCCAGCCTGACCGTCTCTTCCCAGTCGAGGTCGGAGCGTCCGCTGATCTGCCAGAGGCCGGTGATGCCAGGCTTGACGAGCAACCGGCGCCGTACGTCGTCGCCGTACCGCGCCGCTTCTGTCGGCAGCGGGGGGCGCGGGCCGACCAGTGACATCTCGCCGCGCAGCACGTTGAACAACTGCGGCAGCTCGTCGAGGGAAAACTTGCGCAGGAAACGTCCTTCGCGGGTGATGCGCGGGTCGGATTTCATCTTGAAGAGCAAGCCGTCGGAGTTCTCGTTCTTCTCACGGAGCTGATCGAGCATCCGCTCCGCGTCCGCGCGCATCGTGCGGAACTTGAAGACGGTGAACTCCTTGCCGCCGCGCCCGACCCTAGTCTGCTTGAACAATGCAGGGCCCTTGCTCGTCGACCGGATGACGAGGGTCACCGCGATCAGGACCGGCGAGAAGACGAGCACCAACAGCAGCGCCATCGTGCGGTCGAACAGCCCCTTGAGCACCCGCCGCGCGCCCGTGAGTTGCGGCTCCTCGACGTACAGCAGAGGCAGTCCGGCAACCGGCCGGATGTGAATGCGCGGACCGGCGATGTCGGTGAGCTGCGGCGCGACCACGAGGTCGACGCCGGTGCTCTCGATCTCCCACGACAGCCGACGCAGAGTTCCCGCTGTCACACCGGGTGAAGCGGCGACGGCGACTGTGTCGACCTCCAGGGCATGCACCGCGGCCAGTACGTCAGGTAGCCCGCCCATGACCGGCACGACCTCACCGCCGACCATCAACGTGTCGGTGTTGCCGGTGACGCAGGCGCCAACGATGACAAGCCCGGCGCCCGGTTCCCGGCGCACCCGCCGGATGAGTTCTTCGACCTGCTGCCGGTTGCCGACGGCGAGGACGCGGTGGCACAACTCGCCCCGGCGGCGTGCCCGGTAGACGACCTTGCGGGCGAGGTGCCGGAAGGCCAGCGTCAGAAAGGTCGCGAGCGGCAGCGCGATTCCAACGTATCCGCGGGCCAGCTCCAGCTTGGTGGCGTAGGCGATCGTCGCGACGACCGCCGTGAAGCGGATCGCGGCGTTGAAGACGCGCTTGTACTCCTCGCTGCCACTACCGAGGAAACGTGACTCGTACGCGCGGCCGGTCGCCATCAGCACGACCCAGGCGGGCGCGAATGTGGCGGTGATCCACTGGTAGGACACACCGCCGACCGCAGCGGAAGGGCTCTCGGCGAATCGGGTGCGGAGGGCTACGAAGGCGGCGATTGTGACGGCGAGCGCATCGACAACGACGAGCAGGGTGGCGTAGCCCGTCTCCCAGGTCGGCCGTTCGACCCGGGCGGGTTCCGCGTGACGAGCCCCCGCATGCTCGACGTCGAGTGCCACCGCTACCGCTTTCTGCTTAACCCGTGCTCAAACAGGACCGCAGCGCAGTCCCTTGTGTATGTCGGCAGAAAGCCGCCCAGCATGAGAGACGCCCGGCGCCGCGTGTGCGGGGCCGGGCGCATCGAAGTGCTGGGTGGAGCGTTACTCGGCAAACGCGCCGGCGTACGCAAGCTCGGCGCGCAGGGCGACGCGCAGGGCGACGTCCGGGATCGTGATGGCACGAGCGGGCGTACGACGCACCGCGCCGGTGCGCAGGATGAACGAGACGGCGGCGACGGCGAGGACCGCCAGCAGGCCGAGTATCAACCCGGCAACGCTGCCGACAGACGAGGTCGCGGTGGCGACGGAGGCGGTGGACACGGACGGGACGGCGACCGGCGCGGCGGCGGATGCCTGTACCGATGCCATCAGCACGGTTCCGACCGACAGCAAAGAGACAGCCGTGGCGGCGAGCACTGCGTGACGAACGCGCATTGTTTCCTCCCTCATCGCCCGCCGTTGCCGGTCGAGCGACCCTCCCTGTGTGCCCTTGCCCTAACTGGATCGGGTGGGCGGAAGGCCGTCTGGACGACCAAGGCCACACTTAGCCCCAGGATCACTCTCAGTGACTAGACGCTCCTGTTTTCGGGGTTAGTGGGCCTCCCCCGAATGGAGTAGCCGGGCCGCCGGAGCCAACAACGGCGCCACAACTGAGCGCACCCGCCGCGCAACAACTCGCACCGCCGACCCACGTTTCCCCACCCGTCTTTCGGCCGTTGCCAGCGCTACTTGAGGTGATCACCTGCGGCGGATAGTGCGTTGTCAGTGGCGGGCAGGGCGTCGTACCGTGACTGCACACGTGAGAGGAGGTGGTCCGCTTAATGCATGATCAACGGACTCGTGAGGTGGCTGTCCGCTAGCCGCCGGTCGAAGATGTCCGGTTCTCACCGGCGCCTCCCGGCGTACGGCGCAGACCACGACAGACACCGACACCCCGGGCGCCGGCACTCGTCCCGCCGGCCCAGCGCGAGCGACCTCGGTCTTCGCGGTGGAAGTGCCCGGGGTTGTCTGTTGTCCGGGTCGCCGCGTTGGGCACCGTTGCCGCCGAGTTGCCGCCCGGTTGTGCCTTAGTTGTGGCTTCTCCCCCGATCTTCCCTATGTCAGCCCGGTGGTCGGGCCGAGGGGAGCACGGGCAATGCGAGTCGCGACGACGCTGGCGAGCAAGGTCGTCGCCGCGCTCGTATGCGCCGTCGTCGCCACGAGTCTGCAAGTGGTCCCCGCGTCAGCCGCAGGGGCCACCCCCCAGCGCGCCGTGAGAACCGATGCACTCCGCCTCCGGGTCACCAGCGAGATAGACGAATGGGCCGCGTGGTTGCGCACGAACAAGGTCAAGGGGTACGTCGGCGAGGTCGGCTGGCCGAGCGACGACCCGCGCTGGAACACCCTCGCCAACAGCTGGTTCAACCGGGCGGATGCAGCGGGCGTCGCAGTGACCACGTGGGTTGCCGGCGAGTGGGCCGCGAGCCACCAAATGGTGGGCTACGTCCGGAGTTCTGAGGCCACGCTGCATCTCGACAGTGCTCGCGCGAACGCGCTCGTCGCCGAAGGGCACTACGCCCAGGGCGGGCAGCTCCGGGGAGTCAACGTGACCGGCCCAGAGATGGGTTCCGCAGCGGTAGAGCCGACCAGCACCTTCTCGAACATCAACTTCGGTGCCCTGGAGCAGACCTACCACTACGACTCGCTGGACTCCTACCGGTACCTGGCCAGTCGCGGGGTGCGCCTGGTCAGAGTGCCCTTCCGATGGGAGCGCGTACAGCGCAAGCCGTTCGGGCCACTGGACTCGGACGAGATGGGTCGTCTGCGCGACACCGTCCACGCCGCGCACGCCGCCGGTCTCAAAGTGGTGATCGACCTGCATAACTTCGCGGGCTACTACCTGCACGACCCCGCAACCGGACGCGGCGTACGGCGATCGATCGGCTCGCGGGAACTTCCCGTCACGGCCTTCACCGACGTCTGGACCAAGCTCGCCGGCTACTTTGCCGGCGACGCCTCCGTCTACGCGTTCGGCCTGATGAACGAGCCGGTCGGGATGGCCGCTCGCGGCACGACGAGCGCCGCGCGAGTCTGGGAGCAGGCGAGTCAGCAGGCTGTCAACGTGATCCGCGCTCGTGGCGACAAGCGGACGATCATGGTCCCCGGCTACCAGTGGTCCAACCTGCACGCCTGGGCGAGCAACCACCCGGTCAGCTGGATCAAGGACCCGGCGAAGAACTTCCGGTACGAGGCGCACCAGTACTTCGACGCCAACCGCGGCGGCGTCTACGCCAGCTACGACCAGGAAGTCGCGGCGGTCGTCGCTGCCGGATAGCGCGACTACTCATGGGATAGCGTCCAAACATGGCGACCGGCCGGCAGCTGCGACGTCTCGTGCCCCCCTCCCTTCGGCGCGCAGGGCGGGCCCACCTGCCCCCGGCCGAATGGTGGATGCGCGCACTCACACTGCATCAGCCGTTAATGGCCCTGCGGATCCGCGCGTTCCAGTCCTTCGGCGTGCAGGTCGAGGACAGGGCAACGACCACGGTGATGGGCGGTACCGAGGTCTACGCGCCGGCTCGCCTCCGGATCGGCGCAAACACGGTGATCGGCCGATGGTGCCTGCTGGATGCGCGCGGCGGGATCACGATCGGTCGCAACGTCAATATGTCGAGCTACACGCGTCTGATGACGGCCAAGCACGACATCGACGAACCCGACTTCCCGGCGGAGTACGCACCGATCGTCATCGAGGACCGGGCGTGGCTCGCTCTGGGTGTGACAGTCATTGACGGCGTGACCATCGGGGAGGGCGCGGTGGTCTGCGCCGGCGCCGTCGTCACACGCGACGTACCGCCGTACACCGTCGTCGGCGGGGTGCCGGCCAAACACATCCGCGACCGGCCACGGCCTCAGGACTACACGATCGATTTCCGGCCGAACTGGATCTAGCGCGCCGACGCTCAGGTACGCCGCACGCGTGCCGATCTCCAATGAGTGAGTCCGGAACAGGATGACGACACTCTTCTCGCGGCGCGCGCGGATGTTCGTGCCCCCGCGCCGGCTGCCGTTGACCTCCGGCCCAGGCGCAGGCCGCGACCCAGGCCGTCCCAGCGCCGGTTCTGGCTGCGCCGTTTCATGGTCCTCACCGTTCTCGTCGGGATCATCGGCGGCGTCTGGCTGGCGGTCAGCGCCGTCCTCGCACGTCGTGCGCTCATGCGGGCGCAAGCGTCGACGGTCCAAATGCGGGCAGAGCTAGAGCGGTCCGAGGTCGTTCTCGCGCGTACCCGACTGGCGGGGATTCAGGACGACACCCGCGCGGCCAAGCGGCTGACGAGCACTTTCGTCTGGCGAGTTGCCGGCGCGCTACCGGTCATCGGAGCGACGCCGGGAACCGTGCGCGACCTGGCGCGCGAGGCTGACGAGTTGTCGACGTCGGTGTTGCCGCACTTCGTCGAGGTCGCGGCCATCACCAACGAGGGTGGCCTGCGCAACGGCGACACGATCAACATCCAGACACTGACGAACATGCACACGGAGCTGGCAGCCGCCGCCGACGCACTCGACGGCGTCGTGCGCCGAAGCCGTGCGCTACCGAACGGATGGCAGCTCAAGGCCGTGGCTGACGCGCGGGCACAGCTGGTCGGCGAGTCGCGGACGATGTCGCGCACCACCAACCGGCTGCGCGACGTGACCGCGATCGCGCCGGCGATGCTCGGAGCGAACGGCAAGCGGCGCTACTTCGTGGCACTCCAGACGAACGCCGAACTGCGCGGCAGCGGCGGACTACTAGGGGCCTACGCGATCCTCGAGGCCGAACACGGCAAGGTGAGTCTGCGTGAGCTCGGGCCGAACAAGAACCTGCGCGACACCTACCCGCAGACGACGCCAGGGCTCGACGCAGACTTCGCCGATATGTACAGCGGGTTCGGAGCCGACGGATTCTGGCTCAACGCCAACATGAGCGCGCACTTCCCGACAGTCAGCAAGCTTTGGTCGTCGATGTATGAGCGAACTACGCGCGTCCACATCGATGGTTCGATCGCCATCGACCCCGTAGCCCTGGCCGAGATCCTGAAGGCGACGGGCCCGGCTACCGGTCCCGGCGGGGAGCTGATCAGCGCCGACAACATGGTGCGTGTCACCGAAAGCGAGATCTACGAGCGGTTTCCGGCGTACGCCCAGGACGACGTCCGCAACGAGTTGCAGTTGCAGATCGCACGGGCGTTGTACGCGCGCCTGATCGAGCCCGTGAGCCACGACGTCGGCTTGCTGCCGCAGCTTGGCGCAGCGGCGACCGGGGGACACGTGCGGATGGCGTCGAATCACCCGGACGAACAGGCCTACCTCGAGGACTCGCCGGTTGGCGGCGCCTTGCCCGCCACCGATGGGCCGTACCTGCAGCTCGCACTCAACAATGCCGGCGGCACCAAGCTCGACTATTACCTCCAGCCGTCGATCGACTACTCCTTCGAGACGGCGCGCGGAGACTCGCAGGACGTCTCGGTGACCGTGCGCCTGCGCAGCGACGCACCAGCCGAAGGCCTGCCGGAGTACGTCGTCATTCGCCCTGACCTGCCGGGCAACAAGTCCCTTGTTCCGGGCCAGAACAAGCTCTTTGTCTCCGTGTACGCCGGACGCGGCGCGACGCTGCGCGGCGCGAGCCTCGACGGCCGGCCCCTGGAGCTCAATGCCGGCACCGAAAAGGGGCACCCCGTGTGGTCGACGTTCGTCACGATCGATCCCGGGCAGGAACGCGCTCTCGTTCTCGCTCTGACCGAGCGCGGCACCGACCAGACCGTGACCGTCGTACCGCCGGCAACTGTTAAGACTCCCGCCGTGAAGGTGCGCGGCGGCGTCCTTCGCTGACGCACATCTACCATCGCATCGTGGAGCCGAAGCAGGTCCCCCCAGCACTCGCCGCAGCCGCCCGGTCATTGAGTGTCGATCAGGTGACGGCCGAAGTCGTTGCCGAGCTGCACGCGCGCGGCGTTCAGCCGATCCTGCTCAAAGGACCCACGTTTTCGCGCTGGCTGTACGACAAGGACGAGTCACGGCCGTACATCGACACGGACCTACTCGTCGCACCCGAGCACCAGGACGCGGCGACGCAGGCCCTGGCGGATCTCGGTTTCACCGACGACATGGCGACAGCGGCCGACCACGAGGTCGACGACCACTCGCGAACGTTCGCGCGCGGGGAACCGGCCAGACAAGAGGTCGACCTGCACTTCACGCTGGCCGGCGCGCGCGCCGGTCGGGACGAGGTGTGGCGCTCGCTCACCTCCGAGACAGAGACCGTCACCGTTGCCGGCCAGTCCGTCGACGCACTGGCTCCCCCCGCTCGCGCGCTGCATGTCGCGTTGCACGCGGCGCAGGGCGATCACGGGACTCGGCAACCCCTGGCCGACCTCGAGCGGGCAGTGGCGCGCGTCGGCACCGAGACGTGGCGGGACGCGGCTCTGCTCGCTGAGCGGCTCGGCGCCATCGGGGCTTTCGTGGCAGGGCTCGAGCGGATACCTGCCGGCCGCTCGTTGCTGTCGGAATTGCACGTTGCCGCGACCGACGCGTCGTACGAGCGGTTGCGAACCGGCACGCGGCCGCCGATGACGCTCGGCGTGGCTCGACTGCTCGAACGACGCGACGCACACGGCCTGGCGCACGAGCTGTTTCGGGAAATCGTGCCGACCAGAGCTTTCATGCGCCTGTGGTCGCCGCTTGCGTCGCGCGGCCCCGCGGGCCTTGCTGCGGCCTACGCCTACCGCCCCTTCTACCTCGCCATCCGGCTCCCCGCCGCGGTCGCCGCGTATGCACGCGTGAAGCGGATGTCACGCGACGCCAGTCGACACTGAACTACGCTCGCCATCGCAGTCGATCAACCTGAGGGAGCTTGATGAGCCGCTGGAAGGCCGCCGCGAAGCGGGCGGTCGGCACCATTGGGGACCAGCTGTGCCGCCTCTCCGACGGCACCCCGGAGGACGTTCCGAGCGATATCTCGCTGACCTTTCGCGAAGCGCAGGCCTACCGGGCGATCAGCGGCGCAGGTGAATTGGCGATCGAGGAGGCTCGACTCCTGTCCGAGCTCGTCCGGTCCAGTGACCCCACTCGGCCGATCATCGAGATCGGGACACTCTTCGGCTACTCAACGCTGGTGCTGACGCTGGCAAAGGAGCAGGAGCAGCGGATCATCTCGGTCGACAATTATTCGTGGAACCCGCTGGGACTATCGCCGGAAGCCCACTACCGCACGACAGCCAATCGCCTCCGGGATGCGATCGCGACTGAGAACGTCACGCTTCTGCGGGTATCGGCCGCGGACTTCTATCGCACCTACGACGGACCGCCGCCGAGTCTGTTTTTCTGCGATGCGGACCATTCTTACGAGCCGACCAAGACGGATCTGATGTGGGCGCGCAGCGTCAATGCGACCGTGATCTGCGGCGACGACTACGAGCCGCAGTTCGACGGCGTCATCCGCGCAGTCGACGAGCTCGGCGGCCCGCGCCAGCTCGTCGGCGGTTTGTTCGTTCTCTAGAACGACATCGCGCCAGCGCCTAGCGGCTGGCGGTACGCCGGAGCGGTTCCTCGCGCTCAACCAGAGAACCGGCTGTGCTGGGCGCTGCGGTCTTGCGCTTCCTGGCGGCGGCGGCGGCCATCTCGCCGCGCCGGCGAACACGCTTGCGTTCGAACACGCCCCGCAAGCCGTCGGCGGGCCGGTCCTTACCGTAGTAGGAGTAGTAGTGGTCAGAATCCGGGCCCTTCGTCGGCGCCATGTTGAGCACCGCGCCGACGATGTGTACACCGACACCCGCGAGCGACTCGACGGCGCGATCCATCCGGTCCCTGCCGGTTGAGCCGCTGCGTACGACGAGCACCGCGCCGTCAGTGTTTACGCCCAGGACGGCCGCGTCAGTCACCGGCAGGAGTGGCGGTGCATCGAAGATGACGAGGTCTGATTGCGCCTCGAGCCGACGGATGACCTCGGCCATGCCGGCGGAACCGAGCAGCTCGCTCGGATTCGGCGCGATCGTCCCGCCGGGCAGCACGGACAGCAGGCCCCCGCCCCAGGGCTGGAGTACGTCGTCGAGTTCGACTTCACCGAGTAGCACGTTGGTCAACCCGACGCTGCCCTCGATACCCATGTACTGGCGGACTGACGGCTTACGCAGATCGGCCTCGACAAGGATCACCCGCTGGCCCGCCTGGGCCATCGCGATCGCGAGGTTGCACGAGATCGTCGACTTGCCCTCGGTCGAAACGGCACTGGTCACGACGAACGAGCGCAAGGTGCTGTCGATGTTGACGAACCGGATGTTCGTTCGCAGTTGCCGGTACGACTCCGCCATCGGCGAGCGTGGATCGACCTGCACGACGAGTGGCCGCTTCGGCGTACGCGAGTCGTAGGCGATGACCCCCAGGACCGGCGCATGCGTGGCGGCCGCGATGTCCTCGGGATTCTTGATCGAGGTATCGAGCTTGTCGCGCAACATCGAGATGGCAACGCCTGCGGCCAGGCCGAAGAAGGCGCCCATGAGGAGTATCAGCTTCTTGCGAGGGGCTACGGGTGCGGTCGGCAGATTCGCATTCTCGACAACCGCGATGCGCAGAGACGAACGCTCGGTGCCCGTAGGCCGCTCGAGCTGTTCCACGAGTTCGACGACCACCTTGCCGGTCATTGTCGCTGTCGCCTGCGCGCGCCTGGGATCGGTGTCGATGACCGCCACGTCGACGAGAACCGTGTCCGCCGGCGCGTTGGCCGTGATCTGGGGGTAGATGAGCCCGCCGTTCTTGTCCTTGAACTGCAACCGCTGCGCCACCTCGGACGCCACGCGCGAGCCGGAGATAACCAGTGCATACGACTGGACACGCTCGATCGAGAGCTGGGATCGCGAATAGGCGTCGTCGAGGAGGAAGTCGCCCTCGCTGGTCAGCGTGCCCGACTGCGAGGTGACGAACAGCCGGATCTGTGACCGGTAGATCTTCGGCGTCGTGTACGCGTAGTAACCGGCAACGAACACAGCCGCTAGGAACACGGACAGGATCATCCGCGCATGCTTGCGGCACACGCGCAGGCTGTCGTGCAGATCCACGTTCGCCTTCCGAGAGTCAAGAACTTGGCGCAGCGCTCGATAAGTACTTGTCGGCATTGCTCCGTTCGGCTCAATGCCCTGCTGTACAGATCGGCCAGATCGGCCCGATCTTGAGTGACGGGACGCAAGGTGACGGAACTGCGGAGCGCCGCGGCTGTGACTGGCCTCGAGCGTCCTCTCCGCGTCCTGATGGCGGTCCAGGCCGCCGGCGCGGTGGGCGGGCTGGAAGCCAGCTTCGCCCGCATCGAACCGGAGCTGTCTGCAGCCGGCGTCGCCGCGTCAGCCATCGTCGTGGGCCCCCCCGAGACGGCAGCAGCCGCCTCGACGTTCCTCCAAGGTCACCTGCCCACGTGCGTTGTGTCCGGCTGGCGTGAGATCTGGCGGGCGGTCGCGGCGTACGACGTCGTGCACGTGCACGGCGCGACCTCATCCATCTGGCCCGCCTGGGTCATCGTCGCGAGCCGGCTGCGGCGAGTACCACTCGTGGTGACCTTGCACCTGCCCTCACACCCGCTACCTCAACGGCGGCTCCGTGGGAAGCTCCGCTCGCGGGCCTTGATGGCGGGCCGCGGCCTGCTCCTGCTGCTGAGCGGCGCTGCCGTTTACGCCCCCTCTGGTGCCGCCGCCAGGGTCGCCCGACGGCAGCTGCGGCCGTGGCCGCTGCCGGTAGAAAGCCTCTGGAACGGCGTCGTCGACCCCGGATCCGCGCAGGTGTCGACAACCGGGCCACTGCGGCTCGTCTTCGTCGGGCGCCTCGCCGAACACAAGCAGCCGCTGGAGTTCGTGAGCGCGGTCGAGATGGCATGCGCGGCAGGCGCCGAGCTGACCGCTGACATCGTCGGGGACGGACCGCTGCGGCAGGAGGTGGAGCGCGCCGTCGCCGCGTCGGCGTACGGCGAACGGTTCACGATCCACGGTCAGTGCGACGACCCGACAAAGCTGATGCGAAACGGCGACCTGCTGGTGCTCACGTCGATGACGGAGGGCTGCCCGCTCGTCGCGATGGAAGCGGCCGGAACCGGCCGGGGCGTTCTGGCGCGAGCAAGCATTGAAGGCCTCGCCGAAGGATGGCGTGACGCATTCGTGGCGGTTCCCGACGATGCCGGCGCATCCGGGTTCGCCGAGCAGATGACACGGCTCGCGTTCGATCGCCGCGCCGTGGCCCGCCTCGGAGCCGCCGCTCGATGCCGCTACGAGGAGCGCTTCTCGGCGGCGCGTGCGGCCGACGCGCTGCGAGCCGCGTACGAAGGCGCCCGTCGATGAGTCGGGAATCACTTCGGGCAACGGCAATCGGACTCTTGGCGGGTGCGGGGATAGGGCTGCTCGCGGCGCGCGCCCCCGCGCTGCTCGCGCTGGGCGTCATCGCTGTCCTGGGCCTTTCGCTCGGTCGCAAGCCTGCTCTGCTGCTCAGTCTCTTTCTCGTCGTCGACCAGACGTACGCGGGCACACGGTACTTCGACGAGATCGGCAAGCTCGTGACGACCGGTCACCAGCTCTACGAGCCGATCAAGG
The DNA here is from genome assembly GCA_046715235.1 of Mycobacteriales bacterium. GTDB lineage: Bacteria > Actinomycetota > Actinomycetes > BP-191 > BP-191 > JBKJZO01. The sequence goes on from JBKJZO010000009.1 coordinate 12,963, forward strand.
GCGTATCGCCCGCGCTTCTGCTGCTCCTACTTGGGCTGGCGATGCAGCTCTACGCGGGTCGCGGCATCCACGCCGCGAAGCTGCACACGCACGGCCTCGACGGCGTAGGCATTGTCGTGGTTGGGCTGCTCGTGTGGACGCTGATGCTGTCGCTGGCACAGGAGCAGGCCGACTTCTCGGCCGGCTCCTTCTTGCGAATCGCGACCAACTCCCTGGCCGCCGTCTTGCCCTGGCTGCTCATCCTGGTGACGTACGCCCTCGCTATCCGAATGCTTCGCGAGCCAGGCGGGAGGGCGGAACTGGCACGCGTGATCGCGGGTGCGCTGATACTCAAGGGCCTGCTAGGCCTCGCCGTGCTGCTGACCACGCAGGGGGCCGTCGTGGACGGCCAGCGCTACGTCGTCTACTACGACGCCGCGCTGCCCATGGTCGCCGGTATGACGATCGTCGCTTTCCTGCTCGCCTCGCGGCATCCGGTGCCCTGGCGGAAGGTGATCCTCTTTCTCGCCGGCACGATCGTCGTGTTCTCGTTCCGCCGCAGCGTCTGGTCAGCGATGGCAGTCGCAGTGGTGGTTCTCCCGCTCGTGCGCCAGCGCACGATAGTCGTCAGGCGCATCCTCGCGGTCGCGACGGTTTCGGCGCTCGTCTTTCTCCTGCTGCCGGCTTCGATAAAACACGCCGCCTTCAGTCGCATCGGTTCCGCAGTCAGTGTTGCGCAGGGAACCGGAGACGAGGAATCCGCCCAGCACCACAAGAAGGACGTGGAGCGGGGATACCGGATCGCCCAGGAGAACGCCTGGAAGGGCGTCGGCGTACGCGCGCCGCAACGACGAGAGTTCGCCTATCAAAACATCAACCGGGTCTACGTGCACAACGACCCATTGCAGGTGTGGCTGCGCCTCGGACTCCCCGGCATCGTGCTGTATCTGATGCTGCTCGCGGTGCTGTGCTGGCGCGGGATCGGCACCCTGAGGCGAGGCGGCGCCCTCTCGATCCTCGATGCGGGCTGCGCGACGTACGCCGTGGTGTGCCTCGTCGCCGTGATGCCGGCCCCCTTCATCAGCGACACCACACGTTGGCCGGTCTTCATCGGGGTCGTGGCTGCAGTTCTGCGAACGAGCGCGACGGACGCGCGGGACGCCGCGGCCGCGGCGAGGCGAGCGGCATCAGCGATCTCGCCGGGCGCTCGCCAGAGCCGTCCGACCGCGCAGGCGGCGAGATGAGCACAGCGGCTCAGGCGGCTACAACCGGCCGCCGGCTCGCCGGGAGCACCGCGCTGCTGCTCGGGGTCCGCGCGGCTGGACTGGTGATGGGTTTGGCGGTCTCTGTGATGCTCGCCAGAGGCCTGGGCGCAGGCGCGCTCGGCACTTTCGCGACCGCACTGGCGCTGGTGCACATCGGCTCGATCCTCACCGACTTCGGGCTCGGCGCCTTGCTGGTGCGCGAGGGTGCCGGTGCGCCGGCGTTGCGCGCCGCGATGCTTCGGTGGGCTACGCGGGCGCGAGTTGTCTGCGGGCTTGTCGTGTTCGTGCTGCTGATCGGCGTCACTGTCGTGGTCGTCGCAGGCGCTGAAGCGCGTATCTCGGTCGTGCTGGTCTGTACGGCGGTGCCGTTGAGTGCACTCACGCTCGGCATGACGCTGCTCGAGCAACAGCTCTTGCTGCGCAGGATGGCTGTACTGCTGCTGGTCCAGAGCGCCATGTGGCTTGCGACAGTCGGCACCCTTTTCGCGACGCACGCGGGGCTGCGGGCGTACGCCGTGGCATTCGTGCTGTACAGCGCGGCCTACGGGGTGCTGGTGCACCGAGTCAGCCGCCGTACCCTCAGCGGTCCGGCCGAGCCGATGACGCTGCGGCAGTTCTCGATCCTCATGCGCGACGTCGTTCCGCTGAGCGTGACCTTCGTGCTGGTGATCCTCTACTACAAGCTGGACTCGCTCTTCGTCTACCGCTACGCCGGCGCGGAGGCCGCGGGCAACTACGCAATCGCGTACCGGTTCCTGGACCAGTTGGCGATCCTGCCCGTCACGCTGGGCAATCTGTTCTTGCCGTTGCTGACCAGGCGCCGCAACGCCGGCGAGCCGACGCAGCCGATGTTCGAGCGCTACGTGCGGATCACCCTCGTCCTGTCGGCACCGGTGGTAGGCCTGGGACTCGTGCTCGCCCGGCCACTAGTCGCCCTGTTCGGCAGCGACTACGGCGACGCGGTGCTCCTCATGCGTCTACTGCTCCCGGCGTTCGTTCCGGTGACATTCGGATACATCCTCGTGCACCTGGCGATCGTGCATCACAAGACGAGGAACCAGCTCCTGTCCGCCTGTGCCGGACTTGTCATCAACGTCGCGCTCAACTTCTGGCTCGTGCCGCGGTACGGCGCGCGCGCCGCGGCAATCGTGACCGGACTGACCGAGGTGGGCGTTGTCGGAACTCTGTACTTCGCGCTGCGGCGCCCGTGCGGTCTGTCACTGCCTTGGGGGTGGGTCGCGCGGCACGTCGCCGTGCTCGCCGCCAGTGGCGGCGCTGCGCTGCTGCTGATGCGCAACCCGTACCTGGCCGCGGTGGCGTTCACGCTGGTCTACCTGGGCGGCGTCGCGCTGCTGTCAGTTGTCGACCTCGCCGAGATCCGCGCCCTCTTGCGACGGTCAGACCAGCCTCGGGAGCAACTCCTCGACCCGGTGCCGGAACGACTCGGCGCGGAACACTGACAGCTCCGCCATAGCCGACGGCGGGATCTTGGGCGGCCCATCGGCGAGCACTGACCAGTCAGGGTTGTCGACGTCGACCACTGTCGTCGCGGCCCTGATCTCAGGCGGGAACCCGTCAACAGCGAAGGCACTGGCGATGACGGGTCGCCCGGCGAGCAGTGACTCGGCGACCTTGACCTTCATGCCTCCGCCCAGCCGTATCGGCGCCAGCGTGAGGCTGACGCGCTCGTAGAAGTCGTCGACCTCGCGCACGGGACCCAGGAGCTCGACGCCGTCGGTCACCGGGAGGGAGTCCGATCGCAGGCCTGCCACCACCACCTGCCACCCCCTTGCGCGCAGGCCGGGAAGCCACCGCGAAACCAGCACGTGGTAGGCGTCGATGTTGGGGGTGAAGTCGAAGTTCGCAATGAAACCCGCCACTCCCGCGGCCGACCCCGTTGTCGATTGGTGCCTGACCCCGACCGGCGTCGGAAGCCACTCCGTCGCCTTACCGGATCGCGCGGAGACAAGCTGCGCGTCCGTCCAGCCCGCTGCACTGACAACGGCCGCTTGAGAGACGTAGTGCTTTTCGGAGCGCACGATCTGGACCCGCTGGGTCTCCGCGAAACGACGGGCGAGCAGTCGCCGGCTGGCCGCCTCGCGCGCAGCGAACTCGCTCAGCAGGTCGCTCATGTCGAACCACAACCGCGCCTCCAGAACGACGTCGGCGTACGCCGCTTGCGCGACGGAGGGCACATGCACGACGTCGGGTCGCTCGTCGGAAAGGGCCTGCGCGAGCGCACGGAGGCGGGCGCCGAACATCGTCGGCATCGGCAGAACCGCCCGTTTCACCCCGCGGATCCAGGCCGGCATCGGGCGCGACCCCAACGGTTGGCCGCCTGCGGCAACTGATCGACCAATCCCAGGTTCAGCGACCGGCTCACGACCCGGGAAGACGCAGACGACGTCGCAGCCCGCGGCCGAGAAAGCGTCGAGGAAGGCACGGGTGCGCAGCGTGCCACCGTGTGTCTCCGCCCACGGGTCCATCAGCGAGAGCACGGCGATCTTCATCACCGGCAGCCTAGATGAGAGCCTCAACAGCCGAGGTGATGCCGTCGGCCATACGCTCGAAGCTGAACTCGGCTCGCACACGCTCAGCGCCGGCGACGGCCAATCGGCGCGCCAACGCCGGGTCGGCTAGCAGCTTCGCGACCGCCGTCGCGAGAGCCTGCGGATCTCGGGGCGGTATCAGCAAACCCGTGAGCCCGTCGACGACGATCTCAGGCAACCCGCCGACGGCGCTGGCGACGACCGGGCGCGCCTGTGCGCTCGCTTCGACCGCCACCATCCCGAACGATTCGATGACCGAGGGCACGACGACGACGTCCGCGCGCAGGTAGGCCGCGGTCGGATCTGCGACGAATCCGGTGAATACGACCTGTTCGGCGACTTCCAGCCGCTGCGCCTGTTCCCGCAACTGGTCACGAACCGGCTCGTAGCCTCGGAAGACGTCACCGACGAGTTCGAGCACGATCCGATGCCCCTGGGCTGACAGCAATGCCGTCGCTTCGATCGCCGTGCCCTGTCCCTTCACCGGATTCAGCCGGCCGACGAGCAGGAGCCTCGCCGGACGATCACCGGCGCGGTCCGGCGGCGGAGGAGCCGGCCCGAATCGGTAGCCGATCCGGACGACCCGCATGCGGGCTGCCAATCGCCGTACGTGTCCGGTCAGCCAGCGGCTTGTCGCGTCGCTATTGGCCACGATCAGCGCAGCGGCGAGCAACGGCGCGATGAGTACCCGGGCCTGCGGTCGCCCGAGTTGCTCCTGCGCTTCGTGCACGTGGCACAGCGACGGGCAGCGCGCGAGTCGCGCCGCGAGAAGCCAGTGCGGAAGGGTCAGGGTGTTGACGTAGACGACGTCCGCGCGGCGTCGCCTGATGAGCCGGGCCAGGCGCGCGACGTGCCAGGGGGTCGTGACGAGGAACAGCGGCAGCGCCTTGGGTCGCAGCACGGCTCTCCGGACCACCGGAAACCGCTGAATCTCGACCGTGACCCCGTCGGCTTCTAGCGCCTGCACGAGGGGCCCCTGCTCCGGGACGACGACGACGACGTCGTGACCCGCGTCGCGAAGAGCCGCGATCGCGCTCTGCAAGCTCCGGTCCGCCCCGTACAGGTCGGGGAACGGGTGCGCGACAACGATCCTGCTCATGTGGCGCCCAATACCGACCGGTAGACGTCAAGGACGCCCGTCGCCATTCGTCGGGGGCTGTACCGCGCTTGCCACAGCGCGTGTGCCTCCGCGGCCATCGCGCGGCGTACGGCGACGGGCTCCAACGACGTGATGCCTTGGCCGATCCCATCGACGTCCGGTACGACGACCGCGTGCGTGCCGCTCACCGCGTCGAGTCCTTCGATGCCGAGTTGCGTCGACACCACTGGGAGCCCGAGTGCGAACGCCTCGATGATCTTGACGCGGACGCCGCCGCCGGACAGTAGGGGCACGACGAGTGCATCGGCGTCCTCGAGCGCTGCCCTGACGTCCGGGACGTCGGAGCGGATCTCGACACTGGTGTCACTGCTCGTCACGTGCCGCGTTGCTGCCCGGCCAATGATGACGAGTCTGCGCACGCCGGTCTCGGAGCGGATGGACGGCCAGCGCGCGAGAAGCGCCTGGGCCGCTTCGACATTCGGCTGGTAGTCGAACGACGCGACGTAGGCGATCGTCCTGAGCTGTTCGCGTGGCGGCGGCAACCGCGGGCCAGGGTCGAAACCCAGCGGCACCACGTGCAGTGAGCGCGGGTGGGAGAACTCGCGGACCCGCGCGGCGTCGGCGTCCGAAAGCACGATCGTCGCGCCCGCCGCTTCGAGAGCGGCGCGCTCGCCCTGCAACACGGCTGCGGCCTGCCTCGGGGTTAGGCCTCCGAAGCGGGCCAGCCGGTCGGTCTCGACGTTGTGCATGGTCAGAACCGAAGGCCGGCCGCAGTCGAACCACGCGTACGAGTGCTGGAAGTCGACGATGTCGGGCGCGACCAGTTCGAGCGATCGGGCCATGCGGTCGCGTAGCCCCGGCATCCGGTAGATGGCCAGCGGATCGCCGCGGCGCGCGAGTTGCAGGCGTGCGCGCCAGAGGGCACGCGCCGGCAGATTCGACGGGCGCCCCGGCACCAGTACGTACGCCTCGCTGCCGCTCTCGCCGTCCCAGCTGTAGGCGAGTACGACGGGGTCGACGTCCTGGCCGCGCAGCTCATCGACGAGCGCGGCCGTCCTGATCCGGTCACCGCTGGTGGCCGGGTACGCCGGATGCGGCATGACGACCGCGACGCGGATCACCGACGGGAGCGACGGGCGAGCCGCTTGCACAGCTGCTCGTAGCTGTCGGCGACGGCGTCCCAGCGATAGCGCTCGGCAGCGCGCTCCTGGCCGAGCAACCCGCGCTCACCCGCGGAGTCGAGATTGCTCTCGACGAGTTCGACCGCGGACGCAACGTCGTCGCGCGTCGACCAGAAGACACCGGTGTCGGCCAATACCTCGCGATTGAAGTTCACGTCCCACGCGAGCACGGGCGCAGCCGCACCCATCGCGCGGAGCAACGACGGGTTGGTGCCACCGACCGAGTGCCCGTGAAGGTACGACGCCGCGTTGGTGTAGAGCTGGTTGAGCAGCTCGTCGTCGTACACACCGCCGACCATGCTGATTCGCGAATCGGCCGCAGCTTTGCGCTGCAGGCCGGCGACGTACTCGCCCGGATAGCGCACGCTGCCGACGATGACGAGCGGCAGCGTCGCAGCGCTGCTCGCGTAGCCAGCGAGCGCCACGTGCACGTTGTTCTCGGGTTCCAGCCTCGCGACCACCAGGTGGTAGCCACGCCGTGTCAGCCGGAGCTCTGCCAGCCGGTCGTCGGAGACATCGCGCAGGATGGGCGCGCCGTACGGGATGAAGACGCTGTCGGCGTCGTACGTCGCGCGGTAGTACTCCTGTATGCCGACTGCATCGGCGATCAACTCGTTCGCTACGCGCGCACCGAAACGCTCGTTGAACTTGTAGTAGCGCTGGCCGTTGCGGCCCCACTTGGCGCGCTGCCACTCGAGGCCGTCGACGTGCAACGCGACCGGGATACGGGCCGCTCTGATGACCGGGATGAACGGTGCGTTGGCCGCGTTGAAGACGATCGCGACGTCGACGCGATGCCTCAGCAGGTGCAGCGCGGAGAGCGCGGTGTGGCTCAGGGTCTCGAAATGCTTGTGCCGCCAGGCCGGCAGATTCACCAGGCGCATGCCGGCGTACTCGGTGATGGTCTGGCCGGGATTGCGGCAGTAGACAACGACGTCGTACCCCCGGGCCGCCAGCCGGCTACCAACTTCCTCGACCGCTGTCTCGAACCCGCCGTACCGCCCGGGTGCACCGCGGGTGCCGACCAGGGCGATTCTCACCGGGCGGGCGATTTCGGCGTTGGCACGTTTCGCACGCTACCGCGCGCGTCGACCGCTCCGGCCGATCTGGGTCCTAGGATCAGCGACGTGCCGGGCATCGTGGTCGAAGGCGTGGTCAAGCGCTTCGGCGAGGTATCGGCGCTAGCCGGCGTCGACCTCGCGGTCGCTCCCGGTGAGGCCGTCGCCCTGCTCGGTGCCAACGGTGCAGGCAAGAGCACGCTGATGCGCATCATCGGCGGCGTCGTGCTGCCGGACGCCGGACGCGCGTCGGTCGCTGACCACGACGTCGTGACCGATCCGGGCGACGCGAAGCGGTCCATCGGCTTGGTTCTGTCCGACGAGCGATCCTGGTACTGGCGGATCACCGGTCGGCAGAATCTCGAGTTCTTCGCCGCGCTCAGCGGCACGCGACCGGCGGCAGCGGCCGCGCGGTCCGACGTACTGCTCACCGAGACTGGGCTCGCGCACGCGGCCGACCGCCCTTTCGGCGGCTACTCCGCGGGCATGCGGGCGCGGCTGTCGCTCGCGCGGGCGCTGCTCGACGAACCGGCCGTACTCCTGCTCGACGAGCCGACGCGCAGTCTCGATCCGGTCGCCGCAGCCGAGTTTCGCGAGCGCATCAACGGCCTCACCGCGACCCGCGACACCGCGGTGCTCTTCGCGACGCACGACCTGCACGAAGCCGCTGCGCTCGCCAGCAACGTCGTCGTACTGCACCTGGGAGAAGTCATCGCCCGCAGGGCGCGCGGTACGACGGCTGAAGAGTTGGAGCGCTTGCTGCTGGACGCCGTCGGATGACAACGCTGTGGTTGCTGAGAGCGTTCGTACTGCGCGACTGGCGGGTCACGACGTCGTACCGGCTGCCCTTCATCTTCGACGTGATCGGGACCTTCTTCGAACTCGGCGTCTTCTTCTTCATGGGGCGCTACCTCGACGACATTGGACTGACCGAGTCTGAGGTGATCGGTGGCGACTTCTTCTCGTTCGTCGTCTTCGGCATCGTGCTTACCGCTTTCGTCGCAACGAGCGTCTCGTCGTTTGCGCAACGGCTGCGCACCGAGCAGACGACCGGAACGCTCGAGGCGTTGTTCGCGTCTCCGGCCCCGCCGGGACTGATAATCCTCGGCAGCGCCGCTTACGACCTGCTCGAGGCGGCGGTGTTCGCCGTCCTGACCGTCATCCTTGCGGCGCTGCTGTTCGGGCTGGACTTGCATGTCAGCCCAGCCTCCGCGATCGCCGGGCTCGCGGCCACCCTGGCGACGATCGTTCTCTTCGCGGCGATCGGGATCACCATCGCGGGCGCGGTGATCGTGTTCAAACAGGTCGGTTCCCTGATCGGCTTCATGACGTCGGCGCTCGCACTGCTCGGCGGCGTCTATTACGAGGTCGACGTGCTTCCCGGACCTCTGCAGGCAGTGAGCAACCTGTCGCCATTTACCTGGGCGCTGCAGGTGCTGCGGTCGGCGTTCCTGCACGCCGAGCCCAGATGGGGGCTGCTCGGGCTACTCAGCGGGGCGGCACTCGTTGCTCTGCCGGCGGGGTTACGGGTATTCAGCGTGGCGCTGCGCAGGGCCGAGCGATCAGGAACGCTGGCGCAGTACTGACAGACTCATAGGACCCGAGTACAGGAGGACGAAAGTGAGCAAGGTGCGCCTGCGCCAGACGGACGTGCAGTGGCGTTCCGTCGAAGGCGAGATCGTCGCGCTCGACCTGCGCGCCTCCCAGTACCTCGGCATCAACGCCAGCGGCTCGCAGTTGTGGGACATGCTCGTCGCCGGCACCACCGAGGACGCCCTCGCCGACCACCTCGTCGAGGCGCACGCACTCGACCGGGACGTCGCCCTCGCCCACGTCGAGGCCTTCCTCGACCAGTTGCGGGAACAAGCACTGCTGGAAGACCCTGGGTGAGGGGCCGCTTCGACGTCGCAAGCTGGCGGGCCGCGGTCTGGACCGTAGGCGCGCTGGGCTACCTACGTCGGGCTCTGGCGGATCAGCGCCTAACCGACGTCCGACTCAAGGCACCACCGAAACTCCCTCCCCGTGCGCTCTCCGGTGTGGAAGCCGTCCTGAGCAGGCGCCCGAACACCTGCCTGATGCGTGCGCTCGTACTGCAGGCCTGGTACCGCGGCCAGGGCGACGAGCGCGACGTCGTCATCGGCGTCACCCCGCCCCGATCAGGTTTCCGGGCGCACGCCTGGATCGAGGGCGAGCCGCCTTGCCACGACGAGAACTTCGTGGAGCTCACCCGCTGGTCCGGTACCGGGCCAGGAGGATCGTGAGCGAGCCCGCGCTCACCGATTTCGAGATAGCGACCGGAGAGATCGTCGGCGCCGAGCCCGCTTCGCCGCCCATCCCGCCGTACGACGGCCGCTCGCCGCGAGCCGCACTGGAAGCCGCGCTGCTGCCGGCACTGGCCTGCGATCCCTGCGTAGTCACGTTCAGCGGCGGTCGCGACTCCTCCGCGATGCTCGCCGTCGCCACCCACGTCGCCCGTCGTGAAGGTTTACAGCCACCGGTTCCCATGACGTTGCGCTACCCGGACAACCCCGACTCCGAGGAGTCGGACTGGCAGCAGCTGGTCATCGACCACCTGGGGCTGCGTGACTGGGAGGTCCAGGAGGTCCATGACGAGCACGACCTCGTCGGTCCGTTGGCGGCGCGCGCACTGCGTGCTCACGGGGTGCTGTTCCCGGCGAACACGCATTCCCACATCTCGATGCTCGAGCGCGCCCGCGGCGGTGCGATCGTCACTGGAATCGATGGCGACGGGCTCCTCGGCGACTGGTTGTTCGACAACGTCGCAGAGTTGCTGAGCCGGCGTCGCAGACCTGTGGTTCGCGACGTCGCAAGACTGGCGATGCACGCCGCACCGCGCGCTGTCCGTGCCGGTGTCATCACCAGGCGGTTGCGGCGGCCGGACACCTGGCTGCGCCCGCAAGCCCTGCGCCGATGGACTGCCGAGGTCGCGGCCGAGATGGTGTCCGAACCGCGCTTATGGCAACAGCGAATCCGATGGTGGCGGGCGCGTCGTTACCTGGCGCTCGACGTACACGCCTACGAGTTGCTCAGCGCCGATTTCGGCGTGCTGTCGGTGCATCCCTTCCTCGACCCGGCGTTCCTTAGCGCGCTTGCGCACGAGGGCGGCCGGCTCGGCGTAGGTGATCGCACGGACGCGATGCGGCTGCTGTTCGGCGACCTGCTGCCCGACGCACTGCTCGCGCGCGCGGACAAGGCAACGTTCGACACGTCGTTCTGGCACGACCACAGCCGCGCATTCGCCAGGCAGTGGGACGGTTCCGGCGTCGACCCGGGCGTCGTCGACGTCGACCGGCTGCAGGCACTCTGGCGGCGCGACGTGCCGCCGCCAGGCACCGCAATGCTCCTGCAGGCCGCCTGGCTGGCCAGCCAGCCGTAGTACGCCGTCAGCGCCGTTACGTCGTCAGCCCAGTCCGGCGAGCAGCTCGAGGCTGCGACCCAACTCGCCGAGCGCCCGCGGTCGCCGTAGCTCCCAGATCGGCATGGCCGCCAGGTCGAGCAGGCGCTCTGGTCGTACTTCGTGCAGCTGCGTCATGCGCTGCGCACCAAGTCGCACCAGGCCCTCCGCGGGGCGGACGGGAACAAGCGAATGCTCGTCGCCCCAGCTGAGCATGACCCAGCCGCGCAACGGTGCCTCGGCCGGTAGGGGCGGCAACCGAACCCGGTGCCGTTCCCGCCCCGCGCTGCGGATCGCCGTGCCCAGGCCGAGGTAGGCAGCTGCCTCCTCGCGCAGGTCGACGCAGCGCGGCCCGGCGTACGCCGTGGTCCCGTCGATGACAAGCAGATCGTCGGATACGACGCCGAGACCGCCGGCGGCCGCCGCGGCCAGCAGCGTGCTCTTGCCATGCCCCCGGTCTCCGGTGATGGCCCAGACGCCCTCGCCGGCCACGACACCGCCGGCGTGGAATGCCTCGCGGCCGAGCCACCGCGCGTACGCCGACGCACACCACGCGAGGTAAGGGTGAGTCAGCTCGTCGGCACGAACCGGCTCCGGAGCGGTGACGGTGACGGTCAGCGTTGCGCGGTCGGCGACCACAGATCCCGACTCGCCGCAGGGAAACGACGCCGAGGTCTCGTCCAGCGTCGCGTCGACTTCGTCGCGCCCTTGCCGGTAGGCGATCTCGACCGCGGGCCACCGCTCAGGGACAGGAGTGTTGAGCAGCTCGAGATCGCTCATCCCGGTGAGGCGCAGGCCGTACGCTCCGGACCCGGTCGTCGTCACATTCGTCATCGTGGGGCAATTTTGCTCAACACTGGCCCTCGCCATGCCGATAACGGTGGAGCGGCAGTCTGCCGATGCTGCCCACACGACGAACGAGGACCATCGAATGACTACGACAGAGGCGACCGAGACCGCGCAGGATGCGCCCGACGGCGCCTATGAACCGCCGGCGCTCGTCGTGCTCGGATCGGTCACTGAGTTGACCCTCGGCACCACCGGCTCGGTGATGGACCTGTGGGGCCGCGGCGGCCGCCGCCGCCGCAGAGGCCGCTAGGAAACGGCAGGCTGGCATGGAGATTCGGACGAGCGTGAACGACGCTGTCGACCGCCCGGCCTACGAGCCGCCGACCCTGGTCATCCTCGGCTCCGTCGCTGAATTGACGCTGGGCAACAAGGGCTCGTTCATCGACAGCAACAGCCGCGGACAGAAGAAGAAGAAATAGCGCCGGCCTGACCCGCTTAGCCGGTCAGCTTCGCCTCGTCCAGGTATTTCGCGACCGCTCGCTCCGCGTCTCCCGGCTCGTACGCGATCCCGTACTTTGCGGCGTACGCCTCCGCTTCCAGACGTGCGCTGCTGCGCCGCTCGAACTTGTAGCCCGCGCCGCGGATCGTCCACAGCCAGTTGGGTAGCCCCGGCGCTTCGAGCTTGTTGCGCAGCCGGCGCATGTGCTCGGTGACGGTTGCCGCGTCCTGCCACTCCGGCGCCGACGACCAGACCTTCTGCAGCAGCTGGCGTCGGCTGAAGACCTTGCCCGGCGAGCTCGCCAGGAACGCGAGCAGGTCGAACTCCTTCGCGGTCAGTTCGATCGCTCCGCTGTTGACGAAGACCTCGCGCCGGTCGGTGTCGATCACCAGCCAACCGAAGTCCAGCCGGGCGGCCTCCTGAACCTTGCGGCTACGCCGAAGCACCGCCTGCACGCGGGCGACCAGCTCGCCGACGGAGAAGGGCTTGCACAGGTAGTCGTCCGCCCCCAGCCCCAGCCCGAGAATGCGGTCCTGCTCGGTCGAGCGTGCGCTGAGCAGAATCACGCCCAGAGCGCGGGTGTCGAGGGTGCGCAGCAGGTCCAGTCCGCTGCGACCAGGCATGGTGACGTCGAGGACGACAAGCTGCGGGCTGTGCTGGAGCATCGCGCGCTCGGCCTGCTCGGCATCGGCGGCCTCGACGACGTCGTACCCGACCTGCGTGAGGCACAGGGCGACCAGCTCACGAGTCGGCTGGTCGTCGTCCGCGACGATTACGCAGGGACGCTCGCGGCCGTCGGTGGATCCGCTCACTGTTGCCCGCTCCCGCGATCACGCGTCCGCCCGTTGGCCCGCGTTGTGTCTGTGTTGTCATCGGCGCGGGAGCACCGGGCGAGGATCACCCGGTCGGGTGGCGGCAGTGCTACTTCGTGACGGTCACCGTCGAGGTCGCCGTACGGTTGGCGGCGTTGATCTTGGTCGGCGGGACGAAGACCGAGACGCCAGTCTTGCTGCCGCAGGGCAACGTCACGGTCGTCGAGTAGTTTCCCTTGGCATCGGTGCGCGCGTTGCCGACCGTCTTCCAGCCGACGAACTTCTTGCCTCTGGTGACGCGTGACTGCACCTGAAGCACCGCGCCCTTGCGCACCGGGAAGATCGACCCACGGACAGTCGCGCGGCACTTGCCGACCGATGCGACCTTGGTGCCGCGGAGGTTGGCGCGCACGGCGATGTTGAGCACGCGTGAGCCGATCACGACCTTGTTCATCGTCGCGTTGGCCGCGAACGAGCCGTTGACCGTGGGCGTGTAGCGGTAGCTGTAGGAGCCGGTCGAGTCCGTGCCCTTAGTCGTGATGACCTTCTTGCCGCCGCGAATCAGGATCGGGATACCGGTGACGTTGCACTTGTTGAGCGTGAGCCTGCCGCGCACGTAGACGGGAGATCCCGCTGTAGGTGCGGTCGTGTTCAGGCCGATCGACAGGGTCGGCTTGCTCGGGGGATACATGCACTTCGCTTCGAGTGCCTGCGCGCTCGGAATCCCAGCGGCGAACGTGCCGATCGCCGCGACGGCGAACGCCGTCAGCAGGCTCGTTTTCTTGCGCATCGTGCTGCACCCTCTCCCGACCTCTTGTCGCGGCCGGCCGACCGCGCGCACAGAGGTTCCACACGCCATATCGGGGTGGGTCAGAGCGCACTTGAGAGAGTGACGGCAGAAGGGGCCGGGTGCTTTCGGGCATTAGCCCGATCGGGTCAGCGCTGGCCGTGGTAGAGCTTGTAGACGACGTAGCCGGCGAACCAGGTGATGATCAGGGCGACCACCACGAGCAACACCGTGTAAGCAGTCTCGACCACGTCAGTCCCGCCTTCGCTCACGCCTCATTTAGCGTGAGCTTACCGATAGGAGTACGCCGTGGCGCGCAGTCTGGTCATCAAGGCGACCGCGGGCGAGGACGCACCCGAGCGGTGCGCGCAGGCGTTCACGGTCGCGGCGGTCGGCGTCGCCAGCGGCGTCGACGTGTCGCTGTGGCTGACCGGTGAGTCGGCTTGGTTTGCGTTGCCGGGGCGGGCCGAGCTGTTCGAGCTGCCCGAGTCGGCGCCGCTGCAGGACCTGCTCGCCGCCGTACTCGCGGGCGGCCGGGTCACGCTGTGCACCCAGTGCGCCGCGCCCCGGCAGATCGGCGCCGAGGGCGTGCTGCCCCGCATCCCCCTCGCCGGCGCCCCCGTCGTCGGATCCCCGCCGCTCGAGGACGGCGC
>JBKJZO010000010.1:0-6540 GCA_046715235.1 Mycobacteriales bacterium
TTTCAGCGCCGGCCGGCCATAAGGATCTCGGCGAGCTCGACCGGTCGCGACAGCATCGGCGTGTGACCACTGTCGATCTCGATCGGATCCACGCCGAAACGCTCACCTGTGAGCCTGGATCGCGTTCCGGATGGCGTTCTCCACGATCAATGACGCGCTCGGCTCGCCTCCGGATCCGCAGCTCGTGCTGAAGGCTCCCGCACAGGTCCGCGAGGCCGTGACCTACGGCCGGAAGCCCTAGTCAGGAACCAGCCCGGCGGCACATGATGCATGGGCGTCGCCGCGTATCAGGGGCCTCACGCCCCACTCCTGAGACGGGACAACCATCCGCTCCCACCCCCCACCGGGAGGCTCCCCGTGTCCTCTCCGACTCTCGCCCGCGAACTGACCCTGAGTGACGAAGGGCTCGAGCTCATCGCGTCCTTCGAGGGATTCCGCGCCGAGCTCTACAACGATCCTGCTGGCCACGCCACGATCGGCTACGGCCACCTGGTGCACCTGGGGGCGATCGATGGCTCCGAGCCCGCCCAGTTCAAGCGGCCGCTCACCAAAGCGCAGGCTCTCGACCTCCTGCGCAGCGACGCCGAGCGAGTCGTCGCGACCGTGCGCAGCGCCGTCGACGTACCGCTGACGCAGTCGCGATTCGATGCGCTGGTCAGCTTCACGTTCAACGTGGGTGGCGGGAACCTCCGCGAGAGTACGCTGCTGCGCAAACTCAACGCCGGCGACTACGAAGGCGCCCGCAACGAGTTCGCGAAGTGGAACAAGGCCGGCGGCAAAGTGCTGCCAGGGCTGGTACGCCGACGCGCCGCGGAAGCCGCGATGTTCGCCGTCGGCACGGCGTCACCCGACCCGGCGAGGCCGAAAATCTCACTCGCCATGCTTCAGCGCGGGCAGCGCAATCCGCAGGTCAAGACTTTCCAGGTCGGCCTGCGGGGCAAGGGTTTCGCCCACCTGAATCCCAACGGACCGACCGGGTTCTACGGCGACGAGACGTGCGCGATGTGTAAGGCGGCTCAGGCAAAGAACGGCTGGATCGAGCCGGATCCGGAACTGCCAGGCCCGCGGCTCCTCAACTGGCTAGGTATCGCCGTCCACTAGTTCCTTTGCGACCCACGGGAGGCACCATGCAGGCTCATGTCGGTGACCAGCTTCTGATGCGTGGCCGCAAGGTCGGTGACCATCCGACGATGGTCGAAGTCGTGGAGGTCCGCGGCGCCGACGGGCAACCGCCGTACCTCATCCGGTTCGACGATGGGCACACCGGGCTGTTCTTCCCGGGCCCCGACACCTTCGTGCAGCCGCATCCTGCGCAGTAGTCGGCGTGTCCGCAGTAGCGATCAGGCTCCTGGCAGGACGGGAACGGCGATTCCGAACTCGGGGATCGGCGTCCCGCTGCTGAGCAGCTGGCCGAGTGCCTGGCGGGGCGAGATCTTCTTCGCGGCCGCGTCTCGGGCCACCGCGCCGGCAATCTGGGGGGCTGCGAACGACGTGCCCGTCCACACTGCCCAGGCATCCGCGGGGAAGCTGTCCGGCTGCGGGTCGATGTCGGAGGACTCCGTCCCCTGCGGGTACGTCGACAACACACCTTCGCCAACAGTCGAGCATGTGACCCAGAAGCCCCGGTTGGACCAATCAGACGGGGTGAGGTCGGCGGTCAAACCGGCCACCGAAACAACGCCCCGGAAAGCGGCGGGCCAGCTGGGCCTGCGGTTGCCGTCGTTCCCGGCAGCGGCGATAACGACCACCTCGCCCTGGGTCCGCTCGTTGATGAGCTCCAGAGCGGCTGCGATCGCGAGCGGGGGCAGGTCGTCAACCGTCTGCACGCCCAAGGACAGATTGAGGATCTGCGCGCCATCGGAAACGGCACGGAGCATCGCGCAGGCGACGCCTACTTCACTGCCGATCCCGTCACTGTCGATGGCCTTGTAAACCCTGAGGTCGGCACCTGGCGCGACCTGCTGCACGATCCCGGCCGCGAACGTGCCGTGGCCCGCCCCGGCGTCCAGGAAGCCGTCCTGGGTCGGCAGGTCGTCGAGCAGGTCGACGTTGTCGCTTCGTGCGACAGAACGCAGCCAGCCATCGGATCGACGCTGATCGGCGATGCCCGTGTCGATTACAGCGACCGCGACGGACTGCTTCGGTTTCCGCGTCGCGGGCGCCTTCAGGCGCACGTCTGACGGCTCCGCTCCCCCGTTTCCTGCCTTCATGATCGGCCCGAGGGGAGTGATGTGGTTGACGCCGGCGGCAGTGCCACCACGACGGATGAGACGGGCGACGTCGACGGACCGCTCGGCGTCGATGTCGGGGTTCTTCAGGCGCACGACGCGGCCCTCGAGACATTCGATCGGCTCCCATTCGAAGCCGAGCCGCTCGAGCATCACGCGCGTGCCTTCGTGCTGGACCGCGGCGGCGTCAGCGAGCATTTCGCCTCGTACGACGAGCGTCAGGCCCGCGCCGGGGCCCTCCCCGGACCGTACGGCGTCGAACTGGACGAGATCCGGCCGGTCGGCCCGTCGCCGTTGCAGGGATCGGATGGTCTCGAGCACGAACGACTCGTTCTTCTGCTGGCGCACCAGCGCCCCCGCTTGCCGGCATGCGGCACGCTGGTCCTTGCCTCGTTGCTCGGGCGTCCTGGGGTCGGGATATTCCACGGACAACCCACGCTTGTTGCGCTTCTCCCCGTTCGACATGGCCGCGACTCCCCAATTTCTGCGAAATAGTCTCCGGCGGAGGACATTCGTGCGAGCACCGCCATGATCAACGAGCAGGATTCGGACATCCTGATACAGGCAGAGGCGGTGTACAAGGGCGCGGTCGCCGATCCGGGCAAGTTCGGACGCGAGGCGGCGCGCCTGGTAGTCGAGGCTCGACACGCTGGCGAGAAGGAATCACTGGTAGTCGCCCTTCATGCACTGGCTCGCTGCCACTACGCCCGGCTCGAGCACACCACTGCAAAATCCCTGCTCGACGAGGCAACGCGCCTCGCGGGTCGTCATTCGCTCGGCGTTCGACTGGGCGACGCCCTCATTACCAGGGCTGGGGTCAACATCGAGCTGGGACTGATGCCATCCGCTCAGCACGATCTCGATCGGGCCGCCGCTGTCATTGCTACGAATGGCCAGGTGCCTCTCGCGCTCCAACAAGCAGCGCTGCACCAAAACGTCGGCAGATACGCCGAGGCCGCACAGCAATATCGCGCGCTATTGGAGCTCCCCGGCATCCCATCCGATCTCGAGGCGAAGGTCGCGAACAACCTCGCCCTGATCGAGTCGGACCGGGGTCGACCTGATGTCGCACTCGTCCTGCTGGACCGCGCGGCGCGCGCAGCACAGGAGGCGGGTCCGGCGATTGTTGCTGGGGTGTCACAGAGCCGGGGCCGGGTGCTGATGCAGGCGGGTCGCTTCGTGGAGAGCCTGCGCCAGTTCGACGAGGCCGGCCCGCTCTACGAGCTGGCGGGATGGGCCCTGGGCGAGCACTACTTGGAGTACGCCGACGTCCTCGTCGACCTGCGTCTGCTGCCCGAGGCCAGGTCGACGGCACAAAGCGCGTTCGAGCAGTTCGCGCAGCACGGCGTACAGCTGATGGCGGCCGAGGCACAGCTGCTCGTCGCCGAGCTCGCACTCCTCGCGGACGACCCGGCGCGCGCGATCGACGCCGCCGAAGCGGTGTTGCGCTCGATGCGGCGGCAGCACCGAGCTGTGTTGACCGCCAAGGCTGCTGCCACCGCGGCCGAAGCACATGCGCGAGTTGGCAATGTCTCGCCAAAGCTGTTGGCCAGTGCCCGGCGAGCAGCCGGCACACTCGAGCAGCTGGGCATCGTCTCGAGTGCGGTCGAAGCGCACCTGACCGCCGGCCGGATCGCGTTGGCATTGGGACGACAGACCGACGCAGTGCAATGCCTACGGCGGTCAGCGACGTTGTCGCGAGACGCCCCGGTCCTCACGCGAATGAGGGGGCGGGTAGCCGCCGCGCTCGCCGCGCAGGCCGACGAACGCGATCGCGAGGTACTCCAGCACTGCCGCACCGGGCTGACCGATCTCGCTCGGCACCGCTCCGCGCTCGCCTCCATGGAGCTGAGGGCACTGGCGTCCGGGCACGGCAGCGAGCTCGGCGCGATTGGTCTGGCAACGCTCCTGCCGACGGGTTCGGCGGCGCGTGTGCTGGCCTGGATGGAGCGGACGAGGGCCGCTGCGCTGGTGGCGGTCGAGGCGCCCGTCCTGGCCGGAATCGAGGACGAGCTGGCGTCGTTGCGGGCAGTCCAGGCGGAGATCTCCCAAACCCGGCGCGAGACCGGCGTCGAGCCGCCGGAGCTCATCCATCGACAAGCAGCGATCGAGGCTCGGATCCGGCGAGCGTCCTGGATTGAAGAGGGCGCCGTACGCGGTGCCGACAAGATCGTTTCGCCCAGCGAACTGCGCCGGCTCCTGGACGGTCGGGTCCTCGTCGAATACGGCGTGCTGAACGGCGAGCTGGTCGCGGCCGTCGTGGAGGCCCGTCGTACCCGGCTAGTCCATCTTGGACCCGTCGACGCGGTCTCCCGGGAGGGGGAGTCGCTGCTGTTCTCCCTACGCCGTCTCAGCCGCCGGCGTGCGCCCGCCAAGACGGGCGCCGCGCGTACCGCTGCCACCGAGGCGTTGTCGCGACTTGCCGGACTACTGCTGCAGCCGCTCGATCTGCCCCCGGACGCGCCGCTGGTCGTCGTACCGGTGGGTGAATTGCAACGCATCCCGTGGCCTCCGCTCCACACAGCGCCGGTGACCGTCGCGCCCTCGGCTTCGTTCTGGGCGCGCACCCGGCTCCGGCAACAGAGCAGCGACCGAGTCGTGCTCGTCGCAGGGCCGCACCTGCCGGGCGCCGTCGCCGAAGTCGACATGCTCCGCGAGCTGCACGACGGCGCGACCGTGCTCGTGCCGCCGGGGAGCACAGTCGACGAGGTCGCCGCGGCCCTGCATGCAGCCGGGCTTGCGCACCTCGCGTGCCACGGAGCCCTGCGTGCCGACAACCCGACGTTCTCGTCGCTGCTGTTCAGCGACGGGCCGCTGACAGTCCAGGAGCTGTCGCTGCGCGGGCTCGCGCCACACCGGATGGTGCTCGCGTCATGCGACTCCGGCGTCGATGTCGCCTACGAGGGCAACGAGGTCCTCGGGTTCGTCAGCGCGCTGATGGCCCGCGGGACCGCGGCTGTGGTCGGCAGCATGCTCCTGCTCCCCGATCTGGACGCGATGCCGCTCATGCGGTCGCTGCATGAGCGGATCCTCTCCGGTGCCTCACTCGCGGAGGCGCTGCACATCGCCCGTGCGGGGATGGATCGCGAACCGGACGGCGGGTTCGTGACCTGGTGCGCATTCAACGCGTTCGGCGCCGCGTAGCCCGGTTGCGGAGGTCGTGCTCGTCGCCGTACTAGACGACGATCCATTCGGTAATGATCGGCGTCGCGCCTGGCGTGATGCAGCGGAGGCTGACCGGGCCGCGCCCGATGCCGTCGCATGAGAACCGGCCGAGTTCGTCGGCCTGCACCGTGACGGAGCCACCCGGCTGCCGCACTTCGACTTCGCCGGACTGCGGCGGCACGAGCTGGCCGATGATGCGTCCGCTCTCTACCTCGATCTCGACGGTGACGTCCTCGGCGTCGAACGTGAGCTGGCGCGGACCGTCACCACCCGAGCGCACGCCGGCGAGTTCCTTGTCGTCGAGGAACGAGTCGTAGGACAGCGCGGCGAGTTCCTCGTCGATCGTCCGCCATTCGAATGCGGCTCGCGCGGCCTCCGACACGGACTCGGGTACGTCGTCGACGCCGGCAAGCGACGCGCGCAGCTCGGTGAGCAGCTGCTCGTCGTCGAGCGGGGGCGTGTTCATGTCGTTCCTCCTCCCTCTCAGGAGCGGCGGGGTCAGGCGGTGATACCGGCGAGCGCGGGGGACTTTCGCAGCCGATCGAGGCAGCGAGCCCGGGTCGGGCCGATGCTGCCGACCGGCATGTCGAGCGTGGCGGAGATCTCGGCGTAGCTGATGGGCGGGTCGTGCATAAGCAAGGCGAGCAACGTGCGGCACGCCTCCCCCAATGACGCGAACGCCGTACGCATGGCCGATTGGCGCTCTTCAGCGACCAGAAACCGGGCGGGATCGGTTACAGCCGTGTCGTCAGCGATGTCGATCTCGGCACCGATGTCAGTGGGGACCTGACGGCCTGTGTGCTTGATGACGCGCAGGCACTCGCGGCGTGCGGTCGTGGCCAGCCACCCTCCGACCGCTTCAGGCTCGCGCAGCGAACCCAGGCTCTCGACCAGCCGGAGCCAGGTCGCCTGGCATACGTCGCCCGAGTCGGCGTCGGAGAGCCGGTGCTGCCGGGCGACCGACCAGACCAGACCCGAAAACCGCGACACGAGCTCGTTCCAGGCACCGGCGTCGCCGGCCGCTGCTGCTTGCACGATCTCGGTAACGGTTTGGTCACTCATGGGCGCCATCGTAGGGCCAAGAGAGGGCCAACCGGACAACGGCAGTAGCCTGGTGCGCCTCATGGGCGTATCGGGCTACTGCCCC
>JBKJZO010000011.1:0-1785 GCA_046715235.1 Mycobacteriales bacterium
GTGGAAGTCGAAGCGCAACCGGCCGGGGGCATTCAGCGAGCCGGCTTGAGTCGCCGCCTCGCCGAGGGCGGAGCGGAACGCCCGGTGGATCAGGTGCGTCGCGGTGTGGGCCCGCGAGATGGCCGCCCGCCGTTCGGCATCGACGCGCGCGTTGCCGGCCGCGCCGACCTGCACTTCGCCACTCGCGACACGGACGCGGTGCACGACGAGAGCCGGCAGCTCGGGCACCGGGTGGCGGGTGTCGAGCACCTCGGCGCGCGCGCCCGGCAACTCGATCCAGCCGGTGTCACCCAGCTGGCCGCCACCCTCGGCGTAGAACGGCGAGCGGTCTAGTACGACGTCGACCTCGTCGCCGGCGCCAGCCGACGGGCGTAGCAGGCCGTCCTCGCCGAGCATCCCGCGCACGCGAGCCTCGGTGACGAGCAGGTCGTAGCCGACGAAGTCGGTCGCGCCGGCTGTCTCGAACAGCGACCTGAACACCGACAGGTCGCGGTTGCCGATGGCCTTGCCGCTGCGGTCGAGTTTCGCGCGGGTGCGCTGCTCGGCCATCAGGGAGCGGAAACCCTCTTCGTCGACGGTCAGCGCCCGCTCGGCCGCCATTTCGAGAGTCAGGTCGATCGGGAAGCCGTAGGTGTCATGCAGCTGGAACGCGTCGGCTCCGGACAGCGACGTCGTGCCCGCGCGCTTCGCCGCCGTCGCCGCCGTCTCGAAACGCGTGGTGCCCCCCCGCAGCGTCGAGAGGAACGACTCCTCCTCGGAGGCCGCGATAGTCACGATGCGCTCGAAGTCGGATGTCAGCTCGGGGTACATCGGGCTCATCGATGCGCGAACGACCTCGACCAGCTCGGGCATCACCGGCTTGTCGCCGCCGAGCAACCGCACGTTGCGTACGACTCGGCGCAGCATCCGGCGCAGCACGTATCCGCGCCCTTCGTTCGTCGGCGTCACCCCGTCAGCGATCAGCATGGTGACCGCGCGGGTGTGGTCGGCGATGACCCGCAGCCAAACGTCGCTGCCTTGCGCGGCGCCGTACCGGGTGCCTGTCAGGTCGGCCGCCCGGTCGAGCACCGGTCGCAGCAGGTCGGTTTCGTACATGTTCTCGACGCCCTGCAGCAGCATCGCCATCCGCTCGACGCCCATGCCGGTGTCGATGCTTGGCGCAGGCAGGGTGCCGAGAAGATGGTTGACGTAGTCGTAGCCCTCGCCGGGACCCCGCACGTACTGCATGAACACGAGGTTCCAGACCTCGAGGTAGCGGTCCTCGTCGGCGACCGGGCCGCCCTCGATGCCGTACTCGGCCCCGCGGTCGAAGTAGATCTCGCTGCACGGACCGCACGGGCCGGGGACGCCCATGGACCAGTAGTTGTCCTCCGCGCCGCGCCGCTGGATGCGGTCCTCCGGCAGTCCCACGGCGTCGCGCCAGATGCCGAAGGCCTCGTCGTCATCGAGGTAGACCGTGGCCCACAGCTTGTCTGCCGGGAAGCCGTAGCCGTTGGTCAGCAGATCCCACGCGTAAGGGATCGCCTTCTCCTTGAAGTAGTCGCCGAAGGAGAAGTTGCCGGCCATCTGGAAGAACGTGCCGTGCCTGGTGGTCTGGCCGACGTTCTCGATGTCCTTGGTGCGCATGCACTTCTGGATGCTCGTTGCGCGCGGGTACGGCGGCGGCAACTCACCGAGGAAGTACGGCTTGAACGGCACCATGCCGGCGTTGACCAGCAGCAGCGTCGGGTCGTCGGCGAGCAGGGAAGCTCTCGGTTCGACGGTGTGTCCGAGCCTTTCGAAGTG
>JBKJZO010000012.1:0-7736 GCA_046715235.1 Mycobacteriales bacterium
CGTCACGGTCATGTGGGCCAACAACGAGGTCGGAACGATCCAGCCGGTCGAGGAACTCGCCGCGATCTGCGCTCAGGCAGAGGTGCCCTTCCACACTGACGCCGTGCAGGCCGTGGGCTTGGTTCCGGTGAGTTTCGCGGCATCCGGTGCTGACGCGATGACGATCAGCGGGCACAAGCTCGGCGGACCTCGCGGAGTCGGCGCGCTGCTGCTGCGCACAGGCATCGCCATCACGCCGTTGCTGCACGGTGGCGGGCAGGAACGCGACGTTCGGTCGGGGACCGTCGACACACCGGGTGTCGTCGGACTCGCCAGCGCTGTTGAGATCGCGGTCCGCGGTCAGGCCGAGCGAGCGCGCACCGTCGGCGCTCTGCGCGACGAGTTGGTCGCGAGGGTGCGGGCCGCCGTACCCGAGGCCATCTACAACGGCGACCCCGTGCACCGGCTCGCCGGCAACGCGCACTTCTCGTTCCCCGGCTGCGAAGGCGATTCGCTGCTGATGCTGCTCGACGCGCGCGGCATCGAGTGCTCAACGGGTTCGGCGTGTACGGCGGGCGTCGCGCAGCCGAGCCATGTCGTGCTCGCACTCGGAGTGCACCCCAACATCGCCCGCGGATCGTTGCGTTTCAGCCTCGGCTCACCCACCACCAGCGCGGACGTCGACGCGTTGGTCGAAGCGATCGTCCCGGTCGTTGAGCGCGCTCGCCGTGCCGGGCTCACATCAGCGCCTCTGGCGCCGGCGACTAACCCAGCCGCGCGCACGCCATGAGGGTTCTTGCCGCGATGTCCGGCGGCGTCGACTCGGCCGTTGCGGCGGGACGTGCCGTCGACGCGGGTCACGAGGTCACCGGAGTGCACCTCGCCCTGTCGGCAAAGCCGGCGAGTTCGCGCGTCGGTGCGCGCGGGTGCTGCACGCTCGAGGACGCGAACGACGCTCGCCGCACCGCCGACGTACTCGGAATTCCCTTCTACGTTTGGGATTTCGCGGCGCCCTTCAAAGCGGCTGTCATCGACGACTTCGTGGCCGAGTACGCCGCGGGCCGAACGCCCAATCCGTGCATGCGCTGCAACGAGCAGATCAAGTTCGCCGCTCTTCTCGACAAGGCGCTCGCGTTGGGCTTCGACTCGGTCTGCACCGGGCACTACGCGCAACTCGTCGACTCGCCGTCGGGACGCGAGCTGCACCGCGCGGTCGACCACGGCAAGGACCAGTCCTACGTGCTCGGTGTTCTCACGAGCGACCAGATCGCGCACTCCATGTTCCCCTGCGGCTCGTCGACCAAGGACGCCATCCGCGCGGAGGCACAGACCCGCGGACTGGCGGTCGCGGCCAAGCCCGACTCGCACGATGTCTGCTTCATCCCCGACGGCGACACGGCAGGGTGGTTGCACTCGCGCCTGGGCGACGCGGCAGGCGCGATCGTCGACGAGGACGGCACCCAGCTCGGGCGGCACGACGGCGCCTTCGCCTTCACCGTGGGGCAACGCAAGGGCCTCAACATCGACCGGCCAGCTGCCGACGGCCGCGCGCGCTATGTCCTGTCGATCTCGCCGGTCACGTCGACTGTCACGGTCGGCGCAGCCGAGGCGCTCGACGTACACGACATCACCGCAACCTCGCCGTCGTGGACGCAGACGGCCCCCACCTCGGAGTTCGCCTGTCTCGCTCAGGTCCGGGCGCACGGCGAGCCGGTGCCCGCGACCGCGCACGTCAGCGACGGCACCGTCCGCGTTTCGCTGCACCGGCCGATCCGGGGCGTCGCACCCGGGCAGGCACTCGTTCTGTACGACGACACGCGAGTCGTCGGGGCTGCGACCATTGCCTCGACGTCATCGGTACCTGCGGGCGCCCGCTGAGCTGGCCTTCGGGCGCCGCGACCGGGATTGGCTCGATGCCCGCGGACGATCCCCGCGACGCCGCCGCGACCGTCGTCGGTGAGCTGCCTGACTGGACCCACCTGGCCGAACTGCCCGCGCGCGGCGTATCGGCCGGCATGCTCGGCCGGACCGCGGCGCTGCTCGCCGACCTGTACGTCGACCTGCAGCCGGCCGGGTGGCGCATCGTCGACCGGCCAGGACTCGATCACCGGCGTGCGGTCGACCTGCTGCGGCGCGACCTCGACGAGTTCGAGGAGGCCGCGCAGGGCTACACCGGCCTGGTCAAGATTCAGGCGGCCGGTCCTTGGACGCTCGCAGCCGGCATCGAGCTGCACCGCGGCGACCGGCTGCTCGCCGATCCCGGGGCCGTCCGCGACCTCGCCCAGTCGCTGGGTGAGGGCTTACGGCGACATGCGGCGGAAGTGGCTCGCCGGGTCGCCGGCGCGACCGTCGTCGTACAGCTCGACGAGCCGTCACTCCCGGCGGTGATCGCCGGCCACATCAGGACCGCGAGCGGCTTCGGCGTGCTCCGCGAGGTGCCCGGCACGGACGCGACGGACGGGCTGCGCACTGTCATCGACGCGACCGGCGTGGCCACCGGCGTACACACCTGTGCGTCGCAGCCACCGCTGGAAGTGCTGCGCGCCGCCGGAGCGCGGTTCGTCAGCGTCGACGCAGCCATGCTGACTCGCCGCGACGACGACGAGATCGGCGAGCTGCTCGAAGCAGGGGTGCACCTGCTGCTCGGGCTCGTTCCTTCGACCGACGCCGACCTGCCGTCCGTCAGCGCGACGACCTCGCCGGCCCGCGAGCTGTGGCGCAGACTGTCGTACCCGGTTGAGACACTTGCGCAGAGGATCACCGTCACGCCGTCGTGCGGTCTGGCTCATGCGAGCCCGTCGTACGCGCGGACTGCGCTCGGCAGGGCGCGGGAGGCGGGCAGAGCGCTGGCAGAGGCACCAGAGGAGTCGTAGGGCGTGGGAGTCGTGAGCGAGGGCAGTGCCGCCGGGGCGCCGGCGGAGGCGGCACACCGGCACGCCGAGCTCAGCCAGATGCTCGACGACCACGGCTACCGCTACTACGTGCTCGACTCGCCCGTCGTGTCCGACGCCGAGTACGACGAGCTCATGCGTGAGCTGACCGACCTCGAGACCCGCTACCCGGGGCTGCGCACGCCCGACTCGCCGACGCAGAAGGTCGCGGGCGGTTTCGCTACTCACTTCACGCCAGTGACACACCTCGAGCGGCTGATGAGCCTCGACAACGCGTTCACCGACGATGAGCTCGAGTCGTGGGCGTCGCGGGTCGACCGCGAGATCGGCGCCGGGCGGGCGTCGTACCTCTGCGAGTTGAAGATCGACGGGCTGGCCGTCGACCTGGTCTACGAGAACGGGCGGCTAGTCCGCGGCGCGACGCGTGGCGACGGTCGCACCGGCGAGGACATCACCCCCAACATCCGCACCCTCGACGACATCCCCGACCGTCTCGCCGGCGAATCGGTGCCCGCGTTGCTCGAGGTGCGCGGCGAGGTCTACTTCCCGGTCGCCGGGTTTGCCGAACTCAACGAGCGGCTCGTCGCCGAGGGCAAGTCGCCGTTCGCCAACCCGCGCAACGCGGCCGCGGGGTCGCTTCGGCAGAAGGATCCGCGCGTCTCGGCGAGCCGTCCGCTGCGGATGATCGTGCACGGACTCGGTGCCCGTGACCGCTTCGAGCCCAAGACGCAGAGCGGGGCGTACGCCGCGCTGGCCGAGATGGGGCTGCCGGTCTCGTCCCGCTGCGAGGTGCGCGACGACCTGGCGGGCGTCCGCGCGTACATCGGTCATTGGGGCGAGCACCGCCATGACATAGAGCATGAGATCGACGGCGTCGTCGTCAAGGTCGACGAGCTCGCGTTGCAGCGCCAGCTCGGGTCGACGTCGAAGTCGCCGCGGTGGGCGATCGCGTTCAAATACCCGCCCGAAGAAGTCACCACCAAGCTGCACGACATCAGGGTCAATGTCGGGCGCACCGGCCGGGTGACGCCGTTCGGATTCATGGAGCCGGTCCGGGTCTCGGGCTCGACCGTCTCGCTCGCGACGCTGCACAACCAGGACGAGGTCAAGCGCAAGGGCGTGTTGATCGGCGACACGGTCGTGCTGCGCAAGGCCGGCGACGTAATCCCCGAGATCGTGGGCCCCGTCGTCGATCTTCGTGACGGCAGCGAGCGCGAGTTCGTGATGCCGACGCTCTGCCCGGAGTGCAAGACCGAGCTCGTTCGGCCCGAGGGCGAGGCCGACACGCGCTGCCCCAACACCGCCAGCTGTCCGGCTCAGGTGCGCGAGTCGATCTACCACTTCGGCTCGCGCGGCGCGCTCGACATCGACGGCCTCGGTTACAAGACCGGCATGGCCCTCATCGAGTCGGGCGCGGTCAAGGACATCGGCGACGTCTTCCACCTCACCGCGGAGCAGATCAGCGGTCTCGACGGCTTCGCTGAGATCTCGGTGCGCAACCTGCTCGACGGCATCGAGCGCGCGCGGCACCGGCCGATCTGGCGGCTGCTCGTCGCCTTGTCGATCCGGCACGTCGGCCCGACCGCCGCGCAAGCGCTCGCCCGCGAGTTCCGCTCGGTCGACGCCATCGCCGCCGCGGCACCGGAGCAGCTCGCCGCCGTAGAAGGCGTCGGTATGACGATCGCGCAGGCGGCTGCCGCGTGGTTCGACGATCCGAGGCATCGCGACATCGTCGAACGCATCCGCTCCGGCGGCGCGTCGATGGAGGACGAGACCGCTGACGAAGGCCCGCGTCCGCTCGAGGGCGTGACCGTCGTCATCACCGGTTCGCTGGCGACGCACAGCCGCGACTCGGCGACCGAAGCCGTGCAGTCCCGCGGCGGCAAGGTGTCCGGTTCGGTCTCGAAGAAGACCGACTTCGTCATCGTCGGGGACTCGCCGGGGTCGAAGTATGACAAGGCCGTCAGTCTCAACGTCCCTATCCTCGACGACCACGGTCTCGCGGTCCTGCTGACCGAGGGACCGGATGCGGCGCGTGCAATGGCGGTCGCGCAGCCCTAGCCACGGCGCGCTGGGCGTGGCGCGGACGGCAATAGACTGCCCGGCATGTCCATCACGCGTGACGAGGTCGCGCACCTCGCCCGGCTCGCGCGGATCGAGCTCTCCGACGCCGAGCTCGACTCGTTCGCCTCCCAGCTCGATGTGATCCTCGGCGCGGTCGCCCGGGTCGGTGAGGTCGCCGCGGCCGACATCCCGCCGACCAGTCATTCGGTCCCGATCGAGAACGTCTTCCGGCCGGATGTCGTGCGCCCTTCGCTCGGCGCCGAGGCCGCACTGGCCGGTGCGCCCGCGGTCGAGGACGGCCGGTTCCGCGTCCCGCGCATCCTCGATGAGGAGGCGTAGCGGGTGGGTGACCTGATCCGGATGACTGCCGCGCAGATCGCGGCGACGATCGCGGCCGGTGAAGCCTCTGCCGTAGAGGTCGCCCAGGCGCACCTCGACCGAATCGCCGCGGTCGACGACAAGCTGCACGCCTTCCTGCACGTCGACGACGAGGGCGCGCTGGCCCAGGCGCGCGCTGTCGACGATGCGCGCGGCCGCGGTGACGCGCTCGGCCCGCTGGCCGGCGTACCGCTTGCCATCAAGGACGTGCTGGCGACGAAGGGCATCCCGAC
Source organism: Mycobacteriales bacterium (assembly GCA_046715235.1). Classification (GTDB taxonomy): domain Bacteria; phylum Actinomycetota; class Actinomycetes; order BP-191; family BP-191; genus JBKJZO01. Next base: position 5,546 of record JBKJZO010000012.1, read on the forward strand.
GACCTGCGCGTCCAAGATCCTCGCGGGCTGGCTGCCGCCGTACGACGCGACGGTCACCGCGCGGCTCAAGGCCGCCGGCGTGGTCATCGTCGGCAAGACCAACATGGACGAGTTCGCCATGGGCTCGTCGACCGAGAACTCTGCATTCGGCCCGACGTCCAACCCGTGGTCGCTCGACCGCATCCCCGGCGGGTCGGGCGGCGGCTCCGCTGCCGCGGTCGCGTCGTTCATGGCGCCGCTCGCGATCGGCACCGACACGGGTGGGTCGATCCGCCAGCCCGCCGCCGTCACCGGGACCGTGGGAGTGAAGCCGACGTACGGCGGCGTCTCGCGATACGGGCTCGTCGCGTTTTCGTCGTCGCTCGACCAGGCCGGCCCGTGCGCGCGCACCGTGCTCGACGCGGCGCTGCTGCACTCGGTCATCGCCGGCTACGACCCGCTCGACTCGACGTCCATCGACGCGCCGGTCCCGGCCGTCGTCGAGGCGGCGCGCAACGCTGATGTGTCAGGACTGCGCGTCGGTGTCGTCAAGGAGCTCGGCGGCGAGGGCTATCAGCCCGGCGTCGAGGCCAGGTTCCACGAGGCGGTCGAGCTGCTCGGCGAGCTCGGCGCACAGGTCGTCGAGGTCTCGTGCCCCCACTTCCTGTACGCGCTGCCGGCGTATTACCTGATCGCGCCCAGCGAGGCGTCGTCGAACCTCGCCCGCTTCGACGCGATGCGATACGGGTTGCGGGTCGGTGACGACGGCACCCGCAGCGCCGAGGAAGTCATGGCGTTGACGCGCGAGGCCGGCTTCGGCCCGGAGGTGAAGCGGCGCATCATCCTCGGCACCTACGCCCTGTCGTCGGGCTATTACGACGCCTACTACGGCCAGGCGCAGAAGGTCCGCACGCTCATCACCCGCGACTTCGACGCAGCGTTCGAGCAGGTCGATGTCCTCGTCTCGCCCACGACGCCGACCACGGCGTTCAAGCTGGGGGAGCGGGTCGACGATCCACTCGCGATGTACCTCGCCGACCTCTGCACGATCCCGTCCAACCTCGCGGGCAACGCCGCGATGTCGCTGCCGTGCGGCCTCTCCGACGACGGGTTGCCCGTCGGGCTGCAGATCATGGCGCCGACTCTCGCCGACGACCGGCTCTACCGCGTCGGGTCGGCGTACGAAGCCGCTCTGACCGCGCGACTCGGTCGCCCGCTCCTCGACCAGGCGCCGGCACTGTGACGATCTCCTACGACGAAGTCGTCACCCGCTACGACCCGGTCATCGGACTCGAGACACACGTCGAGCTGGGGACGGCGTCGAAGATGTTCTGCGGCTGCGCCACGAAATTCGGTGCGCCGCCCAACTCGCAGGTGTGCCCGGTCTGCCTGGGCCTGCCCGGGTCGTTGCCGGTCACCAACGAGGCGGCGATCCGATTCACGATCATGATCGGGCTGTCGCTGAACTGCGACATCGCGCAGTGGTGCCGGTTCGCGCGCAAGAACTACTTCTATCCCGACATGCCCAAGGACTATCAGATCTCCCAGTACGACGAGCCGCTGTGCATCAACGGCTACGTCGACCTCGATGTCGACGGCGCGACCCACCGGGTCGAGATCGAGCGGGTGCATCTCGAGGAGGACACCGGCAAGTCGCTGCACGTCGGCGGCTCTACCGGGCGCATTCACGGAGCGACGCACTCGCTGGTCGACTACAACCGCAGCGGCATCCCGCTGGTCGAGATCGTCACCAAGCCGGTGCCTGGCACGGGCGGTCTCGCCCCTGAAGTGGGGCGTGCCTATGTCACCGAGCTGCGCGACATCCTGCGCTCGCTCGGAGTCAGCGACGTGAAGATGGAGCAGGGCTCTCTGCGCTGTGACGTCAACGTTTCGCTGTCGCCCGCGGGCAGTGGGGTCCTCGGCACCCGGTCGGAGACCAAGAACGTCAACTCGCTGCGCTCGGTCGAGCGGTCCATCCGCAGCGAGATCGTCCGCCAGGCCGAGGTGCTCGACTCTGGTGGCCGAGTCGTGCAGGAGACGCGGCATTTCCACGAGGACACGGGTACGACGACCAGCGGGCGGAGCAAGGAACAGGCGGAGGACTACCGCTACTTCCCCGAGCCCGACCTCGTGCCGATCGCGCCATCGCGTGCATGGGTCGAGGAGTTGCGGTCGGGCCTGCCCGCGCTGCCGCGGCAGCGCAGGATGCGGT
>JBKJZO010000013.1:0-21107 GCA_046715235.1 Mycobacteriales bacterium
CGGAGACGGCACGACCTGGCACTCCTCGCCTTCGGGCAGGGTGACGAGTTCATGCTCGATGCAGAACGCGCGGGCGCGCTCGGTCCACAACGCATAGCCGTCGCGCATCGCCTCGGGAGTCTTGGGGTGGTTGTCATTGAGCTCGTTCAGCAGCGCGCGCCAGTCGTCGTGACCAACGATGTCGCGCGTGCGGCGTCGCATGTCCGCAGCGAGCTCGTCGTACGCCGCCTGGCCGCGATCGCGCAGCTCGCGCGCGCCGTACGTCAGGCCCTCTTTCTCCTGCAACAGCGCCGAGTACAGCTCTTCGCCGATCGCGTAGGAGCCCTTCGCCTGGGTCGCGAAGTCCTCGAGCCACGACGCGAAGTCCTCGTACGCCGACGCCGCGACTTCGCCCGCGGCAGCGATCTCGCGCCGCAGCGCGTCGTCCTCGACCTCGGCCGGAACGAGCTCGCGCGCGTAGGTCACTCCGGCCCGCGCCTGGCCGATCGCACGCTGGACGAAGATCGGGCTCGCGACGTCGGCGGAGAGGTTGTCCTTGCCGGCCGCCAGCAGGTCGGGCACACCGCGCAGTCGCGCGGCCGCCGCGCGTACCAAGTCGGCCTCGGGCCTCGTGCGGTGCAGGAACAGGTAGAACACACCGCCGAGTCCCGGGTTGAGATAGGTGTCGGGGTTGCGCCGCCAGACCGCCCAGTCGCGCATGACCTTTCGCCCACGCAGCGTCGACACGACGAGGTCGCGGTCGATTCGCTCCTCGGCCGACAGCGAGTCGTCGGGCAACGAAGTAAAGCGCCCCAGCCACGCGTCGTCCGCGCGCTCTTGCGCCGCAATCCCCTGCGCAGACAGGTCCGGCAGCAACTCGTCGTACCCGTCAGCACCCAGCGCGGTCGCGAATGTCGGGGAGCGGTCGAACTCCCGGGCGAGGAACTCGGTGACGAGGTCGTCGAGACTCGTCGTGTCGTCGGGCAATGCACTCCCCGTCCGTCGTGTGCCACTGGCGCATGCCTGTGAGCCGGGTGCGAGGCTACGCCGATCCGCGCCGGCGTACGGCAGACTGCCGGCATGACCGCGTCAGTTGACGACCTGTTCGACCTGCTCTGTCTGAATTGGGCGCGGGAGGCCGACGCGGTCTTCCACGAGGCCGGGACGGTCGCGCCGACTCTGATACTGCTCCCGCGCGACGCCGCGAAAGAGGAAGTCCCGATCCGGCTCGACGGGCTGCGCGGGAATCTCGCGGAACGAGGACCGGCGCTGGTCGGGGAGCTCGCGCTCACGGCGAAGGGGCACGATCCGGCCGGGCTGGTGTTTCTCGCGCAACTGCGAATCGGATCTGCCGGCCATGCCGACGACAGCGGTGACGATCCGGTGATGGTCTATGTCTCGCTCGGTTCGGCGCAGTGGCGCCGCGCGCTCGCGTTCGGCGTACGGCGACCGCTGACGGGTCCGCCGATACTCGAGCGACTCGACACCGACCCGGACGTGTCGATGTTCTCGTGGCTGGACGCTCTGCTCGCGCGCTGACTCTTCGGTCGGGCAAACCTGGACGCGCGTATTGTCGCGGCACTGACACCAGACGCGGGGAGCGGCGATGGCCACGGCGGACGCGAAAGGCGCAGACAGCGCGACGAAATCCAGCGGAGCGGCTGCTGCCGGCGCGGCGGGCGCTGCCCCCAAACTTGAACTCGAGCTGACCAAGGACTCGGTCACTCGGGGCGACAAGACGACCGGTCTGGGTCGGGTCCTCGTCCAGACCGACAGCAACGCCCTCGCCGACGACATCGCGGACCTGGTACTCGGCGCCCTGCGGAAAAAGGGCGAGCCGACGCCGTGGCAAATTCGCGTGACCGACGATCCCGGCGTCGTGCGCGGCGCCGAGGTGCTGCGGCAGCTGCGCAAGCAGGCCAGAACACTCGCTGCCGCGCTGGACGCCGTTCCGGAGCCGACTCTGCGGACGAAGGCCGCGCTTGCAGCCGCCGCCGCGATCGCTTCCACGACGCTTCAGGCGGTGGGCGCGGTGAGCAAACTGTTCGCGCATGACTACCAGATCAGCGGGCGTGAAATCCCCGTCGACGGCCTCGGGTTCGACCTCCTCGTCGCCGGCAAGCTCCAGTTCAAGTACGACGGAGTAGGCGTCACCGTCGAGCGGATCCTGCCGATGCCGACGTCGCAGATCTTCAACGATGTCTGGGCGCTCGACCGGCGGCGGCGCATCGAGCTGGCACCCAAGCTCGCCGCGGCCGCCGCTGTCCTAGCCGAGTCAACGGCGGCGGTCGAGGACCTCGACGCGACCCGCGATGCGCTGCAGGCGTTGTCACTGAAGGTGGCGGAGAAGCTCGACACCGAGAAGGTCAATGACCACTTCAAAACGCTCCGCGACGAGTTCAAGGAGACCACCAAGGAGCTCAGCGAGGCTCGTGGGAAGCTTGCTACTGCCAAGGCTGACTACGACGCGCTCGGCTCGCTCGACAAGGCGATCGCTGACTTTGTCGAAGGCGCGACGACACAGCCCGCCGACGGGTCGCGACCGCCGGTCGTCACCGCGGCTCGCGCCGAGGCGTACACCAACGCCGGCACTTTCCTGCTCTACGTCAAGCTGGTCGCGGGCGGCGCCGACGAGATCGTCGACGTACGCGCGCTGCGGGCTGACACCTGGACAACGCTCGCCGGCGCGACCGCCGAGTACGCCCTGCTCGACGGTGACGACATGCTGCTGTCGGGCACCCGGTCGGCACTGCAGGGGACGACGGTGAAGCTCAGCGATGTCGAGTCGCTCAAGCAACACCGGGTGGGGTACGCCGGGGTGCCCGACTTCCACGCCTAGACGTACGGCTGCCCCGCACCGCCTCCGGCGTATGGTGGAAATGCCAGGTCACCGTCGTCGCTGAGGGGCAACCGTGAGTGATCTCGTCGTACCCCCCGACGGCTTCACGCCCGCGCCGACGATCCCGATGCCCAACATCTATCCGATCGAATGGCGCGTCGACACGCAGAAGCTCGCCGACCTGTACGAGAAATCGAAGATCCACCTCTGGAACCCCTCGGACCTGCCGTGGGACGAGCTGGACCCGTCGGCGTACAGCACCGAGGAGCGCCTCGGGATGATGTATTGGTGGGCATTGCTCGCCAACTTCGACGCGAGCGGCCCGGCTGTCTTCGCCCGCGCGACTATCCACGCGTTCGAGATGCATCAGGAAGACCCAATCCGTAAGTGCTTCTTCTCCATCACTCGCGACGAGATGAACCACGAGGAGTGCTGCCAGCGCGCGATCAGTGCTCTGTGGCCCGGCGGCCCGCTCGACTGGGAGCCCAAGACCGACCTCGAGCACGCGGCGCACAACAACATCGGCGGGCTCTACCACAACGGCTGCCGCTACTGGACCGGCTACAACGCCTCGCTCGGCAAGTACCCGATGGGAGTGCTGTTCACGTCGTTCATGATGGGCGAGGTCGCGTCGTCGACGCTGTTCCGGATGATGGCCACCGGCGCGAAACACCCTGTCTTTGAGCAGGTGTTCACTCGGATCGGCCGTGACGAGTCACGCCATCTGCAGATCTGCATGACGCTGCTCGAGCAGGACTACCCCAAGCTCAGCGACGCCGACAAGAAGACCATCACCCGCCAGCTGCGCGCTGGCTTCGTCTTCCTGTCGATGGTGCTGTGGGAGCCACCCGGCCAGTTCTGGGACATCCCTGACTACTTCCTGCCCAACCACCGGGTGCTCATCGACTACGCGCGGCAGGCGGGCCTCGGCGTGCTGTCCTTCGACGAGCAGGCTGACAACTGGCGTACGGCGATGGCCAAGGTTCGCGCGATCGTCGAGCGGTGGGGCGTGGAGTTCCCGGCCATCCCCGAGCTCGATCTCGACGGCGTCGACGTCGGCGACATCGGACCAGAGGACATCATCCCGGTCTTCTGACCGCCCAGCCCGCGTGATCCACGGCAGATGATCATGATCCGAACCATGATCACGTGCCGTAGATCAGCAAACTCGACGGGCGGGGAAGGTCGCTACGACTCGGTCAGGTAGGCGGCCGCTTGCAGCGAGAAGAGCTCGGCGTAGAGGCCGGTATCGGCCATGAGCTGGTCGTGCGTCCCCGACTCCACGACGCGTCCGCCGTCTAGCACGTAGATGCGGTCGGCGCCGCGCACACTGGAGAAGCGGTGCGAGATCAGGAGCACGGTGCGGCCGGCGAGCAGGTCGCGAATGCGCTCGAAGAGATCGTGCTCGGCGCGGGCGTCCAGCGACGCGGTGGGCTCGTCCAGGATGACGAACGGCGCGCCGCGGAAGAACGCGCGGGCCAGTGCGATTCGTTGCCACTGCCCGACGGACAAGTCGGTGCCGCCCTCGAACTCCGGCCCCAGCATCGTGTCGTATCCCTGTGGCAGCTGCGTGATGAAGGCGTCCGCGTCGGCGTACTGGGCGGCATTGGTGATGCGCTCGAGGTCGTCGACGCTGTCGACCCGGCCGAGCGCGATGTTGTCTCGCGCGGGCAGATGGAAGCGGACGAAGTCTTGGAAGATCGGCGCGATGGCGCGGCTGAGGTCCCCCCGGTCGACGGTGCTGATGTCTACTCCGTCCCAGCGGATGCTTCCCTCGTCGGGTCGGTAGAGGCCGGCGAGCAACTTGGCCAGGGTCGTTTTGCCTGAACCGTTCTCGCCTACGAGCGCGACGATCTCACCTTCCGCGATCGTGAGGGAGACGTCCTGGAGGGCGGGCGTCTCGCCAGTCGGGTAGGTGAACGACACGTTGTCGACGTCGATGCGCCGCAGCGACGACGGGCCGGCGGCTGTGGGCTCGCGGCGCTCGATCTCGGGAAGCATCTCGACGAACGCCGCGTAGTCCTGCACGTAGAGCGAGGCCTCGGCGAGCGCCCCAGCCGAGTAACCGGCCATCGTCAGGCGCTCGCTGGCGATCGCGACGGCGGCCACGGCGACACCTGCACTGGCGAGTGACACCGTGCCGCGCACCGCCAGCCACGCAACGACCAGAAGCGTCGCAGCCAGGATTGCACCCGACGCGACATTGGCGGCCAACGAGAACCAGAGCTGTCGCCGGGAGACCTCGCGCAGCTCATTGATGCGCTCGTCGAAGAGCCGTTCCCACCGCCTGCGCAGGTAGGCGGCCAGGTCGAAGGCGCGCACCTCCTTGGCTGAATCGCGCCCGGTGAGGATGCTCATGAGATACCCGCGCTCGCGGTCGCGCGGGGTCATCCCGAAGTAGAACCGGAAGAACGCCTCGCCGCGGCGGGACGCCCCAACCCAGGCCGGGAAGAAGACGAGCACCACCAGCGGGACGAGTGCCGGCTCGATCGCGACCAGCGCGACCAGCACCCCGATCACACCGATTGCTGACCGAAGCAGCCCGCTCAGCCCGTGAACGACGTCCATGGCCTGATGGCCGCCGATCGTGATCCGCTGTAGCCGATTGTGGAAGGCCGGCGTCTCGAAAGCAGTCAGGTCGACCGCGGTGGCGATATCGAGCACCTGCTGCTCGACGTGCCGTCCCACCAGCTCGACGAGGATCTGCTGGCGTTCGCGCTGCACCGCTGTCGCGACCATCTGCACGGTCGAGACCGCTGCAAGGGCGAGCACCCACGGAAGCACGGTGCGGAGCGAGCCGTTGTCGCGCACCGCGCCCAGCAGGGCGTCGAGTCCAGCCCGGCCGATCAGGAGCATGGCTGCCAGTCCCCCACCAGTTAGCAGCTGCAGCAGCGTCACCACGAGAAGTTCCGCGCGGCCGGCGCTCCAGACGATCCGCAGCGCTTGGCGACACAGGCGCGGCAGCCGGCGTACAGCGATCTTTGCCGCGGCCGCCGGTTGGGCGTCGTAGATGGTGAAGGTCTCGGGCGCGTCCGCCGTCCCGTCACTGACCATGACGGCCATCCTCTCCTGGTGCGGCAGCGACCAGATCGCCTCACGCCACGGGACGCCGCGCAGGTTAGACCACGTCGTGCCATTCCGTCGGGCACGGTGCTGCTTGACGCGCAGGTTCGGCACACCGCACGCTGCGTCCCCATGATCGAGTTCATCCTCGAAATCGTCTTCGAGTTCTTGTTCCAGTTTCTCTTCGAGGTCGTGATCGACGCGGTGGGGCGGGGGATCTCCGGCGCACTCTCCAACCGTTTCACTCGCCTCGCCCTTAGCAGCGTGTTCGTCGCGGCCTTCGGGTACGCCGGCGGCTACTGGTGGGGGGCGCGACTGTCCGACGTCCGCACCGCTCCGCCGAAGTTGCTCTACGTATCGATCGCCCTCGCCTGCGCGTTCGCTTTGCTGGCAGTGATCCGCGCCCGCAATGGACAGAGAGTCGGTGATGACGACCCGCTGACGATCCGCTTCGGCGAGCCGCCTTGGCGCAAGGGGTACTGGACCACGACGCGGCTCATGAGTTTCGCGGTAGTCAACGTCGGTGTCGCGCTTGGCGTTGTCACAGGCTTCACGCCGTACACCCCCGGCTAGGTCCACGGCGTGCGGCAGGATCTCGCTGATGACCGAGACGCTCAGCGCCGACGAGGCACGCCGGCTCCTGCTGTGGCGTCAAGGCTTCATCGGTACGCCGGACCGCGCGGCCGGGGTGGCCGGCGCACTGCGCCGGCTGGGCCTCGTGCAGCTCGACACGATCTCTGTGCTCGCCCGGTCGCACGAGCTGGTGCCGTACGCGCGGCTCGGTGCTGTCGGACGGACATCGGTTGAGGCGGCCTACTGGGGCGAGCCGCCGGCCGCGTTCGAGTACTGGGGGCACGCGGCGACGGTCCTGCCGATCGACGACTGGCCGTGGTTCGCGTTCCGGCGCCGCCGCTACGACGCGCGCTACCCGGACACGACGCCCACGGTGTCCAGCGAGATCCTCGCCCGGCTGCGCGCCGAAGGCCCGCTGACCGCGACCCAGCTCGGCGGTGCCAAGAACGGCGGCGCCTGGTGGGACTGGTCGGAAGCCAAGCACGCGGTCGAGCGGATGCTGGGCGCGGGCCGGGTGGTGTGCGTCCGCCGTACCGGCTGGCGTCGGGTCTACGACCTGCCGGAGCGCGCCATCCCGGCCGATCTGCTGGCGCCCGACCACGACGACGCGACCTGCATCACCGAGCTGGTACGCCGGACCGCCGAGCACCTCGGCGTCGGCACCGAGGCCGACATCGCCGACTACTACCGCCTCAAGCGGGCGCAGGTGCGCGCGGCGCTCGAACCGGCCGGCTTAGTGCCGGTTCAGGTGGCCGGCTGGAATGCGTGCGCGTGGGCCGACCCCGAGGCACTTGAGGTGTTGCGTGCGGGCATTCGTGGCCGGCACCGGACGACGTTGCTGTCGCCGTTCGACTCGCTCGTCTTCGACCGGCAGCGGACGGAGCGCGTGTTCGACTTCGGACATCGGCTCGAGGCCTACACACCGAAACACCTGCGCGTGCACGGGTACTTCACGATGCCGCTGCTCGCCGGCGGCAAGCTGGTCGGGCGCGTCGACCCGGCCCGCGAGGGATCGACCTTTGTCGCCAGGCAGGTGTCGATCGAACCGGGCGCGGTGCAGGCGCTTGCCGATGCCTTGAGCGAGGCAGCCGCCTGGGTCGGGGCGAGCAGCGTCCGGGTCGAGCAACTCACCCCGTCAGCAACTCGCGCGCAGCTTGATGCCGCTCTGAGCTCGCCGGCCGGTCGCCGATGATGATTCACCTTCGTGCAGCTTTCGCCGGACTCGCGGTGCTCGCCGGCTACTGGCTGGCGCTGGGCTATCGACCCGACTACGCCGGGCATGCCATCGCCGGCTTCGCGGGGACCCTCGGCTTGCTCGCCACCCTGCTGCTGGCGCGTCGCCGCGGCGTCGAGCTCGGCTGGGAGGTGCCGCTAGTCGTGCTGATCGCGATCGCCCTTGGCGTCGGCACGGAGGCGACAATCTTCCACGGAGCGGTGTGGGACCCGGTCGATTTCGGCAACCAGAGCGCGGGAGCCTGCTTGGCCGGCTGCGTGGTCGCCGGCCGCCCGGCCCCCGGCCCACTGCACGGCTTCATCCTGGGTGCACTCGCCTTCGCCTTCCTCGCAGTGGGGTTCGACCTTGCGCTGGGCTAGATGGTCACTGGTCCTGATGGCCGTGGCGTCGCTGCTTGTCGGCATCGGTACGGCGACGGCGCGCTCGACGATTCCGCGTGAGCTCGGCGGCGTGGTGACGGCGAAGTCCGCCGAGGCGGACGGTCCGTTGCCGTCGGAGACGGCCTACTTCCTGTCGGTGGACGGGCGGCGGATGCAGGTCGACCGCGCGGTCCACGACGCCGTACAGCCAGGTGATGCCGTCTCGAAGCAACGGTGGTCCCGATCGCTCTCGACTCCTCGCGGTGTCGTTCGGCTATGGCTGTCTCGCGACACCCGTGGGCTGACACCGCTCGCCCTGGCACTCGTCGTACTCGCGGCGCTTCTTGTCCGGCGCCCGGCAGCGCGCGGTCACGGGCGAGGGGTCAGTCGCGGGTAGCTCAGCCGACGAGTTCGCGCTGCCTCGGCGTACGACGAGCCAGCATGACGACCAGCCCGACGAGCATCGCGCCAGCGATGCCGATCGCGGCCGCGAGCACCGGACCTCGATCGGGCGAGTCGGAGCTCAGCGGCGTCGTACCAGAGCCATCTGCAGGAGGCGCTGGCGCAACGGGGGCTGCCGCAACCGCTTCCTCAGTCGTGATCTCGGGCTCGGGTGCCGCGACCGCTGGGGTAGCAGGTGCGGGAGCTGCGGGCTTGGTCACGTCCCGGATGCCGACATCGTTGGCCGCCCCTCCGGCGCGCAAGCCGTCGCCGACCACGACTGCACCGACCATCCCCGGGTGCACCAGGCAGGCGTACGGGAAGGTGCCCGGCTTGCTGAACTCAAAGCTCACGGATTCGCCTTTGCTCAGGTCGTCCCCGGACTGACCCCACGCGAAGCCAGCGCCGTAGACGTTGTGCGGCATGTCGTCCTTGTTGGTCCAGATGACGGTCTGACCCTGCTTGACGCGCACCACAAGCGGGTCGAAACACGCCATCGACAGGGCGACGCTGACACCAGCCGCATCCGGCGTGTAGGCGCCGTGGCAACCACCGCCACCGCCTGCGGCTGCGGCCGGCGCGACAAGGGGCGATGCGAGAACGATGGCTGCTAGGACCAGACGCTTCATGGCTGACCTCCGGCGCCGGCGCGTGCGGCCGGCATTGCTACTACACCGCTGCTGGGTTGGACGTTCCGTCAGCGGATAGTCGCCGCGATGGCGAGAGCCTTTTCGAGCGGCAGCGCTGTCTCGAGCCGCATAGTGATGCCGTCCTGAACCCAGATCAGCGTGTTCGCGGCGATGCGACTCGTCGCAGTCTCCGTCCAGCCGGCGCTGTCCGGTATCCGGAAGTCGAGCCGGTGGCCTCCCTCGATCCAGCCGCCTGCGCCGCCGTTGACCTCCAGCTCGCGGAAGGATGAGTGGAAACCGGACTCAGCAGACTTCGTCCAGTAGCCAAAGTCCCCACCCTCCGTTGGCGCGAACTGCGTGAGCACCGCCCCAACGCTGCCGGCGGCAGGTGGCAGCGCGGCGTCCGCCTGCCAGACCATCGTGACCGTTCCCCGCGCGGCGCGCGGTTCGAGGTAGACCCGATCCGGTGCGCCGAGCGCGGCCGGCACGCGCGGCGTGAACGGCACCCTCGCCGCGACCCCCGAGAGCGCGATCGACGTACCAGGGATCACCGGCTCAGCGGCAGCGGGTGTGAAGCTCGGCGACGGTGCCGACGCGCTCGGTGTCGTCCCGCTCGGCGACGTTGCAGGGCTGCTCGTCGGCTCAGGCTTCTCCTCTGGGATCAGCACCCGAATGCCAGGAACGCCGCGGAAGATCGAGGCGACCGCCTCCCGCGCGCCGGGCGAGACGACGAGCACAACAGCGAGGACCGCGATGACTGAAGCAGCGATCGCGCCCAGCGGTCGCGCTGTCCACCAGGGCTTAGCGGTACGCCGGCGCGCAGGTTGACGCTCGCCCAACCGGCCGGCGATCGCGGCGTACAAATCGGGTGTGGGGGCGAAGTCGACGCGCGGTGCCAGGTCGAGCAGCTCCCGCTCGAGCTCGGTGATGCCGTTTCCAGTCATGCTGGCACCCCCGCCGCGTCAGAGCCGCCAAGGGTGGTGGCGGGAAGCTCTTGCCTCAGGCGCACAAGTGCTCGAGACAGCCGCGACTTCACGGTGCCGGTGCGCAGCCCCAGCGCGGCGGCGGTCTCGACCTCCGACAACTCGAGCAGGTAGCGGTGCGCGATGACGAGCCGGTCGGCATCGTTGAGCCGGTTCAGCGCGGCCAGCAGAACCTGCTCCCGCTCGTGTTGGACCGCGGTCTCCTCGGGAGACGGGGCCGCGCCCCCCGAGGAGCGTTCCGCGGTGACGGCGAGCTCCAGAGCCTCACGCCGGCCTGCCGAGCGCCGGCGGTTGCGCGCCTCGTTGGCGACGATCCGCAGCAGCCACGGCCGGAACGGTGCGTCGAGCCGGAACCTGTCGAGCGCGTAGTACGCCTTCACCAATGCCTCCTGCGCCGCGTCCTGTGCGTCCGCGGCATTGCCTGCTATGAGCATCGCGACCCGGAACGCGACCGCCTGATGTCGGCGCACCAGTTCCTCGTAGGCGCGCGCGTCCCCATCGCGCGCAAGCGCGACGAGCTCGCTGTCGTCCAGTGGTCGGCCGCTGCCTGAAGTTTGTGCGAATGTGACTGCGCGCATCTCAGGCTGCCTGTCCTTGCGGACGGGACGGTCCCTGAGGTTCCAGGGTTCCGGTTTCACTGCCACATGCCGTGCGCCGGGCTATCGCCCGGCGCGTGGTCTTACTGTCGGCTCCACCAGTGTCGAGCGAGCCACTCCCGCCCGTAAACGTCCCCGCGAGTTCGATCAGCCGAACCAGTGTGCCGAGCGACGCGTCGCTCACGGACCGAGCGAGCCCGGTCTTCGCGGCCGCGCCGGTCGGCAGGAACACGCCCGGCCTGGCCGGGTCGGGCCTCGGTTTCGGGCGGCGGAGCATCCCGGCGACGTGCAGCGTCTCCACACCGATCACCTCATGCGCCTGCGCGAGCCGGGTCGTCACGTGATGCAGATGGTTCTCGCGCAGGTTAGCGACCCGCGCGTGCGCGACGCGGATGTCCTGCTGGGTGCGTGTCCAGCCGGTCGACGGCTCCCGCCGAGTACTTGATGCCGGGTCCCACGGCCCGCGCTGCCGCGCCGCCTTCCGTTGCAACGCGCGCAGCTGCCGCCGGGCGAGCTTCAAGAACTTGGGCGCTTCGACCCGTTCGAATTCCCGCCCGTCCGGGGTCGCGACCACGATCAGGTCCTTCACGCCCAGGTCCACGCCAACCACGGGCCCGCCCGCCCGGACGTGCGCCGGCCGGACCAGCTCCCGCTGGACGTGCGCGACGAAGGACACGAACCAGCGGCCCCGTTCGAACCGGACGGTGGCCGCGCCGATCCGCGCCGTGCCCCCCTCCAACCGACGGGCCAGCTTCCTCGTCGACTCGAACGTGCGGATCGAGCCGAGCACGGCAGCGTCACATGACGGCGGTCCGCGTCCACCCGGATCGCCCCAGTCGTGAACGTGCACGACGGCGTCGTGCGTCGCTTACTCTTGAACCGCGGGAAACCCGCAGCCTTCCCGCCGCGCCCACCGCTCTTGGACGAACTCCAGCTGCCGAGCGCGTGCGAGAGGTTCGCGCAGCCACCCGCGTACGCCTCCTTGCTGTTCTCCGCCCACCACGGCGCGACTGTGTCTTTGCGCGCGTTCCAGTCCTTGCGCAGCGAGTACGCCGACCAGCCGACCGCCGGGGTCAACTCACCACCGGTCAGGCCGTAGGTCCGCTCCGCTGCCCGCTGATCCAGGTTTGCTTTCACCACGGCGAGCATCACATTGAACGTGACGCGGGACGCGCCGCAGTGCGACGCGAGAGCACGCAGCTGAGCGGCGTTCGGATCCAGCGCGAACCGGTACGACTGCACCACTTCCGGCACGCCAACTCACCTCCCGCCGGTCCACACCTGATCATCCCAGGCACCACCGACAGAAACCGCCGCGCGGGCCGCCTCACCGGCCGACACCCACAGATGCCCACCAACGCACACAGATCGCGCAACAGTTCGCTACGCCCTTGTTACACCGCCGGTGGATTCATGGTTCCCCTGCGAACCCGTTCAGCAGTCGATCCGCGTGTCCGCGAAGACCGAGCGAGCGCGGTTTCGCGCCAGGTTGAGGCCGCGCCAGCCACCATCGCCAGTGAGCGCCCGCCTGTCGCGCATGCCGTCGAGCACGCACGACCGCGCCGGCTCAGGCAGCCGCAGAAGCGTCGGTACGGCGTCCGCGCTCAGCCCGCTCAGGTACGCCGTGTCGAGCGTTGCGCCTGCACTCGCACGATCGATGTTGCGCGCCGCTATGAACGCGTCGGCGTTCACGATGTTGAGGGTGAGCAAGGCGGCGACCCCAGTGACCAGAACCGCCCGCGGCAGCCAGCTCACGCGCCATGTGGCGCCGGCAATCAGGACGAGGAGCAACGCGACTGCAATGACCGCCATCACTGCACTCACGACCATCCGCAGCCGGGTGTAGCCGAACGCCTCCTGGTAGTGGTGCAGCCGTAGCGCCGCCGAGACCAGCACGACGCCAGTGAGTGCGCACAGCGGACCGAACAGCACCCGCAACAGCCTTCGCTCGGCCGCGTCGACCCAGCTGACCGTCGTCGCGATGACTGCCAGCGTGAGCAGGCAGACGGCGAGCAACTGGAAGAAGCCACTGCGCGCATATTCCGCGGCGGTCAGCCCGGGCGTCGCCAGCAGATGCTCCCGCCCGCCGAAGAACACGGCGAACTGGACTCCGACGAACACTGCGAACAGCGCGTCGAGCAACGCCAGCGGCAGAACCCATTCGAGCCGCGACGGTCGCCGGGACACCCGCGCCGGATCGAGAGGAGCGAGCATCAGAGCTGCCAGCCGGTGCAAGCCGGCACTGATGCCGACCGGTTCGACCCGCGCAGCCACCACTGCGCCGGCAGAAACTGCACCAACGACGAACAGGAAGACTGCGACTCGCGCGGGGATCAGGTCGAGCGACACGGCCGGAACCAGCGCGGCCGCGAGCTCCCCGAAGGCGCGGTCGGCGCTGGCGAACAACGCACCGAAGACCGCGAGCAGACCGACGCTCACCACGGCGCCGCGCGCTGCCGGACCCCAACGGCGTACCGGCGCTCGCGTGACCCTGGCCGCGACCGGTTTGGCGATGTATGCCGGCGCCATCGGCGAGGCGATCAGCAGCGACACCGCACCCCGCATGAGCTCCCGGAAGTTGCTGCCGCCGGCCAGCACGATCGAGCCGACCGCGAGCGCCGCGACAAGGTCGAGGGCGACGAGCCACTCAGCGTCCCGTACGACGGCCAGTCCGGCGAGCGCCAGCGCCAGAGTCCCGCACGCCACCGTCCATACGTTCAGTCGAGCGCGCAACGCGGGCACCAGCGCGGCAGCGACCGCAACCGCGGTTACCGCCACACCCAGTCCGGGCGGTGCACCGGGGATCGCGACAGCACCGACGACGCCGGCGAACAGCGCCGCACTGGGCAGCCAGTTCGGTCCCGGAGTCGCCGGCCGGCGACTCGCCTCCCGCTCCGCGGCGGCGTCGGCGAGCTGCCCGTCGCTCCATCGCATCCAACGCGGCAACCGCCATGGGTCGGCGGGTACGGCCCCCTCATCGGTCATGCGGCTCTCCCCGGCAGGTGGACGACCATGCGGCATCCAGTTGGCGTGTTGCTGTGGGCATGGATCGAGCCACCGTGCAGGTCGACAACCCATCGCGCGATCGCCAGTCCCAGCCCAGTGCCCCCGACAGCGGCGGAACGCGACGCGTCGGTGCGATAGAAGCGCTCAAAGACGCGCTCGGCGTCCTCGGCCGCGATGCCCGGCCCCACATCGGTGACCTGCAGCTCGACGCCGTCGACATCTGCGCGGGCGCTCATCGTGACGCAGCCGCCCGCAGGCGAGTGCCGCACCGCGTTGTCCAGCAGGTTCGCGACGACCTGGTGCACTCGTTCGTCGTCCGCGACCAGTTGCAAATCCGGGGGAAACACCTCGACGGCTATCGACACGTCGCTCCCTGCCACCCCGGCAGCGACCCGTGCCTCGTGCGCCGCCTGTTCGAGGAACGGCGCCACCGGGAAAGGTGCGATGTCGAGCGGCACACCACCTGATTCGAGGCGGGAGAGTTCGAGAAGCTGCTCGACCAGGCGCCCGAGCCGCTCGACCTGGCGCAGCAATGTCGACAGCGTCTTCGGGTCGGGTGGCTCGACACCGTCGACGAGGTTCTCCAAGACCGCCTGCAGCGCGGTGATGGGCGTGCGCAGTTCGTGCGACACGTTGGCGACGAGGTCGCGGCGCATCCGGTCGACCTCCGCGAGCTCGGTCGCCATCCGGTTGAACGCACGGGCAAGCTCGCCGACCTCGTCGCGACTGGTCGCCCTCACCCGCCGCCCGTAGTCACCTGCGGCCATCGCACGAGCCGCCGCCGCCATCTCCCGCAACGGCGACGTCATGCCGTGGGCGAAGACCTGCACCATCACCAGCGCGAACGCCATCGCGAGAAGGGCTCGGGCCGGCGGCTTCAGTCCTGTGCGCCAGCCGAACACGATCGCGACAACCGCCACCGAGACCGCGACGACGATCAGGACGCTGAGCTTCACCTTGATTGAGGTGAGGCGGTCGAGCGGTCTCACGATCCTGCCTCGACGGCGTACCCGACGCCGTGCACGGTGCGCAGCAGTCCGTCGCCGAGCTTGCGACGCAGCGCCGCCACGTGCGAGTCGACGGTCCTGGTGCCGGCGGCATCTCGCCAGCCCCAGATGTCGAGCAGCAGTTGCTCCCGGGTGTGTACGACACCCGGGCGCGACGCCAGCCGGAACAACAGCTCGAACTCGGTCGGCGTCAGGTGGATCAGCCTCTCACCGCGCCGGACGCGTCGCTCTGCCGGGTCGACGACGAGGTCGGCGACTGACACGACCGCGCCGGCGGGTTGCGAGGGTGGGCGCTCTACTCGCCTGAGTACCGCCTGGATCCTCGCGACCAGCTCGCGGACGGAGAACGGCTTGGTCATGTAGTCGTCGGCCCCCACGCCGAGCCCGACGAGCATGTCCGTTTCACTGTCGCGGGCGGTCAGCATCACGACGGGCACTGGACGCTGTTGCTGGATGCGCCGGCAGACCTCGATGCCGTCGAAGCCGGGAAGCATCACGTCGAGAACGACGAGATCTGGGTTGAGCCGTTCGACGAGGGCGACCCCCGACGGGCCGTCGGCCGCGATCTCGACGAGGAAGCCTTCGCCCCTCAGCCTGGCGGCGACCGCAGCAGCGATCGTCTCCTCGTCCTCAATGACCGCTATCGAACGCTGCATTCGGCAAGTCTAGGAACCAGCTGCGAACACCTCGCGTGGGCGATGTGCGGATTCTGCGCAGATCAGCCGGGTGCCAGTGCCGGGGGTCGGCAACTGCCGGCCCGGCTCAGACGCAGTCGCGGCAGAGCGTCTTCTTCTCGTTGGCGAGCTGACTGCGGTGCTTGACCAGGAAGCAGCTGCGGCAGGTGAACTCGTTGGCCTGCACCGGCACCGGCCGGATGCTCAGCTCGTCGTTGATCTCCTCGCCACCGGCGAGCTCCATCTCGAAGGCGAGATCGTTCTCGTCCTCCGCCACGCCCACAGGCTGCTCGGGCTTGCGGGCGATGATCTCCTCAAGACTGTCCTCGGCCTCGATGGAGCGTTTGCCCGAGTCGAAGTCTGGAGTTTGCGCCATGTACGTCCCTTACGTCGTCGCGTTCGTGCAGTGTGGCTACCCCTCAACACTTGGGACACACGTTTGGTTCCCGGTTTCGCGCGTGCATTTGGGGCGCAATAGATACCGCATTTCGTCGTCGCGCGCAGGCTTAGTCACGCTCGACACGAGTTCTTCGTCACGCAGCGTGTGACTACTGAACCTCTCGCGGGGGCAGATTCCCTGTGACGGGGCACGCGATCACCTCCCGCGGACGGAGCAGCGCATGACCGATGGAGCCACCGGAGGCAACGCACAGCGCTGCGGACAGCCAGTGACGATTGCCGCCGCGTTCACGCCGGTGGTCACCGACACGGGTCACACCTGCCTGCGCGCCGCAGGTCACGAGGGCATCCACCGCTGGAGCGCCAAGTGGGAAAACGCGTCGCCGTCGCAGGTAGAGGCCGAGCTGGCGAGCGAGTACGAGAGATGGGACAAGGACGACGACGAGTGATCGCCCTCCGCTAGGGCACGGCCTTGGCGTGGGCCGCGAAGAACTCCCACATGGCTTCGCTGGCGTCGACGTCCCGTGAGGTCGGGCCGAGTCCCGGCAGCTCAATAGCGCCGGGCCAGCTGTGTCCCCCGCCGACTATCGAATGCAGGATGACGTCCGCACCCGCGGTGCAGCCGCTGTACGCCGACGTCTGCACATCGCCTCTGGTGGTGACAGTCGGTTGGGGCGTGCAGCCGTTGTGCTCAGCCCAGTCAGCGATGTCCCTCTCAGTCGCGCGGACTGTGGGGTGGCCGCAGCACGCAACCTCACCGCCGGCGTACGGCACTATCTCGTCGTCGGTGCCGCGGAACGCGATCAGGGGGACAGGTTGCGCCGGATCACAGGTGTCGTCGTAGAAGAGCGCCGCCACCGGCGCCACCGCCGCAAACCGCTCGGAGTCGAAGCACGCGAGCGCCGCGGCCAGCGCGCCGCCGTCCGACATGCCGGTGGCGTACACGCGCAGCGGATCGATGCAGAGCGTCGTGCTGATCGCGTCGACGACCCGCCCGACGACCGCGACATCGCTGACCTCGTCGGCGCTCGCGGTCGGCCGGATGTTGTAGTGCCGCGGGCTGCCCTGCCCGTCGATAGTGACGAGCACGAACGAATGCCTGTCGGCCAACCGCCCGAGGCCTGAATAGAAAAGCTGCTCGTCCGCGTTGGCGCCGTAGCCGTGCAGATTCACCACCAGCGGAAATCGCGACGAGCCGTCGTAGCCGCGTGGCAGGGTGAGGATGTAGCGTCGCGCGGCTCCGCCCGGCACGGCGACGGTGGCGTCGGTGCGACCGGGCGGGTGTGTCTTGACCGGAGCGCATTGCCCGGCGGCCGGGGCCGCAGGCGAGGGTACGGCGGACACCCGGCTGGGAGCCGGCGTCCGCGTCGCGGGCGGGTCCGCATCGGGCCGCGACGACGTGCACGCCGTGAGCGCAAGCGTCATCGCGGCAACAAAACAGCCCCCGGACGACAGCCTCGGCACCGCCTCAGCGTAAATGCATGCGCCACCGCGCGGACCGCGCGTACCCTGGCCGCCTGACGCCGAGAGAGGGAGGTGGGAGTCCATGGCCGTTGTCGCCGCGCGCACTGATGCCCAGGCCCACCTCACGGCGCCGCGGCCGCGTCTGCACTGACGCTTCGCGAGCGCCCCTGCCTTCCAGGGGCCCAACGTTGTCGCTCATCAGTTTCGGCTCACCTCTCGTTGCTTACTGCTGGAACGACGCGCGTTCCGCCGAGTTCATCCGGTACGCCGACGCCGGACTCGTGCCGGCGCGCGTCGTGCGCCCCGACCGGGGCGCGTGCTCGGTCGTCACCGACGACGGTCTTACGCTCGCCCGGCTCGGACGCGGATCGAGCGCTTCCTCACTGGGCAACTGCCGCTTCACCGACTGCCGTCACCGTGGCGAGCCGGGCTGGACAAGCGACTGCAAGCGGAGGCCAAGAACGCGATCCGCGTGAAGTCGCGATATCTGCGGAAGAACCAGAAGGCGCGCTAGAAAGGTCAGCATGAGCGACGACGACTGGTGGAAGTCCGCCGTCATCTACCAGATCTATCCGCGCAGTTTCGCCGACTCCGACGGTGACGGGGTCGGCGACCTGACCGGCATCATCGGCAAGCTCGGCTACCTCGCGGCTCTGCCAGTCGATGCGATCTGGCTGTCGCCGATCTACCCCTCACCGATGGCCGACTTCGGGTACGACGTAGCCGACTACTGCGGCGTACACCCGCTCTTCGGGACCCTCGACGACTTCGACGCGCTCACCGCGGCCGCGCACCGCCACGGCATCAAGGTCATCGTTGACTGGGTGCCGTGCCACACCTCCGACCAGCACCCGTGGTTCGTCGAGTCGCGATCCAGCCGCGACAACCCCAAACGCGACTGGTACGTCTGGCGCGACCCGCGACCGGACGGCGGCCCGCCGAACAACTGGTTCTCCGGTTTCAGAGCCGTCGGCGGTGCGTGGACGCTCGACGAGACCGCCGGCCAGTACTACCTGCACTCGTTCATGCGGGAGCAGCCAGATCTCAATTGGCACAACCCCGAAGTCCAGCAAGCGATGTACGACGTCCTGCGCTTCTGGCTCGCGCGCGGCGTCGACGGCTTCCGCATCGACGTCGCGCATCGCATCGGCAAGGACCCACTGCTGCGCAATAACGACGCCACGCAGCGGTACGACGAGAACTGGCCGAGCGGGCACGACCGGCTTCACGAGGCTCGAGCGGTGGCCGAGGAGTACGGCGCGAAGCTGCTCGTCGGCGAGGTGTACGTGCTCGACCAGAACAAACTCCTCACCTACGTCAACAGCGGCGGCGAACTCCACTTGGCTCACAACTTCGTGTTCGTCCGGCAACCGTGGTCAGCCGCGGCCTTTCGCGCGGTCGTCGACGAATGGCACGCGCTTGCGTCCGCCGCGGCCTGGCCGAATTGGTTCCTCGAGAACCACGACCACCCACGGGTAGCCAGCCGGTACGACGACAGCGGCAACGGCGAGCGCCGGGCCCGACTCGCGCTGATGATGGTGCTGACCCTGCGCGGCACACCGTTTCTGTTCCAGGGTCAGGAACTCGGCCTTCCCGACGTACCGATCCCGCCCGACCGGGTCGTCGACGTCGACGGCCGCGATCCCGAACGTGCACCCATCCCCTGGCTCTCACCGTCCAGCGCCGGTCCCGGCGCCGGCTTCACTGCCGGTCGGCCGTGGCTGCCGATTTCGCCTGACGCGCAGCGGCTCAGTGTCGACGCGCAGTTTGCAGACGACGCATCGACGTTGACGCTCACCCAGCGGTTGCTGGCCTTGCGCCGCAAGTTCCCTGCGCTGACCACCGGTGGCTACCGCAGTGTCGACCTGGCCGCGGACGTGTTCGCGTTCGAGCGATCCAACAGCGACGAACGAATCCTGGTCCTGCTGAACTTCGCGGACGAGGCTAATCCGCCCCTGGATCTGAGCGGCCTGACGACAGATGCTCCCGACCTGCTGCTGTCGACCGTCGCCGACCGATCGGCCGGGCCGGTCGAGGCGCGCTCCGTACGACTCGAGGGCGACGAGGGCGCGATCCTGCGGCTCCGGCTCTGAGTCAGCCCCGCGAAACCCAGGCGACAGGCGCGAGCGGTCTTAGAGCTTGCCGCAGATAGCGGCGAGGAACTGGTAGGGGTTGGCCGCGCCGGCACCGCCGGGATGCGCCTCGAAGTGGACGTGCGGCGGCGTCGTGAGCGCGTTTCCGGTCTTACCGACCAGCGCGATCACGTCGCCCGCTTTTACCGCGGTGCCCACCGCCGCGAAGTTGGCGGCGTTGTGCGCGTAGTAGTAGCGGTCGCCGTTCGCGGCCCGCAGCCACAACGTGATCCCGCCCAGTCCGCCGTTCCCCCACTTGTCGATGACGCCGTCGGTGACCGCGTACGCCGGCGATCCCTCGGGCGCGAAGACGTCCGTGCCCTGATGTTGCCGACCGCCGGAGCGTGGCGCGTGCCACGAGTCGATGAAGTTGTTGTTGGGGCCGACCGGGCAGGAGTAGTGGCCACCGGCCGGGCGGTACGGCGCGGCGAAGTCGCCGGCGCTCGGACCAGCACCGATCCCGGCCAGCCGCGCGGCTTCGGCAAGTAGCGCCGCCTGCCTGGCCTCGGCGAGCCTGCGGCGCTGCTGGTCGAGGAGGCGCTGAACAGTCGCGTCCGCACCGGCGACGAGCTTCTGCTGCCGGGAAAGCAGCATCTCGATCTTGGTGGCTTGCTCCTGCGCCTTTTTCTCCAGTTCGACCCTTGTGCTGGTCGCCTTATGGAGCGCCACGAGCGCTTGCTGCGCACGCCGCTGCTGTTGCGACGCGGTGTCGACCGCCGATTCGTCCACGTCGACCATCGCGGAGATGTTGGCGACCTGTGCGAGAGCGTCTTGCGGGTCCTTGGACTGAAGGACGGCGGCGTACAGAGCGACCCGCCCTCCGGACATGTAGAGCGCCCGAACGCGATTGGACGCGGTGACCTGTGCGTCGCCGCTCGCGGTTTCGGCCGCCTCGAGGGTCTCCCGCGCTGTCATCGCGTCGGAGACGGCTTGCTCAAGATCGCTGTGCACTGCCTCGAACTGACCGACGGCACGGGCAGCGTCGTCCTGGAGGGAACTGAGTTCGCGGTGGAGGGCCGCGGCGCGTTGCTTCGCGGTGCCGATCTCGTCGGCACGGGCTGCCGGGCTGACACTGCCGGCAAGCAAAGCTACCGAACCGGCCAGGAAGGCCAGGCGCCGCAAACGCATCGCCGCCGCGCGTACGGGCGGCCGGGCACCCGGCACGGATTTGCTCCCTTCAGTCCCCCGTAGCGTCGGACGTTCGGCGGCTCGGCTTGAGGCCGCCTGGCCGGGCTCGGCCCCCGTTGGGCGCTGTGGATGACGGCGACGCCGCCCCGTTGCCGCGCCCTAACCTGCGCCCAGTCGTTGACCGCGTTTAAAGACCGATGGAGGCATCACATGGCAGGTGGCATCAGGGTTACGCCCGAGCAGCTCGCGAGCGTCTCGAGTCGGGTGCACGCCGGGTCGGGGAAGGTCGAGGGGGTTCTCGGCGAGCTCGCGGGCACGGTCGCTCCGCTGGGCTCCGATTGGGCCGGCGTCGCGCAGACACGCTTCCAGTCCCTCTGGGATGACTGGCAGAAGAACGCGAAGGGCCTTCAGCAGGCGCTCGATGGCATCAGCTCACTGATGAAGCAGGCAAGCATGAGCTACGCCCAGGCGGAGAACGCGATCGCGAGCAGCTTCGGCGGCTGACCCCACCGGCAATTAGAGAGAGCGGGCGCTCCCCAGGGCGCCCCCGCGTCTCTAAGCGCAGGCCCCCACCAGTTCGGCGGTGGCCCCCGCCCTCAGG
>JBKJZO010000014.1:0-39838 GCA_046715235.1 Mycobacteriales bacterium
GCAGGTGACCTGGATATGCCAGTTCTGGGCGGGCATCCCCAGCACGCTGACCCGCTCGAACGACTCGATGGTCGCGTCCTGCGGTGTCCACTTGTCGAGCCGACTGAGTACGCGCATGTCCAGGGCCTTGTCGTCCACGCCCTGGTCTGGCGCCTTGCGGCTGCCTCGCCCGGCGTCGCTCGGAGCGCCGGGCACTCCGGCCATCGCGGCGGGGTCGACCACGACGGAGTCACCGTCGGTTTTCACCGCGACCGTCGAGCCCAGCCGGAACACCAGCGGGAGGTCGGCGCCGTACTGCATGCCGCCCACCCGGGGCTCCGGGGCGAACCACTCCAGCCGGAGGTCGGTGTCGGTCAAGCTGTCGTTGTACCTGCGCTTGATGCCGGTGATGACGGCGGTGTTCGCGTCACCCGTCGCGGCCAGCTTCTCCGCTCGGTCAAAGCGACGATCCTTGAAGACCTCGGTCTCGAGGGTGGTCTTGGCGTCGTAAACCTTGTCCGCGCCCGAGAGCAGCTTCTTGAAGAGGCCCATGGGTCCGCATCATGACGTGCCGCGCAGCCGCTCGTCCAGGTAGGCGACCGGCGTACACGTCATGGGATCGCGCGGCATGGGCGCTGCGACTTGTTCAGGTGATTTCACAGAGCACTCGGGTGCGTATCATCCGCGGATGGGCATTCTGGATCGATTGAGCGGACGGGGTTCCAGCCCGCAAGGTCCGCCGGGCACCGCAGTCGTCACGGCCTCGAAGGCGGTCGATAACGTCGAGCGCACAGGCGGGAAAAACGTCGAGGTCCGCGAAAACTCGCTCAACCAGTTCGGCCTCGGCAACATCCCGCAGGACCTGACCCTGGAGGTGCGGCGACCGGGCCACGCACCGTATGAGGTCACGCAACGTGTCGCCGTCCCTGCCAAAGCCACCGGACGGCAGGGCTACCAGCTGCCGGTCGGCGTCGAGCTCCCCATCGTGCTCACCGGCCACGACCCACTCGACTTCAAGATCGACTGGAAGACGTTTCTCGATTCGCCCGATCGCAAAGCAGCCGTCCAACGCGCCGCGGCGGAGGAGAGCAGAGCGAACGCGAAGGCCTACACCGAGATGGTCCCGGGGATGACGGAGAAGACCTGGGCCAGTGCGGCCGCCGGGTTGCCGCTGTGGATGCACGCGGTCCGCACCGGCAAGATGAAACGCAAGGCCTTCGATCAGCAGGTCGACACACTGTCCAAGATCGGCCAGATGGATCCCGTCGCCGCCGCCGAGGCCAAACGAACGCTCGACGCTGAAGGTCTCTGAGCAACCGCGACGAGCAACTGCGTGAGCTGCGCACTCGTGAGCGAGACCGAATGTTGCGAGTCTGCCTGCGGGCCGCAGGTGGTCCCCGCGAAGATTGCGATGGAGACACTGCGGCCGTTCTTGTAGTCGGCGACGCGGCGCTGTCGCAACAGCTCGCGGAGCTGCCAGGGCCGGTGCTACTCGTCGACGACCTCGTCGACAGCGGCTGGACGATCACGATCGTCGCTGCGCTGCTGCGCGAGGCCGGCGCGTCCGGCGTACTGCCGCTCGCGCTCGCGACGACCTGACGGTCAGCCGCGCACTCCCAGCACGTACTCGACCGCGAGCTGGTCGAGCCGCTCCATGCTGGTGCCCTTGAAGCCGCGGGTCTCGTAGTCGAACTCCTCGGCGCGCAGCTCGGCGATCGTGTCGTTGCCGAGGGTCGAGCGGTAGATGTCGTTGTACTGCGCGGCCTGCATCGCCTCCTGCACCTCCGGGTCCTCGCGGAACGCCGCGGCGCGCTCCTTGAGGATCAGGTAGTTGCGCATGCAGCCCTTTGCGAACTCCCAAACGCCGTCGATGTCCTCGGTGCGGTAGGCGCGCGCGTCGAAGTGGCGCGGTCCGTCGTACGCCTGCTCGAGCAGGTCGACGAGGAAGAACGCGCCCTTCTGGTCCTCCGAGCCGAACCGCAGGTCCTGGTCGAACTTGGGTCCTCGCTGGCCGTTGAGGTCGATGTGGAAGAGCTTGCCGCTCCAGATCGCTTGCGCCACACCGTGATGGAAGTTCAGGCCGGCCATCTGCTCGTGCCCGACCTCGGGGTTGAGACCGACCATCTCGGGGTGCTCGAGCCGCGAGATGAACCCCAGCGCGTGCCCGATCGTCGGTAGGAAGATGTCGCCGCGCGGCTCGTTGGGCTTCGGCTCGAGCGCAAACTTGATGTCGTAGCCACGGTCGATGACGTAGGCGCACAGGATGTCGAACGCTTCCTTCATCCGGTCGAGCGCAGCGCGCACGTCCTTGGCCGCGTCGGACTCGCATCCCTCGCGGCCGCCCCACGCGACGTAGATCTTCGCGCCGAGCTCGGCAGCGAGGTCGATGTTGTCCATCGTCTTGCGGACGGCGAACCGGCGTACGCCGCGGTCGTTGGCGGTGAAGGCGCCATCCTTGAACACTGGGTGCCGGAACAGATCGGTCGTCGCCATCGGGGCGACCATGCCGGTCTCGTCGAGCGCGGCGCGGAACTTCTTCACCGCGGCCTCGCGCTCGGCCGGCGGCGCACCGAGCGGGGCGAGGTCGTCATCGTGGAACGTCACGCCGTAGGCGCCGAGTTCGGACAGCTTGCGCACGGCGTCGGCCGGCTCGAGGAAATGCCGCGTCGGGAAGCCGAACGGATCGCCGCCAACGTGGTTGACGGTCCACATGCCGAAGCTGAACTTGTCGTCGCGGGTGGGTTGGTAGTCGCTCATCTCGAACTCCCTGCGATGAGGCCGGTGAGGGGGACAGTAGTGGGATCGGCGATTACGCCGCCCTGCGCCACCCACGCGCCGCCGCGGACGGCCGCGCCGAAACCAAGGGTGGAAAAGGTCAAGCGGCAGCCGCCGGCGTTGGGGGCGATGACGCCGCTGCGCATCGCGTCCATCGCGGGGTCGAGGATGTACGGGCCGACCCGGGCGAAGTAGCCGCCGAGCACGATGACCCGCGGGTTGAAGATGTTGACCAGGATTGACGCGCCGACGCCGAGCCAGTGACCAACCTCGGCGAGCGCAGTCACCGTGCGCGCCTCACCGGCTTCGACGCGCCGCACGATCTCGGCGACGCGGTCCTCTGGATCCATGACACCACTGCGCAGCTCGTCGCCGAGGTCGGGCGCGGCCGCGCGCAGTAGCGTTCCGAGTCCGACGAGGGTTTCCCAGCAGCCGGTGCGTCCGCACGCGCACACCCGCCCGTTCGGTTGGAGCTGCATGTGCCCGACCTCGCCGGAGAACCCGGCCGAACCGCGCAGCAGCTGGCCGTCGATGATCATGCCGCCGCCGATCCCGACCTCGCCGGTCAGGTACAGCAGGTCGCGGGTGCCCGCTTCCGCACCGCCCCAGAACTCCGCGAGCGCGGACAGGTTGGCGTCGTTGTCGACGCGGATCGGCGTTGCTGTGCCGCCGAGTTCGGTGCGCAGGAGATCAGCGACCGGGACGTTTCGCCACCGCAGGTTGGGAGCGAACGTCACGATGCCGCGGTCGAGTTCCACGAGCCCGGGGATGGCGACGGTGATGCCGGCGACGTCTACGCCGCCCGTGCGCAGCTCGTCGATCGCGGTGCGGGCGATGCCGGCGAGGACCCGCATCGTGTCGGCGGTCGACGAGGAGATCGCGTCGTACGCCAGCCGGCTCTCGTGCAGCAGCCGACCGGCCAGATCGAGGGCGTACGCCGAGAGATGGTCGACGTTGACTTCGAGGCCGAGGCCGCCGATCGCCGAACCGTCCAGCTCGACGATCAAACCGGGCCGGCCGGCCGAGCCCGCGTGCGCGAGCCCGACCTCGCGAACGAGGCGGCGCTCCATGAGTTCCGCGACCAGGCTCGACACGGTTGCCTTGTTGAGCCCGGTCGCCGCGGCGAGCGCCGCGCGGCTCGCCGGGGTCGCGCGCAGGTGGGACAACACGAAGGACAGGTTGTTGCGCCGGACTGCGCCATGGTCGGCGGGCGCGCTGGCGGCGGTGCCGCGACGCGCCCTGAGTTCGCTCGGCATTCGAGGCCTATTCCTATGGAGGCCCAACAAACTACGGGAGGGAGTTCCGCGCGACAAGACGTGCGTCAGCGGACCGAGGCATCGCGCGCCTGCGCGTACTGAGCGCGGACGTCCGGCTGTGCCGGAGAGGTCACGTCGCGGCCGGCTGACGGATTCCAGTTCGGCAGCTCCGGCTGCCCGCTCAGCACCCACGCCGCCTGCCTGGCCGCGCCGAGTGCGACGAACTCGGCGGGTTCCGGCACGTGCACATCCGCAGCGAAGATCCCCGATGCGATCTGCTGCACCGCAGCTGATCGAGCTCCGCCGCCGATGAGCAACACCCGGCGTACGTCGACGCCATGCTCGCGCAACGCGTCGAGCCCGTCGGCCAATCCGCAGAGCATGCCTTCGACGGCGGCGCGTGCCAGGTTCTCGCGCGTCATGCTCGCGCCGCGTAGTCCGGACAGCACCCCGGTCGCGTCGGGACGGTTCGGTGTGCGCTCGCCCTCGAGGTACGGAACGAGCACGACGCCCTCCGCTCCCGGCGGCGCCTCCAGGGCCAGACGGTCGAACTCCGCCGGCTCGACCCCCAGGAGTGCGGCGCTCGACGCCAGCACCCGGGCAGCGTTGAGTGTACAGACCAGGGGCAGGTACCGTCCGGTCGCGTCGGCGAACCCCGCGACGGTTCCCGACCCGTCGCTGCAGCCTGCGTCGGCAACCGCAAACACCGTGCCGCTCGTGCCGATCGAGACCACGACATCCCCCGTGACAGCAGCGACTCCGAGCGCTGCGGCCATGTTGTCGCCGGTGCCCGCCGCAAGCATCGCGCCGCTCGGCGTGGCGCCGGCGACGCCGTTCGGGGCAAGGATGGTCGGCAGCTCGGGCCGCTTTCCGAAGGCGAGCTCGACGAGGTCGTGCCGGTACTCGCCGGTCGCCGCCGACCAGTAGCCGGTGCCTGATGCGTCACCGCGATCGGTCGTCGGTTCGCCGGTCGATCCCGCCAGCTTCCACGTCAGCCAGTCGTGCGGCAGCACCACCCGTGCCGTGCGGGCGGCATTGCCGGGTTCGCATTGTGCGACCCAGCGCAGTTTCGTGACAGTGAAGCTCGCCACCGGCACCGAGCCGACGGCATCCGCCCAAGCCTGCGGACCACCGAACTCGGCAATCAGGTCCGTTGCGGCGGTTGCCGAGCGAGTGTCGTTCCACAGCAGCGCGGGCCTGACGACCTCGCCGTCATCGTCGAGGCAGACGAGGCCGTGCTGCTGGCCGCCGACACCCAATGCCTCAACGCCGTCGAGGAGCCGGCGGAGGCGTCGGCGTACGCCGACCACCAGGCAGACGGCGCGACCTCGGTTCCGTCGGGGTGCGCGGCGCGACCTGCGCGCACGACCTCGCCGGTCTCCGCGTCGCACACCAGCACCTTCGTGGACTGGGTCGAGCAGTCGATCCCTGCAACGAGCCGCATGAGGGCGGATCATGCCGCTGCCGGCTGTGTCCGTCGAGGGTTGGCCGCCTATTTGTTGCTAGTCCAGCCTATCTCCGTTCCGTTACCGTGGCGCGGACCCCCACGACAGGAGACGGCCATGGCGGACCAGAAGGCGTTGTCCGTGGCAGACCTGCTGGAGCAGGAGGACCGGCTGCAGTTCACGGCGTTCACTTCCGAGGTCGCCTGGCGGCTGGGTTCCCGGCTGGTCGAGACGGCCCTCGATCAGAGCCTGCCGGTGACCATCGACATCAGCCGCGGCGCGCATCAGCTGTTTCACGCGGCACTGACCGGCACCAGCGCCGACAACGACGAGTGGATCCGGCGCAAGTGCGCCGCCGTGCACCGGTTCGGCCACAGCTCGTACTACGTCGGCCGGAGCTGGACGGACAAAGGCTCGCGGTTCGAGGACCAGCCACACTGGGACCACATGTCACTCGCCGCCCACGGCGGAGCGTTTCCGGTGCTGATCCGCGGCGGCGGCCTCATCGGGACGATCGCGGTGTCGGGGCTCCTCCAGGACGCCGACCACGAACTCGTCGTCACGGTGCTCGAGCAGTTCCTCGAGGACGAGGCGGGCCGAGGGTGACCCAGTCCGCCCGGTCGCGGTCGTCGACCCCAACCGCGGACTGCATCGAATGACCGGATCATGCATTAATGCAAGCTACCTACAAGCCCGACACGCGCTCTAGGCAGCGCTTTTGGGCGCCTAAACGAGCGTGGACTGGCAACGAACCCAACGCATCGACGCCTCCAGAAGGTGAGGCACGCCCTCACGAGGCCGGCTCGTGGGGGGATTTGAGGCACTCGCAGCACCGAGGAGCCTCGCGGCACGCGCGGTCGGAACCCAATCCTGCTGGGGGGTGTACTGGCCTTGTACAACACACTCAGACGGTCGGAGTCCGCTATGGACGGCAATCGAAGTCGAGTAGCCCCAGAGCGCGCCATCTGCGTGGGTATCGCCTTGGGTGTGATCACGGCCTGTGCGCAACCAACGGGTGCATCGGCCCCAGCGAATGACGCCCGAGGCAACAAGGAGGCAAGGACCACAGCCATCCCGCCCTCCGCCACCATCAGCGCGTCGACGCCGGAGGGCCGAGGCGCATCGGCCCAGCCTGACCAGTGCACCTCGGGCGGCGTACGGGCGCTGGTGGCGAGGTTCATCGAAGCGTTCAACACAGGTGACGAGCACATGCTGGACGAGGTATGGGCCCGGGACAGCGCGGGCTGGGGCCTGTTTGCCACCGATGGACCCGAACCTCGTGTTCAGAGCGCCGCCGAGGACCGGGCTGGACTGCCGGCCTACTTCGCACGACGGCACGCCAGTCGGGAGCGGTGGCGGCTCATCACGTTTCAGTTCAACGGAACTGCTGACCGCGGCGACTTCGAGTACACCCTCGTCCGAACGGCGGACGACCTACCGGCCACCAATTACATCGGCAAGGGGTTCGCCAATTGCACTTCCCAGCCACACCAGCTGGCGATGTGGTCCATGGCTCGGTACCCGAGAACCCGGTGATCGCGGGCCGCGCAAGGTCGGTGGAGCTGTGCCCGCACTAGCTCCCCGGCTGTGGCTTCAGGGCCGAGCGGCTAACGGGTCGGCCTGACCGCCAACTTCATGCCGGCACCCGCCCCCGCAGCGGTGACGGCGCGCACCTCAAGGAGATAACTACGGTCCTTCACCAACCCCGGGACAGTCGCCGATCGAGCGAGAGCCGCCGACGTCCACCGGGTCCAGGTGCGGCCCGCATCCGCCGACGTACGGAACTCGTAGCGCAGCAGCGGCACCCCACCGGTCGACGCCGGTGCAGTCCACGTCGCCACCGTGCGCAACGCCGCGGGGAAGGTCGCCGCCAACAAGCGCACTGCACCGGGGACCGTGGCCGGTACGGCAACGGCCGCAATCGACTGCGGGCTGCTGCCGACCTTGTTGATCGCGACGACAGCGAACGAATAGCTGCGCCCATTGACCAACCCGACGACGACGCAACGCGCAAGGCCGGTCGTCGTGCAGCTCGCCCCACCCGGCGTCGCAACGACGCGGTAGCCGGTGACGGCTGCGGTGCCGTTCGCCGCGGGAAGAGACCACGCGACCGTGGCCCGCGCATTGCCTCGCACCGCGACGACGCGGCTAGGCACGCCTGGCACTGCGGCCGGGACGGCAGCAAGTGAGGCGACCGACGGCAGCCCGGAGCCCTTCCCATTCGAGGCGGTGACAGCGAATCGGTACGACTTGCCGTTGGCCAGCCCGGCTACCGTGCATCGCGGCACGGTCGCGCTGACGCAGCTTCGACCACCTGGGGTCGCAACAACGCGGTAGCTGGTGATCGGGCTTCCGATCGCGGGCGCGGCCCACGTCACGACCGCGGAAAGGTGACCGCGCATGGCAACGACTCGAGTCGGCTGACCAGGGACCCTCGGCGCGGGTGCAATCGCGGGGGCGACGATCGGTGCGGTCGTGGCGACCGGAGCGGTTTCCGTTACGGGCGATGCCACTCTGGGCGTCGGGATGACAGCGGCGGAGGCCACCGAGGGGGAGCTGCTGCCCGCGACGTTCGTGGCACGCACCGTGAACGTGTACGCCGTTCCGGCGGCAAGACCGGGCACGGTGCAACTCAGTGAGCCGGTCGTGGCGCACGTCGACCCGCCGGGGCTCGCCATCACCGTGTACGCCGTGATCGCCGCGCCGCCGTCGCTTGCCGGCGCCGACCAGGTGACCGTCGCCGACTCGGCGCCCGCGACTGCCGTCACCGAACTCGGCCGGTCGGGCACATACCGCGGCACTACCGGCGCTGTCGCCGAGGATGCCGCGCCGACGCCGGCGATGTTCGTTGCGGTCACGGTGAACGTGTACGCCGTGCCGTTGACGAGGCCGTAGACGTCACACTGGTTTCCCTGGTGTGTCTCCCAGGTCGAAGTGCAACCCGCTCCACCGGGGCTCGCGGTTACCCGGTAGCTGCTGATGCGGCTGCCGCCCGTGCTCGCCGGCGGGTTCCAGGTCACGTGCGCCTGCCGGTATCCAGCGTCGGCAGTCGCATCGACCGGCGCGCCCGGTGGCACCGGCAGCGCGGCCGGCGTACCGAGGTTGCGTGCGTACAGCTGCTCGTAATGGTTCGTCGCGCCGGGAACCAGGTTGCCGGAGATCGACCTGAACATGACTAGCGTGCCGTCACCGGACACCCAGCCACCACCACCGCCGTACTCGCCCTGCGTGCCGTCGCTGGAGACGCTGACCTTGGAGACCACAAGCGTTGCCCGGTCGACGACATAAGTGTGGTGTCCGGTCGGGAACTCCGGTGCGAAGGCCGACGACCCCGACAGAAACGTGACGAACCGGCCGTCTGCCGAGATCGAACTGCCGTACATATAGCCGCTGGGACGCAGACCCTCGTTGTTGTAGTCGACTTCAGTGATGACGCGGGTGGCGCGGTTGGCGACGTAGATGTGGCGTGAGTAGTCGATGCGCTCGTCAACCAGGTTAGAGGCGTCGGACTCGAAGGCGATGTGCAATCCGTTCGCGGAGATTGTCGGGTAGTAGCTGCCGTCATCGGCCTGCGTGCCGTAGTCATCGACGCTGACGCGCGTGAGCGCCGCCGTCGTGCGGTCCTTGAGGAAGATGTCGGACGCGACGTTGGTGTCGCTCGGCACCAACGTGCTCGCCACGGATTCGAACACGACGTACCGGCCGTCGGCAGATATCGATGACTGCGTGCTGAGGTTGTTGCCTTGCGTGCCGTACGTCGAGACGCTCACCCGGGACACGACTGCGCCCGTGGTGCGATCTGCGACGAACACGTCCGCCATCGCGTTGGTGTCGCCGGCGACCAGGTTGGACGCGGTCGAGGTGAACGAGACGTATCGCCCGTCGGCCGAGATCGCGGGCGAGTCACTCGCGTTGTTGCCTTGCGTGCCGCCGCTGGCGACGCTGACGCGGACAACTGCGCCGGTCGTGCGGTCGGCGACAAAGACATCGGATACGCCGTTGGTGTCCAAGGCGCCGACCAGGTTGGAAGCGGACGAGGTGAACGCGACGTAGCGACCATCCGCGGACAACGACGCGCTGTCGCTGTCGCCGTTCCCCTGAACGCTCCCGCTGCCGACGCTGACTCGCGTGACGACGTCCGTTGCGCGGTCGACGACGAACACGTCGGTCTTCGCGTTGGTGTCGCCGGTGACCAGGTTGGACGCCAGCGACGAGAACGCCACGATCTGCCCGTTGTTCGACGGGCTCGCCATGTTGCTGTCGTTGTTGCCCTCAGTGCCGCCGCTCGCGACGCTGATTCGCTGGGTGGTGCCCGCGGCCGCCGGCCAGGTCGAGGCGGCTGCCGGCGCCACCGCCGGCACAACGACGAGACCAGCGACGATTGCGCTGAGCGCGAGCACAGAGCGCCTGATCACAGTGACCCCCACAAACCCCAGAAACCCCCGTGCCCAGGGCGGACACAGACACCAGCCAGGGTCATCGGTGCTCGGTAGTCACCCGATGGGTCCGCTGCTTCGCATGTCATCGGACGCAAGCCGTAGCCCGCAATACGGCCGAATGGCCGAATGTGGATCTTCGTTGAGATGTGTCGCTTCTGGTGGGTTGCCGACGATTGCCGTGATCGAGGAGGCGCGAATCTTGCATCTGATTGCTGGCACCGCTGCGTATTCGAGTGTTGCGAATTACCGCTCATGTCATCCGCAGCAGCGATCAGCAGCGTCGAGCCGACATCCTCGCAAACCCGCAGGTCAGCGGCTTGAGCACGAGACGTCAGCACTGCTTGCGAGGCTCGCAGCGGCCGTGGTCAGTCGAGACGGTTCCCGCAGTGCGCAGCAAAGCCGCAGGTCAGAAGGCCGTGGGATCGGCCTCGACGCGGTGGCGGGCGAGGGGCGGTTGATTCATCTGGTGCAATACACAGACAACTGCTGGCACCGCTGCGTATTCGAGTGGTGCGAATTGCCGGTCATGTCATCCGCAGCAGCGATCAGCAGCGTCGAGCCGATGGCGGCTCGCAGCGCGATGCCGCGCGTTGCAGTCCGCGCTGCCGAACTGAACCGGAGCGGCCGTGACCAGGAACGCCCCGCAACCCCATCCGCGCCGCACGCGATCATGCCCGCATGAACACCGGCGACGCGCCCGACCCCGACAGCGAGTCGACCGCCGCCGTCTCCGCGCCGTCAACGAGAGGACCGGCGATGCCGCGCCCGCGCCGCCGCTGGGCGATCTACATCCCTTGGCTGCGACCCTGGCACCTGCACGCGCTCGGCGTGAGCGTGGTCTACGCGTACTTTTCTGCAGCAGAACTACTGCACCAGCCGGAAGACGGCGCGAACATCGGCGCAGGCCTAGCTCTGCTGCTGCTGTTCCCACTGGGGCTGCCGTGGACCGCGCCCGCATTGATCGCGGCTCGGACACCGCTCACGCACGCAGCTTTCCTCGCCGGGCCGGCAATCAACGTCGGTATTCACTACTTCCTGGCCCGCCGACGAGCTGCCGTCGCGGACCGGGCAGGAAAGCCGCCGAGCCGACGTGACCGGGGCCGTAAACACGGCAGGGGAGTCGATTGAACAGCCTTGGCGAAATCGCAGTCGCGCGAATGATGCCATCCGATGCATCACGCAGTGGTCTGATTGACATAATGTACATTATCGGCGCTTAAGTAGGACGAGTAGCAATAGCTGCAACAACTCGACTCACCCGTCCTCCAGCACGAAAGCGCTGGTCACGGGGCCTTTACATGGCGACGTTTGTCCGTTTTCATTCGCGTCGCCGAACCAGGTTGCGCAGGCGACCGGGGGCCCAACGGGGGTGTCGGCGAGTCCTCAGCGACTCGTGCGAACGGTCGCTGCGTGGTGAGGGGATGCCATGTCCGCAGCAAAAGCATTTTCCGTGCAGCGGCTCCGAATTCTTGTTCCCATCATCCTCGCGCTATTGGATCTGTGGGTTCAATTCGCAACTGGGAATATGGATCTGGGAGCCAGCGGAAGGCCTGTGGGACGAGAGCAGCGCCAACTCATATTTCACGAGATCCGCGGGTGGCTTCACCTATCGCGAGATGACGCGTGGGCGCGTGGAGGATCTGTGGGACGGCCTTAATACCGGCGCCGACGTGTATTCGAGCCGTAATGGCCGCGGATGGAGCGTCCCTCGAGGATGGTTGACCGACAGGTCGGTTCTCTACAAGTGGAACGGGAGCGCGTGGAACCAGTGCGGAGACTCCGGCTGGTACTCCAACGGCGGCACGCAGAACCGCTTCACGCCGACATTCTTCTGGGGAGCCGCATGCGGGGCCGCCGCATGGTACGGCACGTGGGGTTACGGGTATCAATGGACTGGCTCCGCTTGGAACGGCGGCGGTGCGTGGTCCGGCTACATATACCTCGACGACTTCGGCTCCATGGCTCAGGCCAATAACAAACCGACGCCACCTCCGGCAAACTCTAGCCCGGCTGCGCGACCCCAAAAGCCCAGCACTGGCCCGCCCAGCAATAGCCGAGGAGGGTCGTATCTCTCTCCTGGCGAGGGGCAAGTCACCGTCGACGTCCCAAGTCAGTCGATGGGCTGAAAGGCTCAGCCGCTATTGACACTCATCACCGTCTTCTGTGGCGTCTCATGAAGAGCCGCAGAATCCGGTGGTGAACGTCTCTCCCATATTTTCGGTAGGACCCGCATGTTGATAGACGAGGCTCGTGAGCACGCACGTCGGGAAGCCGCGACGACAATCAGCATCCATCACGTCCTCTTGGCATGCGCGGACCGAGAGAATACGGCTGCCGGTCAAATGCTTCGCGCGTCCGGTTGGCGTGATTTCGAGGAGGCGAGCACAACGGTGGGCGGGCACGAGCCGGCACGCCGGCTGTCACCCGAGCTGGTCTTGCATCTCGCCTGGGTGAATGGGCTCCGAACGGCGGGGTCTGCGAGTGTCGACTTCGATGTGTGCTTTCTTCTCAGCTCCATCGTCGGGCCAACGACATCAGTACACGGATGGCTTGAGCATCGCGGCGTCGACCTCGACGCGCTGTGCAGTGCCGCAGCTACAGCACTATCGCTGCCGGAGTCAATATGCGAGCGACGACGGCACTGGTCGAAAGAACCGATCGTGGTCTCCGCGGACGACGTCCCAGATATCACCCGAGACCTTCAGATGCGTGGACAGAAATACAAGTTCAATATCAAGGACGATGGCAGCGCAGTGATCCTACCCGAGGAGCTGCGCGAATAGGCGGCGCCTACCCGCATGCTGGTCGGTAGCCCGTGCACCTTCGTCCGGCCGAAGCCCCGGCTGAGGGTGTCCGACACTCCGTACCGATGACCCCGATAATGGAAGATTATCGGCGTCATCGGAACTGAACTCGGGGTCCCGCTAAGAGGCGGTGACGTCGCTACACCGCCGACTGCCGCCGACCGGACGGGATGGCGATCAGCTGCGACTCGAACGGCCTGCGCGCCGCTTCTGCTATCTCGCGGAAGTAGAGATTGAACGACCTGCCAGCAGCAGCGCCTGCGAGGATCCGGCTTCTCGCGACCAGGCTTGTGAGCTTGTTGGAGCGAGGCCGGTCACGCAGTGGCCGCGATCGCGCTTGGTGTGGGCGTCAACTCGACAGAACTCAACAGGTGCGGGGCTGATGGGCCGCGCTTTGCAGACTCGCTTCGGCGGTGGCACGAGAGGATCTTCGCCTTGCCCGGCTACTCGTCTCTACTCAACACGCGCCGTTGCCAGTTGAATCACGTCAGTTGCATCTGTTGCGGGGACTCACGTGGAACCGCTTTTGTCTGCGTTTGTGCTGGTCACCACCATCGAAGCGTTCGCGCTGCCGGGCGCCGGGATACATACGGCCCCGGTGACATCGAGGTCACAAGGGTGGACAGCACGTACGACCAGGTCGCGACCGTCACCGGCACAGTCGACGGCCAGACGCACGCGAACGCAACGGCAACCGATCACCGGATGGGCTACGGGTCCTACGTCACGATCCGCGACTACGGCCCTCGCTCCTGAGACCAACGGTCGGCCGCGCGACGCGGTGATCGCGGTGATCGCGGTGTCAGCCGTCCTGGCGCAATGAGCGGGCGAGCGCGACGAGCTGGTCCTCGGTCATCGTGTAGCTGGACACGTGCAGCAACTCACCGATGGTGGTGCGGACCACCACCTCACCCGGCAGTCCCCGGTCCGTCCGTGGCACGACTGTCGCCGCCCCCGCCTCGACATCGAGTTGTCGTTGACCTGCGCGCCGGAGTGTCACGAACGTCGACGCCACGACCTCCCGCCGCTGATCCGCACTCAGCGGCACGTCGTCACGCGCCTGCGGCCGGTAGACGGAGATGGTCGTGTCGCGCACCGCGTCGTCATCGAACCGGGTGAGTTCCCTCGCCTGGCCGAACGCGTAGACGTCGTGCTTCGTGTCCTTCTCCGCCCGCGCACCGTCCGCCCCCAGCCATACCCCTCCGCCGCCCGAGTCCGTCACCTCACCGACGGCCCGGTAGCCGTCGGGCATCTCGAACGTCCAGCCGAATCCGCGGCGCTCAACCGTGCCGGCGGGCGTCGGCGACGGCGAGGCCGATGACGACATCGGCGCCGGGAGAGCAGGATCCGGGGCGCGTCGATCCGTGGCCGCGAGCGGAACGGCGACGGCGACGGCGGCCGCTGCCGCCGCCCCGGCGACTGCAGTGACGGCTCGATGGCGCCGCCTGCGGGCAACGCCCGCGTGTACGGACTGGATCAAAGGCTCCGACAACGGCGGACCGGTCTCGAGGAGCTCGCGCAACTGCTGCTCAGTGGTCACCGCAGGTCTCCGTCCGGCACAGCCGCGTCAATGCGCAGCGTCTTCAGTCCCCGTGAGATGTAGGAGCGGACAGCCCCCTCGCCGCACCGCAGCACGTCCGCGATCTGCGCGTCGGGAAGGTCGAGGAGGTAGCGCATGGCGATCGCGGCGCGCTGCTGCGCCGGCAGGGCGTCGAGCCGGTGCTTCAGGTCGTCGAGGTCGTCGTTGCGACCGAAGCCCGTCTCGCCACGTGGGTCGGCCACATCGTGGTCGTACGGCGCCGGCGACGGGTGACGGTGCCGACGCGCACTCAAGAAGGTGTTCACCATCGCGCGCCGCGTGTAGCCGACAGCGTTGCCATCCGTCGACACGCGCTGCCACGCCAGGCCCACACGCAGCACCGTTTCCTGGAACAGGTCCTCCGCTGCGGCCCGTTCGCCGGTGAGCGCGTGCGCGAACCGCAGCAGGCCCGGGCCGGCTTCGCGCACGAACGCGTCGAAGCCGGGGTCTACACCGAAGCGCGACGGTTGGCGGGCCATACCCACTAGTACTCCTTCCGCCGACCATTTGTTGCGCTGCGGCGATGGGGAGAATTGACGTGGTGCACGTCGGGCCGCCGTGCTGTGCTGCCCGAAGGGCTCACGCTGCCACCACTGTCACCAGCACCGCCACCGACCCGGCCATCGTGACGGCCAGCATCGCCGCTATGGTCCGCGCCCACCGTCGCAGGTCGGCATCCCATCGCGGGGCGTCCGGGGCGGCGGTGCGGATCAGTGCCATCACGGCGCGACCTGCCCCGAAGCCCGCCCCGGCCGTCAGAGCCCACGGGAGCGGCGCGAGGAACAGGATCCCGACGAGCAGGACGTGCGGCAGTCCGCTCGTCATGTAGGTGCGCAGTCCCGTTCCCATCTCGAACCCGAACTGCAAAGCACCCCGCTCGCCGCCCTCGTAGATGACGCGTTGCGGTACCTGTCGCCCGTTCTGCGGGAGCCAGAGCCGGTACAGACCGAACTCGCGGCCCGCGACGAGCGCCGCGACCACGACGACGATCGCGAGCCTTGCGGTCAGCGGCACCACGGGCCGGAGCAGTGAACCGAGCAGTACGGCGAGCAACGCCGTCGCGAGGCCCCCGACGACCTCGCCCGCAGCGAACCACCACCGCGCATGTCCTCGCCACACGGACGAGCTCAGCAGTTCTGCTGACTTGTAGCTTCAAACACTTCCTGACACCGAGTACCCGGCCGCGAGGCCCAGGAGCAACCGGACGGGCACCGTCGTCGCCGACACACCGTGTGGACCTCGATCCACCCGTTGCTTCAGGAGATGGCAGATGACCAGAGCCAGCGGGTCGCCGCTCGGCGCTGCATCATCAGACCGACCCGAGTGTTCCAGAACGTCGCATGACTGTGAGTTAGAGTCGGTGGCAGGCGCGGAGGGCGCCACCGGGTCCGCGGGCAGGACTGAGTCCACCTCCACAAGTACGACGACGATCTCCTGTTGTTGACGACGATCTCCTCCAGCTGGCAGCGCGGGCCGCCGGCTCCGAAGGAGACGTCATGCCCCTGCTTCCAGCGCGCGCCGACCTCGAACAGCTCCGGCTGCAGTCCAAGGACCTCTTGCGGACGGCCAGGCGCGGTGAGCCGGCGGCGGTCGCCCGGCTGCGTGCCGTGTCGGACCGCCTCGTTCTGAGCTCGGCGCAGCTGGCCGTGGCGCGTGAGCACGGGTTCGCGAGCTGGGCCCAGCTCAAGATCGAGGTCGAGCGGCGGGCGATCCTCGACAGCGCGGATGCGGCTCGGCTCGTCGAGCTGCTCGCCGCGCACCCCCAGCTCGCCGTTCAGAGGATGACTGGCTGGTGTGATCACCTGCACGGAGCGAGCCCGCTGGGCTACGTGGCGATGATGCGCTACGACACCACGCGCAAGGTCTGGCGCGACGTGCCCGGGACCGCTGCGCTCGCCGAGGCTCTGCTGCATGCCGGCGCGCCGGTTGAAGGCGACCCCCTGGACGCCGAGACGCCGTTGATGACCGCGGCCAGCTACGGCGACGCGCTGGTGGCGCGCGTCCTAATCGAGGCTGGGGCGGACCTTGGCGCGACCGCGTCAGCCACGGCCGGTGGCGTTCCCGGCGGCACCGCGCTTCGTCACGCTGTCGTCTTCGGCATGACCGACGTCGTCGACGTGCTGCTGGCCGCCGGGGCGACCGACCTGGTCCACGCCGCAGCCGCCGGCGACCTCACCGGCACCCTCACTCCCGACACCTCGCAGGAGGACCGTGTCGCGGCACTAAGGATCGCGGCGGAACACGGACGACTGGACGTGATCGATCAGCTGATCGCTGCGGACACGCCTGTGGACGGCGTCGACCGGGATGGCTCCACCGCCCTGCATGAGGCCGCTTACTCCGGGCGAGCCGACAGCGTCAAGCACCTGCTCCTCCACGGCGCTGACCCCGCACGCCGCGACAGGCGGTTTCACAGCACCCCTCTGGGCTGGTGCCAGCACCAGCGCGAACAGGTCGGCCCCGGAACCGGCCACGACGAGGTCGAAGAAGTCCTACGCCCCATCACTCCAGGCCCCTCCTGAGCTGACAGCAAGCAACCTCGCAGCGGCTCGCGTACACGCGCCCAGCGGGCTGGCCAGAGCCACTGGCGGTCGACCCGCGCCGGCAGCGACCACTCCCGAGATCGCGCTGACGGGCCCCTCTGGCGCCTCGTGTCCCTTCGAACCGGACCGGCGCCTGTTCGTCAGTGATTCAGCGAAGCAGTCACAACGGCGGTTACGACGAGCGCGAGCCTTCGAGACATCGGCAGAGACCACCGGCTATCTAGACCGAGCCACGCCGGTTGTCCACGCTTTCGAGCGACGGGTGCCCGATGCTCGGTCTGGAGACAGCAGTAGCCGGCTGACGCCGGCTCAGTCAGTCAACGACGCCGATGTCCTCGTTCCACAGCGCGGGGTGTTCGCTGATGAACTGCCGCATCATCTCGACGCACTCCGCGTCGTCGAGTACGACGACCTCGACGCCGTTCGCGCGCAATAGATCCTCCGCTCCCAGGAATGTGCGGTGCTCGCCAATGACGACACGCGGGATGCCATAGAGCAGAACCGCACCGGTGCACATGTGGCACGGCGACAAAGTCGTGTACATCGTCGACCGCGCGTAGACCGCGGCTGCTTGGCGGCCGGCGTTCTCGAGCGCGTCAGTCTCGCCATGCCGGATCGCGCTCCCAAGCTGAACCCGACGGTTGCGTCCGGCACCGAGCACCACTCCGTCGACCACGAGCGCCGCGCCGATAGGGATCCCACCCTCCGCCATCCCGATACGAGCCTGCTCCACGGCGTGGGCCAGCAGCGCACTGTCGTCGGTCATACCGTCGTTCCTCCGGCCTCGGTCGTCGTCGATTCCGCAGTCTGGCGGGTTAGCCGCAAGGTGTCAGTCACATGTCGTCGCCGCGATTAGCGGAGCCGGTCGCAAGGCGTGCCGCGATTGTCGGTACGTCGTCGAGCTCCCCCGCCGCAACGGCGATGACGAGCTCGTAGGCAGCATCGTTGGAGATCACCTGCCGAGTCGAACAAGCGCCTCGGCGTATCGCGGCAACTCGGAGTCGAGTACCCCCTCCAGCAGTTCGCGTCGACTGGTCCGCTCGATGTAGTCGCGAATCGCCTCGCGCGCGACCTCCCGCATCGAGCGCTGTTCCAGCGCCGCGCGCCGGCGCAGCGCCTCGCTCTCGGCTTCCGTCAGTCTCAAAGTCATTGCCATCTGGGTATGGAATCACTCGCGATCCCACCTGCGCTCCAGCCCGGCAAACTACGCTCGCCTGGTGCCTCGACGAACCACAGTGGGCCTTCCTGCCCGCACTGCCGTAGTGGTCTCCGGCGCGTCGGTGCTGATTGTCGAGACTCTCGCGACCCGGCTCGTCGCGCCGTACGTCGGTCTGACGCTCGAGTCCTACACCGCCGCGATCGGGGTCGCTCTTCTGGGCATCGCCATCGGCGCGAGGGCCGGCGGCCTGCTCGCTGATCGCCTGGCCCCGGCGGGCGTCGTCGCCGCGGCTCTCATCGGGGGCGGCGCGCTGGTGCTGCTCGTCCGGCCGCTCGTACTGCTGCTCGGACCGTCGATGGCACCGGGCGCGGCGTCCGCCGTCATCTTGGTGGCCGCGTCGACGTTGCCGGCTGTGACCGTACTGTCGATGGTCGCCCCCGCGGCGGTGAAACACCGGCTCCGCGACCTCGGCGAGTCCGGCCGGATCGTCGGCGAGCTCTCCGCGCTCGGAACGTTGGGCGCGCTCGCCGGCACGTTTCTGACCGGCTACGTGCTCGTCGCGACCTTGCCCACCTGGCAGGTGCTCGCGGTGGCCGGCGCCACCTGCGTCGTCGTCGGCATCGTCGCCGCGGTCGCCGCCCGAACCAAGGCACGAGTGATCGCGGCCGGTTTGGCCATGGGGCTTCTCGCGGCGACGACACTCGCCGTCGTCCGCTCGCCTTGCGACGTCGAGACCGCCTACTACTGCGCATCCGTCATCACCGACCCGCAGCGGCCGACCGGCCGGATCCTGCAGCTCGACAACCTGTGGCACTCGTACGTCGACGTGGCCGACCCCGCGCACCTCCAGTTCGCCTACATCAAGCACTTCGCCGCAGTCATCGACGCCTCCTTCGAGTCCGGCCGGAGCATCGAGGCCGTGCACCTCGGCGCCGGCGGGCTGACGATTCCCCGCTGGCTGGCCGCGACCCGGCCGGGATCGAAGTCGACGGTGCTCGAGATCGACCGCGCCGTCGTACGGCTGGGTCGTCAGCGCCTGGGCGTCGACGACATCGAAGGAATTAACGTCGTGTTCGGAGACGCCCGGACCTCGCTACGCAAGCTCCCGGACGACTCGGCCGATCTCGTCGTCGGCGACGCGTTCGGATCGCTGTCGGTGCCGTGGCATCTGGCGACTCGAGAGTTCCTCGCGGACATCCGGCGAGTGCTGCGCCCAGGCGGCGTCGCCGTCTTCAACGTCATCGACAACGCGCCACGACGGTTCCTGGCCGCCGAGGCGCGCACCCTCGCGACGGCAGTGACCGAGACGGCCCTGCTCGCGCGCGACGGAACCCTCGACAGCAACGGCGGCGGCAACTTCGTGCTGGTCGGCAGCGACCGACCAATCCCCGCAGACGACATCGCCATGCGGGCAGCCGCTCTCGGCGAAACCGCGCAGGTCCTCACGGGCCGCGACTACAGCGAGCTTGCCGACCACGGCCCCGTGCTCACTGACGACTACGCCCCGGTCGACCAGCTCCTCACCCCCTATCGGCAGCCGTGACAGTCGGCGAGTAGCGCACGAAGTAGGACCGGTTCAGCTGGGTGCCCGAGCACGGATCTCCTGCACCGACCACCCGTTGCCGTCGGGGTCGCTGAAGTAGATGAACCTGCCGCCGTCACGAGGGTCGTCGTCGGGGAAGAAGTTGGTCACCTCGCTGACGTTGACACCGCGATCGCTCAGCTCACGGCGGGCCGTGTCGATATCGGAAACCACGAGTTGCACCCCCTGCAGGGAGCCGGGCACCGCGCGCGAGACGCCTGTTCCGAAAGCGATCGAGCACCCCGATCCCGGCGGGGTCAGCTGCACCACGCGCGTGCCCTCTATCGGCGAGCTGTCGTGGTCGAGCGTGAACCCGACCTGGTCACGGTAGAACCCCAGCGCGCGGTCCACGTCGGTCACGGGCACCACCACCACCTCGAGCGTCCAGTCCATGGGCGTCCTTCACGTTTGAGGTGACCACTGTGCACACGTTCCAGCGCCTGATACTCCCCGATCGTTTGCTCGAGAAACTACCGGACGTACACGTAGAACGGATGACCTGAGGGGTCGATGAGAACCCTAAAAATCGTCTCGTCGGGTTGGACCGTTGCCTTCGTCGCTCCGAGTGCCAGCAAGGACTTCTCGGCCTCGTCGAGGTCAAAGACGCTGAGGCCGAGATGACCCTGCCTCGTCCGACTGGGCCATTCCGCTTGTGCTTGGTCGGCTACCCGCTGGAAGCCGAGTTGGAAGGTTCCCTCTCCAGCGAGGTACACGTACTCGCCCGTGTCGTACACGCGCGGCCATCCGGTGGCTCGCTGATAAAAGTCGGCCAGCACTTGCGGATCCGCGCAGTCGAGCGTGACTGCATCCACGTGGCCAATCGCCTGGTCGGTGCTCATTTCGCTACTCCCTGTTGCCGTTGCGCAAAGCCTGCTGTCGCATGACTGCTACGTTCGCCGAGCCGTACTCGCGCCGTCTTGAACAAACGCGACACGGCCGCACGCTCTTTGGAGACCCGTCGGCCACAATGGCGCGATGACCGACACCCGCGAAACCGCACGCGGCATCCTGCATCCACGGACGGGCGAGTCGCGCTACGTCGAGTCGCTGCTCAAGCCTTCAGCGGATCTCGGCGAGATGCTCGTCCAATGCTGGAGCGTGCAATGGGACTTGCGCGGCTGCGATCCTCACGTCGTACGTGTTCTGCCTAGTCCGTCGGTCCAGTTCGTGATCGAGGATGGCCGACCGCGAGTCCACGGAGTCGGAACTGGCCAGTTCGACCACAGCCTTGAAGGAGCCGGCGACATCTTCGGGGTGAGTTTCCGGCCGGCTGGTTTCCGCCCGCTTCTTGGCTTGCCCGTCGCCACGCTGACGGATCGCGTCGTGCCAGGGGCGCAGGTGTTCGGGCCTGACGTGGACGAGCTAGCCGGACGGGTCGCAGCGGCGGCGACCATCGAGCACCGACTCGAGCTTGTCGAGTCTTACCTGCGTGCGCGCTCGGTAGCTGCCGACGCCAGGATCCCGCTGATCAATCGGATCGTCACTGAGGTCACCAACGACCGGTCGATCGTGAAGGTCGACGACATCGTCAGCCGCACCGACATCGGGAAGCGGACTTTGCAACGGCTCTTCAAGGAGTACGTCGGCGTGACGCCGAAGTGGGTGATCCAGCGATACCGCCTGCA
Source organism: Mycobacteriales bacterium (assembly GCA_046715235.1). Lineage (GTDB taxonomy): Bacteria > Actinomycetota > Actinomycetes > BP-191 > BP-191 > JBKJZO01. The sequence goes on from JBKJZO010000014.1 coordinate 21,187, forward strand.
CGAAGCGGCCGAACGGCTCGACAGCGGCAACGCCAGTCTCGCCACACTCGCCGCGGACCTGGGCTACGCCGACCAGGCTCACTTCGCCAGGGACTTCAAGGCAGTCGTGGGACAGCCACCCGCCGGCTACGCGCGAGGTTAGTGCCGTAGGTCCCAGGTAAGCACCCGTGTCGGTACGTCGTCGCGAACGGCACCCGTCGCTTCGTACGTCGCCAGCGCGGCCAGGTTGTCGTCGTTTGTGCCGACCCACATCCCGTAGCAACCGCGCTCGCGGGCCAGCCGCGCAAGCGCCGTGACCAGCGCCTTCCCGACACCCTTGCCGCGGTGGTCCTCGTGCACGCTCAGCTCGTACAGGAACATCTCCGTGCCTTTGTCCGGGTGTGTCGTCTCGACACCGGTCACCATGCCGACCGGTCGCCCCGCGTCGATGGCCAGCAAGAGGTGGTGTCCGGGTTCGCTCAGGAACCGACGGGTCGTCGCGTCGTCGGGCGGGCCGTCGAACAGCGCTGCGGCTTCGTGAACTTTGTCGATCTCGTCGAGCGTTATACGAGTGATGTCCACGGCCTCACCGTTCCACGTTCGGGCCGCGGCCACTACCGAGACAACGTTTGACCCGCCGGCTTCGGGACAGGGAGGTGGCCATGACCGATTCCCGACTCGTCACGTCGGTGGACACCGGAGCGGCCGCCGTACTCAGGCCGCTGATCTCTGCCCTTGCCGGTACGGCGCCCGCTCACATCCGCTTCTGGGACGGCAGCGAACTCGGTCCGGCCGACGCGCCCGCCACGATCGTCGTCCGCTCCCCCGATGCCATCCGCTACATCGCCTGGTCACCCGACGAGCTCGGTGTCGCGCGTGCGTACGTCAGCGGCGCACTGGCGATCGAAGGCGACCTGTTTGCCGCACTGCGTGCGTTCAGTACGTCGGACGTTGACCTGCATACAGGCTTGAGATCGTTGCCGGCCGGTCTAGCCGCGCTGCGGCGCCTCGGCATCCTCGGTCCCCCACCGTCCGCTCCCCCATGGGAGGCGCGGCCGCGCGGGTGGCGGCACACCAAGCGCCGGGACGCCGTCGCGATCAGCCACCACTACGACGTCGGCAATGACTTCTATCGGCTGGTGCTGGGCCCTTCGCTGACGTACTCGTGTGCCTACTTCGCCGACCTGCAGACGACTCTCGAGCACGCGCAAGCGCGCAAGCACGAACTCGTCTGCCGCAAGCTCGGGCTGCACCAACGCGCCGGGATGCGGGTGCTCGACGTCGGCTGCGGCTGGGGGTCGATGGCGATGCACGCCGCCCGTGAGCACGGCGCCCGCGTCGTCGGCATCACGATCAGCCAGCAGCAGGCCGACCTGGCCCGCGAACGAATCACGGGGGCCGGGCTGGATGACCGGATCGAGATCCGGCTGCAGGACTACCGGGATGTCAGCGACGGCCCGTTCGACGCGATCTCGTCCATCGGCATGTTCGAGCACGTCGGGCGGGAGTGGATGGCGGAGTACTTCGCAACGCTTCACTTGCTGCTCGCCCCGCACGGGCGATTGCTCAACCACGCCATCTCATCCGTGGGTGGATCCCGCATAGGCACTCGATCGTTCATGCACCGATACGTGTTCCCCGACGGCGAGCTGATGGACGTCGGCGATGTCGTCCTCGCGATGGAGTCGGCGGGCTTCGAGATCCGCGACGTGCAGGGGCTGCGCGAACACTATGGGCTGACACTGCGGCAGTGGGTCACCAACCTGCAGTCCAACTGGGACGCCGCGGTTTCGATGGCCGGAGACGCCCGCTGCCGCATCTGGCTGCTCTACATGGCGGCCTCGGCGATCGGCTTCGAGGACGGCGGGAACTCCGTGCACCAGGTGCTCGGTGTAGTCCCGGATCCGGCGGGTGGGACGGCTTTCCCGTTGACCCGCGAGCCCCTGATAGTCCGCTAGACACCCGATCCAGATTCGCGCTGGTCGAGGCGCGGAACACCGGACCGGGCCGCAGCGTTCGGCGGGTAGCACCGACCGAGGAGGCGCACATGCGGACCGTCGCGTGGAACGACAGTGCGGGCATCGATCCGGCGACCAACGCGCCGACGGGACCCGACGGCGATGACGCCCTTGACGCCTATTCGCAGGTGGTCACCTCGGTCGCCGAACGGCTGCGGCCGTCAGTGACCAGTCTGTCCGTGCTCGTCAGGGGACCCGGCGGTGAGGCCAACGCCGCCGGATCGGGCGTGGTCCTGAGCGGTGACGGTCTGCTGCTGACGTCGGCTCACGTCGTGGGCTCGGTCCGCGGCGGCGCCACGACGACGTACGACGGGCAGGAGCTGCCCTTCGAGGTCATCGGCGCAGATCCGCTCTCCGACATTGCGGTCCTCCGCGCTTACGGCGGCGAGCTGCAGCCAGCGGCCGTCGGCGACGCCGACACGTTGCGCGTCGGGCAGCTGGTCGTCGCCGTCGGCAACCCGTTCGGGCTCGCCGGCTCGGTGACCGCCGGCGTCGTCAGCGCGCTGGGACGCTCGCTGCCGACCCGATCGGGCGCCGCGACGCGCGTCGTCGACAACGTCATCCAGACCGATGCGGCCCTTAACCCGGGCAACTCCGGTGGGGCGCTCGTCGATTGGAGGGCCCGGCTGGTCGGCCTCAACACGGCAGTCGCCGGCATCGGGCTCGGTCTCGCGGTCCCGATCAACTCGACGACCCAGCGCATCATCGGCGCGCTCATCGCGTCAGGTCGCTTCCGCCGGGCCTATCTCGGCATCGCCGGGGAAGAGCGACCGCTGCCGGCTTCGGTCAGCCGCTGGCTGGACCGCTCAAAAGGAGTCGCCGTCGCCGGCGTCGTCGCAGGCAGCCCAGCCAGCCGGGCCGGCATCCGTCCCGGCGACGTGATCCTCGACATCGACGAGGCGCCAGTCACCACAGCGGGTGACCTGCAGCGGCTGATGGTCGAGGAGGCGATCGGCGTGCAGGTGACGATCCGGGTGCTACGAGCGGGCGCGGTGCACGATCTGTCGACGAGCCTGGACGAGCTGCGCGCGTAGCACCAGCAGGTCGACGTCGGCGAATTCGGCCGGTAGGTCGGCAACCGTCTGCTCGACGGCGGTGCGATCGCGGACGTCGAGGCTGATCGGCAAAAGGTTCGGGCCCAGCTCGGCCGCGAGTTCGGCGAGCTCTGCGGCACGTCGCGCGGAGGCGACAACGCGGTCGCCCTCGGCGACGAAGCGGCGCGCAATCGCAGCGCCGAACCCGGTGCTGGCGCCGGTGACGAACACGATCTTCTGCGTTGGCATCTGCCTACCTGGCCGGCGAACGAGTTGCGATGACGTCGTGCACACAGTGCCCCTTGGCAACTGCCAGCCGCTCGAACCGGGTGACCGGCCGCCATACCGGCCTCTCGGCGAAGCCGGCGTTGTCGTTGCGCAGCAGCGGTTCGGCCGCGACCACGTCGAGCATCTGCGCGGCGTACGGCGGCCAGTCGGTCGCTAGATGCAGGCGCCCTCCTACTCGCAGCCTGTCGGCGATCACGCTCGCAAACGACGCGTTGACCAGCCGGCGCTTGGTATGACGAGCCTTCGGCCACGGGTCGGGGAAGAACACGCGCACTTCGTCCAGCGAACCTGTCGCAAGCATGTCGCGTACGACGTCCATCGCGTCGCCAAGCACCACCCGGACGTTCCGCAATTCCAACTGATCGACGTCGCGGCACAGCGCGCCCGCGCCGGGCGTGTGCACGTCGACAGCGAGAAGGTCACGGGTGGCATCCGCGGCCGCCATCAGCGCGGTGGCCTCCCCCATGCCGAAACCGATCTCCAGGACGAGGGGCGCGGTCCGGCCGAAGTGCAACTGGTGGTCGAACCGATCAGCCGACACGTCGACGCCGTACGACGGCCACAGCGCCTCGAAGGAGCGGCGCTGCCCGGAGGTCATGCGCCCCCGCCGCGGAGCGAACGTCAGTATCGGTCGGACCTCAACCACGTCGGAGCCCGGCATTCGCTCAGTATGCCGGGCTCCGACGCGCGTTTTAGATCGAGCCGGTGTCGTGCGTCGTCCGCCGGGTCTTCTCGGCGGCACCCGTCCGCTCGCCGGTCGACGAAGCGGAACCGCTCGGATCCGTCGGGTACGCCTCCCCCGGCTTGATCTCGCCACGCCACGCTCCGGTCTCGGCACCCCGCGACTCGATGAATTCCTTGAAGCGCTCGAGGTCACCGCCGGCGCGCCCGCTGATGAAGCCGAGTTTGTCGCCGACGGTCTCCAGCAAACCCTTGGGGTCGATGTCCAGCCGCAGCCGAACCTCGGTCTTGTTGCCACCGGCCGGGCGGAAGGTCACGACGCCGTCGTTCCTGGTGCCGCCGATGGCCCGCCAGGTGATCTGCGAGTCGGGCACCTGGTCGACGATCTCGGCGTCCCATTCCCGCTCAACCCCCGCGATCTCCGCCACCCAGTGCAGCCGCTTGGCGTCGAGCTGAGTGACCTTCTTCACGCCCTCCATGAACTGCGGAAACTCCTCGAACTGCGTCCACTGGTTGTACGCCGTCGAGACCGGCACGTTGACTTCGATGGTCTTTTCGATGTTGCTCACCGTGAAACCGCTCCTTCTCCTGGGGATCCTTTCGCGTCCGCTCGAACAACTACCCCGTCACTTCGCCACGACACGGTGACAGGGTGCTTGCGCCCCGGTGAGGGTCCTCTTGCCGCACGCGGCTAAGCTCCTTGCTCATGGTCGCGCCGCTCGTTCGCCCCGACGAAGCCGCCCTCAACTCGTTGCTCGACCTCGCCGTCAGAGTGGCGGACGCCGGCGCGGCCGAGCTCCTGAGTCGCGCCGGACACGCGGTCGCCGTCGAGTACAAGACGACGAACACCGATCCGGTGTCGGACGCAGACCGTGCGAGCGAGGCGGCGATCGGCGCGCTGCTGCGGGCCGCCCGCCCGGATGACGGCCTGCTCGGCGAGGAAGGCATGGAGCGCGCCGGTACGACGGGCCTACGCTGGGTCGTCGACCCGCTCGACGGCACCGTCAACTACCTTTACGGCCTGCCGCACTACGGCGTGAGCGTGGCCTGCGAGCAGCACGACGGCACCGACTGGGTGCCGCTGCTCGGGGTCGTGCACGACCCGGTCAAGCGCGAGACCTTCACAGCGGTGCGCGGCTCCGGATCGTTCCTCAACGGCGCCCGACTCGCCGTCAATGATCCGGTGCCCTTCGCCCGGGCACTGATCGGAACCGGCTTCTCCTATCTCCCGAAAGTCCGCGAGCTCGAGGGTGCGGTTGTCGCCCAGCTGCTACCCGCCGCCCGCGACATCAGGCGCTCCGGCAGCGCCGCGCTCGACCTGTGCTGGGTCGGTGCTGGGCGCTACGACGGCTACTACGAAGGCGCGCTGAACCGCTGGGATTGGGCTGCGGGTGCCCTCGTGGCACTTGAGGCAGGCGCGGTCATCTCAGCGCTCGGGGCCGGGTTCGTGGTCTCGGGGCCTTCTTTGCACGAGGAGCTACGCGCGGCGGTTTCGGGGCTCGAGGCGCCTTCGCCTTAGCGCGGGTCGTCGTGGCGACCCGCTTGGCGACGGGCACGAGCCTGCCTATACGCACGGTCTCACTGCGAAACACCGGGCGAAGCACGACCTTGCCCAGGACCCGTGACGCGTCGACCATTCGGCCGCCGCCGACGTAGATCCCGACGTGGACCGCGGGCCGGCCGTAGAACACGAGATCTCCCGGCGTCGCGTCGCGCACCCTGACTCGACGGGTCCGGCGTTCCAGGGCAGCCGCGGTCGCGGGCAGCAGACCGCCGCCCGCGCGACGCCAGCTGGCCGCTACCAGGCCAGCCGCGTCGTACTTCGGACCCCCACCACGCCGCTGGTACGGCGCCCCGACCGTTTTGCGCGCGGCCCGGACCATTCGCAGTGCCGACGGCGCGGGCCGCAGCCGGCTGACCGACTCCAACCGCGGTACAGCGTTCAGCCTGATGCGCACACTGCCCGACAGCGGGTTGGTCGCTGCAGCTTTGACGGACCTCCCGGTCCCGCTTTTGCCCTCGGGCATGCCGGGGCGGGGCACGCGGCCGTAGCGCACGACGCCTGACTTCCACACGTCCCGGACCACCACGCCCCGGCGCGCCGAAGATGCGTCGATGACGCGCCCCCCACCGATGTACAACGACACGTGTGTCACCGGATCGTCGAAGAAGACAAGATCGCCCGGCAGGGCGTCGTCGTCAGCGATCGGCGTGGCCCAGGCTGCCTGCGCTTGCGAGGTGCGTGGGATGTCGGCGACTCCCCCGAGATCACGCCACAACGCGTAGGTGAGACCCGAGCAATCCCAAGACCGCGGCCCTTCGCCGCCCCACTCGTAGGGCTCGCCGAGGTGCGTCCGCGCCGCTGCGACGACCCGAGCAGCGGCCGCATCCGGCGCGCCTGGCGGATGGTGACCCGTCAGGGAGGCCACTCCGGCGGTGCCGAGTACGGCGACCACTGCGGCCACCGCCACGCCGCGCGCCAGCACACGGGGCAGCTTCAAGGCCGGTCCCGGCTGTGACGGATGGGGCAAATGTTACGCAAGTGACTATCGTGACGCCTGAGGACCGAACTGACCACCTCCGTGCCGGCCAAGTCGGCCTACGCGGTGAGCAAGCGCTCGAGGCTTGCGCGCGCGTAGGTCCCGCTCACTTGGGGAATCTTCGCTATGTGCCGACCGTTCTAGAGAGCGAACCGATTCTCTTGGAGGCCCGATGACCGACCGCGTGCTTCGCGGTAGCCGTCTCGGCGCCGTCAGCTACGAGAACGACCGGAACACTGACCTCGCCCCCCGCCAGTCGACCACCTATGACTGTCCGTCGGGCCACAGTTTCCGCGTTCCCTTTGCCGCCGACGCTGAGATCCCACCGACCTGGGAGTGCCGTTTGTGCGGCAAGACGGCACAGCGGACAGGCGTAGTCGAGGCGCCACCGGCGAAGAAGACCAAGCCTGCCCGCACCCACATGGACATGATCAGGGAGCGGCGCTCCACGGCCGACCTCGAGGAAGTGCTCAAGGAGCAATTGGCTGCGCGAGCGGCCGCAGCCAAGAAAAAGTCCGCCTGACGCTGTCACCGATCGCGCGTTTAACCCAGGCCACGCGGCTTCCCCCCCAGGCGCGTGGCCTGGTTATTTTCACCTCTGACCCGGGCGCCGCGCCTGGTGACGAGGCGCAGTAGCGCTCGCCGCAGCCCTGCTCGGGTTGGCGGCAGGATGCACAGCAGCCCCAGCAGGTCGCTAAGGAAGCCGGGGGTCAGCAGCAACGCCCCGCCGAAGAGCACGAGGGCACCGTCGGCCACCTCACGCGCGGGAAGGTGTCCGGTGCCCATCGCCTCGGTGAACGCGCGCCAGGTCCGGGCCCCTTCGCGGCGGACCAGCCAAGCGCCAAGCACCGAGATCCCGACGAGCAGAGCCACGACCTGCAGCGCGCCGATCTGCTGGCCCACCTGCACGATCAGGTAGATCTCCACGATCGGCACGACCAGGAAGATCAGCAGCAGATACGGCATTGCGCTCTCACCCACCCACAACAGTTCGATCACCCGGGGAGTCGGGCTCCTCGGCCGCAGTGGCCGCGATTGGCGCCTCGCGGCGCGCGCGGAGACGGATCGCCACGCCCCATGCGATCGCGGCAAGCGCTAACAGGCAAGCGGCGAGCTCCGGGACCGCGCCGACCCGCGTCGCCATAGTCAACGAGGATCGGAGCGGTACGTCGGCCGCGAGCACATCCTGCGTGAACAGGCCCGATCGCGCGAGAGTTCGGCCGTCGGGCCCGATCAGTGCGCTGACGCCGCTGGTTGCCGCGACCACGACCGTCCGGCCGTGCTCGATCGCGCGCAGTCGCCCCATCTCCAGTTGCTGCTCGGTCTGAGCACGGTTGCCGCCGCGCATGTACGTAGCGTTATTGGTCTGTACAACCAGCAGCTGCGCACCGGCTCGCACGGTGTCCCTGACCAGTCCGTCGTACGCCACCTCGAAGCAGATCACGTCGCCGAAGCGCGCTCCGGCCACGTCGAGGACGCCTGGCTTCTTGCCGGCGACGAAGTCGCGCGGGATGTACTCCTCGAGCATCCGCACCCGGCCGCGTAACAGGCCGCGCAACGGCACGTACTCGCCGAACGGCACGAGGTGCTGCTTGACGTACATCTGGCCGGCGCCGGCCGTGACCGGGTCCCAGACGAGCCCCGCGTTCAGGATGCGGTCGTGGTCGGTGTCGAGCACCGCGCCCACGAGAATCGGCGCTCCCACGTCCGCGGCGGCTTGCTGCACCAGCGCCGCGACACGGGCGTCGCGGCGGGGATCGATGTCTGTGCTGTTCTCGGGCCAGACGACCAGCGCCGGTCGCCGAATCCGGCCGTCGCGCACGTCGGCCGCCAGCCTGCTGGTCGCCTCGACGTGGTTGCGCAGCACCGCCATGTCCTCTTCGAACCGCTCCAAACCGAGCGCTGGCACGTTGCCCTGCACCGCAGCTACCGAGACCGTCCGCTCCCCCATCGAGGGCACCGGTACGGCGGCCGCCACCGCGGTCGCTACGGCCAGCCCACTCCCCGCCACGGCGGCGCGTCGCAGCAGCCGGCGCCGATCGGAGCTCGCGTAGAGCGCCCACAGCCCGGTGAACCCGACGAGGGCGGTGACGAAGCTCAGCAGCGGCGCGCCGCCGAGGGACACCCATTCGGTGAAAGGACTGCGCGTCTGGCTGAAGGCGATCCGGCCCCAGGTGAAGCCGCCGACCGGGAACCGGCCCCGCGCCGCTTCGTAGAGAACCCACACGCCGGCCTGCGCGAGCGGCCACCAGCTCAGCCGGCTCGTCACGGCGAGGCCTATCCCCAGCAGCCCTGTTGCCAGCGCCTGGGTGATCGCGAGGATGAGCCACGCGTGCACGCCGACGTTGATCAACCAGTCGATCAGCGGCAGGAAGAACGTGAAGCCGGCGAGCAGACCCAGGCCGAACGCGCCCCGCGTCCGCCGGCCGTCGCACACCCACGAGAGAAGGCCCATGCCGACGAGCGCGAGGGGCCACCAACCGGTCGGCGGGAAGGCAAGCCACAGCGCGGCACCGGCTCCCGCGGCGAGCGGAATCGCCCACCGCGTGGGGACCGGAGCGGCGTGAAGAGTCATCGTCGCTCATCGTGCCGTACGCCGCCGCGTCCTGCCCCTGCCCGCGCGATCTCGCGCGCGGTTTCCATAGGGAAAGGGACGAAGCCCGGGCGCCCTTCGGACCGGACCGGGCCCACTGGCTGTGGGCGACGCGGAACCGTTGTCTACTGGGTGCCCGGGTTCATCCGGACGCGGTTCACCGGCGAGGCGGCCGTGGCAGATCGCCGACGGAGGGGCCGACGGGTTGCGGCGGCAGTTTCCGGGGGGGTTGGCGATCCGGCCGGGACAAGGTGAACGAGGGGGCACGATTCCGAAGCTGCCTGACCGGTGTCAATATGCCTCTGACCTGCAGGTATTCAGCATCCGTACAGGTCACGGCCGTGATCGATGACCTTGGAATTCATTGAGATTTCTTTTCCATCGGCGTGTCGCGCGACGCATGTGACTGCTGGGGTTACTGAGCCGTCCCAGTCGCTGCGTCCGAGTCGTAAACGACCGTTCCCCGCAGCACGGTACGGCGGCACTGCGGCGATGTGCCGGGTTGGGGCAGAGCTGTCGCGACCCAGTCGGGATCTGTCGCCCATGCGCCGATTCGCTCATCCGCGAGTGCGGTCTCGGCAGCCGTTGTCGCCGCCCAGACGGCGAACGTCGCGGGCGCGCCAACCACCAGCACGCCCTCAGCGTCGCGACCGGCGACCCGCCAGCCGCCGCGTGTCGACGCGGCGAACGCGGCCTTTGCCGTAAGGCCTAACCCGGGCGTGCGGTGCCGCAGGGGGGCCCACACAGCTGCCCACGGATCGAGTGAAGTCACAGGCGAGTCGGAAGAGATGCAGAGAGGCACGCCGGCGGCCAGAAAGCGGGCCAGCGGATTCATCGTCGCGGCACGCTCGGCGCCGAGGCGTCGGTCGTACATGCCGCCGGCACCGCCCCACAACGCGTCGAATACCGGCTGCACGCTGGCGACCAGGCCGAGTCTGGCCATGCGGGCGATCGCGGCGTCGGATGCGAGTTCGACGTGTTCAAGTCGGTGCCTGCCGGCGGCAATCGCCGGCAGCCCGACGGAATCGGCGGCCCGCTCGAAGCCATCGAGCGCGACGTCTATCGCCGCATCGCCGATCACGTGGAAGCCGCACTGCAGGCCGGCCCGCACCGTTGCTACCACGTGCTCCGCGAGCTGGTCGGCGTCGTAGCGCACCGAGCCGCTGGTAGCTGGATCGTCGGCGTACGGCGCGTGCAGCGCGGCCGTGTGCGAGCCCATCGAGCCGTCGCAGAACAGGTCACCGCCGGCGCCGCGCAGTCCGAGCCGCAGGGACGTTTCGACGTCGCCTAGTTTTGCCCAGTAGGGCACGACTTCGATTCCGCCCGGTTCGGCTGCGACGTCGAGCAGGCACTCGAGATCGGGCAGTCCGGCGATCTCGGGCCCGCTCATCTCGTGCACGCAGGCAACACCACGTGAGGCGGCGTGCCGCAGCGCGGTCCGTTGCGCGCGGGCCGTGTCGGACCGCGAGAGGGATCTCAGCGCGGTGTGCCGAACCGCGTGGTGCGCGTCGAGGCGCACCAGCCCGTCGCCCGAATTGCCGGCAAGAGCATCGACCTTGCTCATCGCGAGCAGGGCGCTGGACGCGACGGCGGAGTGCGCGTCGACCCGCGCGAGATAGACGACGCTGCCCCACGAAGCGCGATCGATCTCGGCCGCTGTCGGTGGCCGCTGCTCCGGCCAGCGCGTCTCGTCCCACCCGGAGCCGATGAGGACGCCGCCGCGCAGCGCCCGCGCCGCGGCGTTGACCAGGTCGAGCGCTGCGGCCAGTGACGGAGCGCGGCTCAGGTCGAGTCCGCTCAGTGCCAGGCCGGTCTGCGTCAGGTGCACGTGCGCGTCGACGAATGCCGGGGTTACCAGCGCACCGTCGAGGTCGACTGTCTCTTCGGGCGTGAACTGGTCGGTCGCGTCGTCGGCGCCGATCCACACGATCGTGGCTCCGGCGACCGCGAGTGCTGTGGCGCCGGCCCGACCAGCGGCGACGACGTGCCCGCCGCGATAGAGCGTGAGCTGCTCACTCAAAAGTGCGGCGGCCTGTCCTCGAACGGCGTGCTCAGCACGATCGTCGTACGAGTGGACACGTTGGCGGCGGCGCGAATGTCCTGCAGCAGCGCCTCGAGATCGCCCGGCGTGCCGACGCGCACCTTGAGGATGTAGCTCTCGTCGCCGGCGACGCTGTGGCAGGCCTCGATGAAATCGAGATGCGCCAACCGGTCGGGCGTGTCGTCGGGAGCGGACGGGTCGATCGGCTTGACCGATATGAACGCCGTCAGCGGCAAACCGACCGCAACAGCGTCAACCTTCGCCGCGTATCCACGCACCAGCCCGCGGTGTTCGAGGCGCTTGACCCGCGTGTGCACGGCGGAGACCGAGAGCCCGGTTTCCTTGGCGAGGTCGGTGAAACTCATCCTGCCGTCGCGTGTCAGCAAACGCAGAATGACTCGGTCGGTCTCCTCCATGTCCGAGACCTTACGACGAATGTCCGTAAACAGGCGTGGTCTTCCGTGTTGCAACGACGGTGTCGCGCTACGTAATGTCGCGCGACACCGTCAGCCGGGCGCCGGCGAGCGCGAACGCGACGCCATAGGCCGTCAGCAGCACAGCACCGCCCCAGATCGGCAGCAGCTCCATGCCGTCGACCTGGTAGCTGGCCAGCGACTGAGCCGCGCCGCCTGGGGTCCATTTCCCGATCGCGGGCACGAGCTCGACCAGCAGGCTGTCGACGACCGAGCTCCAAACGAGTGCGGTCACGATGGCCGCGACCTGATTGCGCACGAGTGCGCCGTACCCGACGCCGACGACGCCGTAGATCGCGGTGGCCAGCCCGGCTCCGAGCAGGACGCTGGGCACCCCGTGATCAGTGACGCTCGCGTCGACGTTCTTGATCGACAGGGCGATCACCGCTGCCACAACGGTGGCGGCTGTTGCCAGCACGGCGTAGACCAGACCGATGAGCGCGTACGCGAGCAGCTTTGCGGCGACGACGCGGCCGCGTCTGGGCTCGGCGAGGAACGTCGAGGTGGCCGTGCGATGCCGCCACTCGCCCGACATGCCGACGATGCCCAGGACGAGCGCGAACGGCGTTCCGGAGCTGGCTGCCTGGAACAGCGAGCGCACGCCCTCAGGCGTGTCGAGCGGAGGCGTTCCCTGCTGCCCTGCCGCGTATGCGGAGCCCGCGACACCGAGGATCACGAGACCGGCCAAGCCGAGGGCGAGCCAGATGTAGAGGCGGGTCGAGCGGATCTTGAGCAGCTCAGCTCTGACAAGTGCCGTCACCGTCACTCCCCCGCCGCGATCGCGATCGCCGCGGAGAGCACTCGGTCGACGTACACGAATCCGCACTCGTCACCGTGATCCACGGTCACCCACGCCCTCATCCGCCGTGAGTTGCATGAACACGTCCTCGAGGTTGCTGCGCATGGGCGTCAACTCGTGCAGTACGACGCCGAGCTGCGCGGCGAGGGCGCCGACGGCGTCACTGGTCACGTCGGCGACGGTGAAACTCTGCGGGCCGGTCACCTCGACGAGATGTCCGAGCGCGGCGAGCTCGGCCATCAAGCGATCGGCATCGGGGCTGCGCACACTGACCTGATCGGTCGTCCGGTTAACCAGCTCGTCGATGGGCGCCTGCGTCACCAGTCGACCCCTCGCGATGATGACGACCTCGTCGACCGTTTGGGCGACTTCGGACAGCACGTGGCTGGACAGCAGGACAGTGCCACCCTGCTCAGCGTGGTAGCGCACGAACCCGCGCAGCCACTGGATGCCCTCGGGATCCAAGCCGTTCGCGGGCTCGTCGAGCACGAGCAGTTCGGGCCGGCCGAGCAGGGCCGCGGCCAGCGCGAGCCGTTGGCGCATGCCGAGGGAGAACTCCCCGACCCTACGGCCGCCGTACGCCGACAGCCCGACTTCGTCGAGCGTCTCGGCGGCCCGCGATGAGGGCAACCGTGCCGCCGTCGCGAGAATGCGCAGATGGTCGAGGGCCCGCCGCGCGGGGTGGTAGCTCGTGGCCTCGAGCACCGCGCCAGCGGCCTTGAGCGGCGCGTCGAGCTCGGCGTACCGGCGACCGCCGATCGTCGCCGTCCCGCTCGTGGGGCGCACCAGCCCGAGCAGGGCCCGCATCGTTGTCGTCTTGCCTGCGCCGTTGGGCCCGAGGAAGCCGACGACCTGGCCGCGCCGTACCTCGAAACTCAGCTGGTCGACCGCCGTCACCGCCCCGAAGCGCTTCGTCAACGAGCTGATCTCGACGAGCGCGTCGGTCATCGGCGCGCGTCGTCAGCGAGCGTCCGGCCGATCACGAGTCGCTGGATCTCGTTGGTGCCCTCGACGATCTGCAGCACCTTCGCCTCACGCATGAAGCGCTCGACCCGGTAGTCCTCGACGTAGCCATAGCCGCCGAGCACCTGCACCGCGTCAGTCGTGACACGCATCGCGACGTCGGACGCGAACAACTTGCTCATAGCGGCCTGGCGCCGGTAGGGCTTACCGGCATCCCGGCGCCGGGCGGCCGCGAGGTAGAGGGCGCGGGCGGCCTCGATGCCGGTCGCCATGTCGGCCAGCATGAAGCTGACGCCCTCGAAGTTGATGATCGGTTTTCCGAACTGCTCGCGCTCGCTGGCGTACGGCAGGGCCACGTCGAACGCCGCCTGAGCGAGCCCGACGGCGCACGCGGCTATGCCCAGCCGACCGCCGTCCAAGGCCGACATCGCAATGGCGAATCCCTCGCCCTCCGCGCCGATCAGATTCGCCTGCGGCACCCGAGCGCCGTCGAACGCGATCTGCGCGGTGACCGACGACCGCATCCCCATCTTGTGCTCGGGCCTCGCCGGAGTGAGCCCCGGCGTGGATGCCGGCGTGAGGACACAGCTGATGCCGTGCGCTCCCTCACCACCGGTGCGCGCCAGCACGTTGTAGAAATCCGCGACGCCGCCGTGCGAAACCCACGACTTCGCGCCGTTGATGACGTAGTCGTCGCCATCGGCGACGGCACGTGTCGTCAGGGCCGCGGCGTCGGAGCCCGATGCCGGCTCCGAAAGGCAGTACGCACCCAGCTGATCGCCGCCGACCATGTCGGCGAGCCAACGCTCCCGCTGCTCTTCGGTGCCGTACTGCGAAACTGGGTAGCAGGCCAGCGTGTGCACAGAGACGCCTAGGCCGACACAGAGCCACGCCCGCGCGAGTTCCTCGACGACCTGCAGGTAGACCTCGTACGGCTGCGCACCGCCGCCGTACCGTTCCTCGTAGGGAAGGCCGAGCAGCCCGGCCTGCCCGATGGTGCGGAAAATCTCGCGCGGAAACTCACTCGCGGCTTCCATCTGGTCGGCTCGCGGCGCGACCACCTTGTCGGCGAGATCGCGGACGAGCGCGAAGAGCTCCGCGGCTTCGCGGGTCGGCGCTACCCGGTCGACGGCCACGGTCATCCCGCCAGCGTGATGAGTGAGCGGGCGACGAGGTTGAGGTTGTCGTGGCCGGATTCGGTGCAGACGACGATGTCCTCGATGCGGGCCCCATGCCGGCCGGGCAGGTAGATGCCGGGCTCTATCGAGAATGCCATCCCCGGCTCGAGCAGGTCGTCGTTGCCGGCGACGATGTAGGGCTCCTCATGCTCCTCGAGCCCGATGCCGTGACCGGTGCGGTGAATGAAGTACTCGCCGTAACCCGCGTCGGTGATGACGTCTCGGGCGACCGCGTCGATGGACGCGCAGGTCACACCCGGCCGCACCGCCTCGCACGCCAGCTGCTGCGCCTGCCGCAACACCTCGTAGTAGTCGGTGAACCCGTCGGGAGCCGAGCCGACGACGTACGTCCGCGTCTCGTCGGAACAGTAACCCTCGGGAGTCGTGCCGCCGATGTCGACCACCACGGCATCGCCACGTTCGATGACGCGATCGCCGGTGTCGTGGTGCGGACTCGCGCCGTTGGGTCCGGAGCCGACGATGACGAAGTTGACCTCGCTGTGGCCCTCCTCGACGATCGCCGCCGCGATATCGCGGCCGACCTCACGTTCGGTGCGACCCACGAGCAGCCACTCGCTGATGCGCTCGTGCACGCGGTCGATCGCCGCCCCGGCAGCCCCCAGCGCCTCGACCTCGTCTGCCGTCTTGCGCATCCGCAGCTCGCGCAAGACCGCGCCCGCCGGCCGCTGATCAGCCTCTGGCATCTCGTCACGCAGGCGCAGGGCCTGCACCGCCCACATCCGATCAGCGATGCCGATTGCCACCGGCTCGCCGCCGATCGCGTCGCGCAGCAGGCGTCCGCAGAGCTCGTAGGGGTCGTCGGTCTCGTCCCAGCCGAGGATCTCGATGCCGAACGCACCGGCTACCGCCTCTTGCGCTCTGGGCAGTTCGAGCCTTGGTACGACGAGCGCGACCGGTCCGGCCGCGGGCAGGACCAAACACGTCAGTCGCTCGAGCGGCAGCGCGGCGTACCCGGTGAGGTAGCGCAGATCCGCACCCGGTGTGACGAGCAGCGCATCGAGGCCTGCCGCGCCGGTCGTCGATGCCGCGCGGGTCAGGCGGTCGCCCGGGTGGAGCGCCAATGTCGTCATGCCAAGCAACGTACCCCTGGCACGCCCACGTGGAGGGGATTGCCCTTTGTGGCACAGTCCTGCCGTGGCCGACCGTCTGCTGTTGCTCGACACGCCCTCGCTGTATTTCCGCGCGTTCTTCGGGGTCCCCGAATCCGTTCAGGCGCCCGACGGCACGCCCGTCAACGCGATCCGCGGCCTGATCGACATGATTGCTTTCCTCATCACCGAGCGTCGCGCCGACCGGGTCGTCGCCGCCATGGACGCCGACTGGCGGCCGCGGTTCCGCGTCGACCTGCTGCCGTCGTACAAGGCACATCGCGTTGCGGAAGTGCTGCCCGCTGGGGCCGTCGAGGTGATCCCCGACACGCTCAGCCCGCAAGTACCGGTCATCGAGGCGGTCCTGCGCGCGGTCGGGATCCCGGTCTTCGGCGTTGCCGGCTACGAAGCCGACGACGTCATCGGCACCATCGCGTCGTCGTACGCCGACGGCCCGGTCGAGATCGTCACCGGCGACCGTGACCTGTTCCAGCTCGTCCGGGACCCGGTCGTGAGGGTGCTGTACACGCAGAAGGGGCTGCGCAACCTGCTCGTCGTCGCCGTATCGGTCGTCGAGTCGAAGTACGACATCCCGGGGCGCGCGTACGCCGACTTCGCGCTGTTACGCGGCGATCCGTCCGACGGGCTGCCGGGCGTGCCCGGCGTGGGTGACAAGACGGCGGCAACGCTGATACGCGCGTTCGGGTCGGTGGACCGGCTGCTCGAGGCCTGCGATGAACCAGGCCAGGGAGCGCTGCTCACCGCGCCCCTACGGCGCAAGATAGACGCGGCCCGCGACTACATCGAGCGAGCCCGAACCGTGGTCGAGGTCGCGCGCGACGTGCCGGTGCCGACATACGACGCGCGGCTTCCGCGCGAGCCAGCCGACCCCGCCGCTCTCGTCGAGCTCGCGCAGAGATGGAACCTCGACAACCCGCTCAACCGCCTACTCGCAGCACTGGCCGCCCGCGCCTGACGCGCGCCACCCTCCACCAAGATCCATTGAAGGGTTCGCATATTCGCGCCAAGAGGCGCCGCCGGGAAGTCTTCAAGCGATCATGGAACCACTGTTCTAGATCTTCAGGCTGAGGCGTTTCGGCAGCAGCTCGAAGGTCGCCGGTGTCACGCCGACGCGGCGGTCGTCGATGGCCACCGGGCTCGGCGGATCGGAGTGCACCTCGACGCGCTTCTGCCGCCACTGCGAAATGTGCCGGTGCGGCAGGTGATCCGAGAGCACCATCTTGGGCTGCAGCGTGAAGGGCAAGTGCCTCGGGCCGTCCCACACCTGCACATCCCAGACCCCGTCGTCCGGCAGCGCCAGCGGCGCGATGTGCAGGCCGTCGTACGCGAACTGGCCATTGCTGAGGCGCACCTGCACGGCCTTGTCGTGCCACTGCGCAAACACCATGTCGACGTCCATGTGCCGCCTCCGGTACGACGCCAGCGTCGTCCACCACGCGAGCAGGCCGCCGACCCGGCCGATCCGGCGGAGCCGGCGGGTTCGGCCCGCAGCCACCGCGCCCAGGCCGACGACCGCGTCGTTGAGCACGTACGCGCGGCGCTCGGCCCCGGACCGGTCGTGAAACGTCGCGACGCCCACGTCGACCGGCATGACGTCAGGCCGGGCAAGAGAAAGCGCCGCGGCTGTCGGATTCGACCTCAGCCCGAAGGTTCGCGCGAAATCGTTGGGTGCGCTCCCAGGAAACACGCCGACTACGACGTCGCTGCCGGTGTCGATGAGCGCAGGCAAGACATCGGTGAGAGCCCGTTGACTGCCGCACACCGCGACGTACCGCGCGCCTTCTTGGATGAGTGCCGACACCGTGCCAGCGGGGTCAACACCGAGTGCGACCCGCCTCGTCGCCACATCCCGCACCCGCAGGGCGGCTTCCAGTTCGTCGAGCTCCGCCGGCAGGCACGCCTCACCCGGCTGCGGGACGAGCAGGACGAGCTCGCCCAGCGGGTGTGACATGGATGCGAGTTTTCCGTCGCGGCGCGACGCCACCAAATCGTGGACCTACACGACGGACGAATAGGCGACGACGCCGCGCCGCATCGCGTCGATCGCCGTACGCGAGTTGGCCGCGAGGGCCGACTCGGCGGGAGCGACGTCGCGGATCTGGCCGAGCAGGTCGAGGATCTGCTTGACCCATCGCACGAAGTCGCCCGCTGTCAGCTCACTCTCCCGCAGCACGTCCTCGAGCCGCGCCTTGCCCGCCCACTGGTACGCCGCCCACGCGAACCCGAGGTCCGGCGGGCGGATGAAGTCGAGCCGTTGCCGCTCCTCCGCACCGCTGAGCTCGCCGTACAGCCGGGCCATCTGCGCGAGCGTGTCGCGCACTGCTCCGCCGGGGATGCGCGGCATCTCCCCCGGCCCCCGGGACTCGTAGACAAGCGTGGAAACGCAGGCAGCCAGTTCCTGCGGCGTCAAGCCGTCCCAGATGCCACGACGCAGACACTCGGCGACCAGCAGGTCGGACTCGTTGTAGACCCGCGCCAGGCGCCCGCCGGCGTCAGTGACCTCGTCACGGTCGAGGTAGCCGAACTCGGTGAGGAGTCGGCAGACCCGGTCGAACGTGCGTGCGATCGAGTTGGTGCGACCGCGTACCTTGGATCGCAGGGCATCGGTCTCGCGTCTTAGCCGGTCCCAGCGTTCCGCCCACCGGGCGTGTTCCTCGCGGTCAGGACACTGGTGGCACGGGTGGGCACGCAGCTGAGCCCGCAGGTCGGCGATGACCGGGTCGTCGCCGCCGCCCGCACGTGCTCGCTTGGGCCGCACGCGACCGGGCTCGAGGCCGAGAGCGCGCAGGCTCGAGGCCAGGTCGCGGCGCGCCTGTGGCGAGCGGGCGTTGAAGTTGCGCGGCACACGCAGCCGATCCAGCGGCTCGACCGGTGTCGGAAACGCCTCCATCGACAGGCGTTTGATCTGGCGGTCCTCAGTGAGGACCTGTGGCCG
>JBKJZO010000015.1:0-1782 GCA_046715235.1 Mycobacteriales bacterium
CCGCCGACCGTCGCGGTGTAGACGTCCTGTGCGTGCACCGAGATCCGGGTGCGGCGTTCGACCACGGCCAGGATCATCGACACCCGCGCCGCATCGAGCCCGCTGCAGCCGCGCCGCGGCGAAGGCAACGTCGAGTGCGCGACGAGCGACTGCACCTCGACGGGCAGCGGGCGTCGCCCCTCGACGGCGACCGTCACACAGGTGCCGGCAACCTCCTCGGTGCGGTGCGAGAGAAATAGCCCGGACGGATCGGGCAGCCCGACGATCCCGCCGTCGGTCAGCTCGAAGCAGCCGACCTCGTCGGCCGCGCCGAAGCGGTTTTTCATCGCGCGCACCAGGCGAAGGGATCCGTGCCGCTCGCCCTCGAAATGCAGGACGACGTCGACGAGATGCTCGAGCAGGCGGGGGCCGGCGATCGACCCGTCCTTGGTGACGTGCCCGACCAGAACGGTGGCGATGCCACGGTCCTTGGCCATCCGGATGAGAGCGCCCGCGCATTCGCGGATCTGGGTCACGCCGCCGGCGGCGCCGTCGACGTCGGGATGCGACACCGTCTGCACCGAGTCGACGACGAGCAACTGCGGTTGTACGGCGTCGACGTGTGCGATCAGGGCGCCGAGGTCGGTCTCCGCGGCGATGAACAGGTCAGGGGAGAGTGCGCCGATGCGCCCTGCGCGCAGCCGGACCTGAGCCGTCGACTCCTCGCCGGAGACGATGAGCGCGCGCGCGCCGGGCTTGGCGAAACGCTGCGCCACTTCGAGCAAGAGGGTCGACTTCCCGACGCCGGGCTCGCCAGCGAGGAGCACGACGGAACCGGGCACGATGCCGCCGCCAAGGACACGGTCGAGCTCGTCGACGCCGGTGGGGATCGCATTGCCCGCCTCGACGTCGAGCTGGTCGACCGGTAAGGCGGGTCGCGCGACAACCCCCGCGCGGAGTACTCGGATCTGCGACGCGCCGACCTCGGACAGGCTGCCCCAGGTCTGGCATTCGGGGCAGCGGCCCGCCCATTTCGATGCTCCGGCGCCGCATTCGCCGCAGCTGAAGGACGGGCGATCGCGAACCTTGGCCGGCATGAACGTCACGGTAGCCGCGCCCGCCGACAATGGCCGGTCGCCTCCCCCAAGCTAGTACAGCTGGTCGCCTTGCAGGACCAGCAGCGCGACCGCGACGACAGCCGTGAGGACTGTCAGCCGGAACGCGTCCCGCGACCGCTCTCGCCCGGCGGCCACAAAGATCCCGGCGATGGCAGCGGCAGCAACGACGAGGAGTACGACGGCGGTCAGGTCGGTGCCGCCCTCCGGTCCGACGGCCAAGGCGGCGCAGGCGCCGGCCAGCAGCAGTGCGGCAACGACCAGCGAGCGCCGGCGCCCGAGCCGGTGCGGAAGGCCGCGAATCCCGGCGAGTCGGTCGTCGTCCAGGTCGGGCAGCACATTCGTGAAATGCGCGCTGACCCCGAGCAGTGCGCCCGCAGCCGACGCCCACAGCGGCGCGAAGTGATGCTGCGGCAACGCCAGCGTGACAATCGAGGGCACGGCGCCGAACCCGACGACGTACGGCAATGGCGAGATCGCGGTTGCCTTGGCAACCAAGTTGTAGATCCAGCCGGACGCGACCAGCGTCAGCGCAGCAAGGGCTGACCGCCAGCCGAGGAGGAACGACAGCGGCACGGTGAGTACGAGCGCCCCGGCCGCGGCTCGCCGTACGACGACATCGGGGACCTCGCCCTGCGCAACGGGTTTGTCGGTACGCCGAGCGGCCCGGTCGCGGTCACGATCGATG
>JBKJZO010000016.1:0-23929 GCA_046715235.1 Mycobacteriales bacterium
GGTGGGAACAGCTCGTCCGGGTGGTCCACGCGGTAGCCGGCGGCGAACCGCTCGTACCACTCGCGCTGCTCGGACTCCGGCGCGGTGTCGATCGACCACTCGGTGATCTCCATGGTGTGTTCATAGCGTTCGGGTCGCGTGGCGGCCATCGGATATCGACGGCGGCGGGCGACAATGGGCGGGTGACCCTGTACCGCGACGAGGGCGTCGTCCTGCGCACCCAGAAGCTGGGCGAGGCCGACCGGATCGTCACGATGCTGACCCGGCGGCATGGCAAGATCCGCGCGGTCGGCAAGGGCGTCCGGCGTACCAAGAGCAAGTTCGGCTCGAGTCTGGAGCCGTTCACGCACGTCGACGTGCAGTGCTACCTCGGCCGCGAGCTCGACATCGTCACGCAAGCCCAGATCCTGTCCACGCACGCTGCCCTCACCGCCGACTACCCGCGTTACACCGCGGCGACGGCGATGCTCGAGACCGCCGACCGCTTCAGCGAAGAACGTGAGCCGGCACTGCGCCTTTTCCTGCTGCTCACCTCCGCGCTGAAGTCTCTCGACGCCGGCGAGCACGACTCGTCGCTGGTGCTCGACGCGTTCGTCCTGCGCACGTTGTCGATCAGCGGCTACGCGCCCGGGCTCGACGACTGCGCGCGCTGCGGCGCCCCCGGCCCGCACCGGAGCTTTCACGTGTCGTCGGGTGGCTCGGTCTGCAAGAGTTGCCGCCCCCCTGGGTCCGCCTCGCCTTCGCCCGCGTCGATCACGTTGATGAGGGCGTTGATGGACGGCGACTGGGTGTACGCCGACGCGTCCGACCCGCGCAACCGGCGCGAGGCCTCCGGGCTGGTGAGCGCCTATCTCGAATGGCATCTCGACCGGCGACTGCGGTCACTGCAACTGGTGGAGCGGTAGTTGGCTCGTCGTCTCGCGCCGATCGCGCCGAAGCCGCACCCCTCGGGTGCGAAGCCGCCGCGCATCGACCGCAGGCTCGTGCCCAAGCACGTGGCGCTGGTCATGGACGGCAATGGCCGTTGGGCGAAAGAGCGCGGGCTCCCACGCACCAAGGGTCATGAGGCGGGGGAGCACTCGCTGTTCGACTGCGTCGAAGGCGCGATCGAGATCGGCGTGCAGTGGCTGTCGGCTTACGCGTTCTCGACTGAGAACTGGAAACGCTCGCCCGAAGAGGTGCGTTTCCTGATGGGTTTCAACGAAGACGTGCTGGTACGGCGGCGCGACGAGATGCACGCGCTCGGCGTACGAGTGCGGTGGGCCGGGCAGCGAAAACGCCTGTGGTCCAACGTGATTCGCCGCCTCGAAGAGGCCGAGGAACTCACCCGCCACAACAAGGTCCTGACGTTGACCATGTGCGTCAACTACGGCGGCCGGGCCGAGATCGCCGACGCCGCCCGGCGCATCGCCGACGACGTCGCCAGCGGGCGGCTCGACCCGGGCAAGGTCAGCGAGAAGACGATCGCGCGCTACCTCGACGAGCCCGACATGCCCGACGTCGACCTTTTCATCCGCTCGTCCGGTGAGCAGCGAATCAGCAACTTCCTGCTCTGGCAGTCTGCGTACGCCGAACTCGCGTTCGTCGACACTCTCTGGCCCGACTTCGACCGTCGCCAGCTGTGGCGGGCGATCGAGCAGTACGCCGCGCGGGACCGCCGCTATGGCGCGGTCGACCCCGAGATGCCCGCCGTATGACGTGGCTGCAGCACGTCAACATCGTCGTTCCGCCGGGACAGACCAAGAGCGCCATGAGGTTCTACACCGGCATCTTTGGCCTCACGCCGATACCCAAGCCGGTCGGCACCGATCGGTCGCAAGGCGGCTGGCTGAGCCTCGACGGTCACCAGCAGATCCACATCTCCGAGCGCGACGGCCCCCGCAACGCTGACGCGCACTTCGCGATCGTCGTACGCGACTTCGACTCCACCCGGGCGCGCATCGCGGCTGCGGCTGCGCCGTGGACCGACCAGGAGGACATTTTCGGGGGCCGGCGCGGGTTCACCCGTGACTCCGCAGGCAACCGCGTCGAAGTACTGGAGGCGTCGGGCGAGCTGGCCGAGAGTTAGCGGAGCGCCCTGCTGGCCGGTTGCGTGACGCAGAAACGCCGTATGTGCGGTGTGTCTCCGTCACCGACGCATGCCGGGGTGGGTCCATAGAGCCATCTCGCGGATGCGTGACGCAGACACGCCCTAGTCGAGTGACTGCAACGGGATCGTGTCGAGCCCGCGGACGATCGCGTCGAAGCGCGACTGCTCGTGACCCGCGTCGCCGATGACCGACGCGAACACCGCTACGACCTGCGGGTCGAACTGGCTGCCGGCGCAGCGCCGCAGCTCTTCGAGCGCTCCCGCCGCCGCGACCGGTCGGGCGAAGGGGCGGTACGACGTCAGCGCGACGAAGGCGTCGCATACCGCGATGATCCGCGAGCCCAGCGGGATCGCGTCCCCGGCCAGCCGGTCGGGGTAACCGGTGCCGTCGAAGCACTCGTTCGCGGAGCGGACGAGCTTCGCGGCGTACGACAGTGCCGGCGCCGCGGCGAGGATGCGTTCGCCGATGACGGAGTGCCGGCGTACGAACGCCCACTCGTCGGGTGTCAGCTCTCCGGCCTTGTCGAGGATGTCGTCGGGCACGCCGACCTTGCCGATGTCGTGCAGCTCGGCGGCCTGGCGCACCAGCTTGCGCTCCTCGCCGACCATGCCCATCCGCTCGGCGACGGTGTCGGCCAGGTCGGCGACCATCCGGAACCGGTCACTGAGATCGGGGTGGCGCTCGTAGAGCGCCCGCAGCAGAACGTCCTTGGTCTGCTTGTCGGCTGACCGGCGGCCATCGCTCTTCTGCGCGTACATGCGCTGGTCGACGATGTGCAGCGCCTCGGCCGGGTCGGTCGACTCGATCGGGATGAGGACAGAGCCGTACGACGCGTCGATCTCGAAGCCCTGACCCCGCTCGCGCAGGGCGGCGGAGGCGGCGGCGATGGTCGGATCCATGCCGTCGGGTCCGATCGGCGCTACGACGCAGAACTCGTCACCGCCGAGCCGGTACGCCGAACCACGGCCCGCCATCGCGTCCTGCAGGTTCTTGCCGAGACGGGTCAGCAGTGCGTCACCCGCCGAGTGCCCGAACGCGTCGTTGTAGTCCTTGAAGCCGTTGAGGTCGAACATCAGCAGCAGGGTCTGCCGTTCGAGGCTGGCATCGCGTACGGCGTCAGCCAGGTCGGCCTTGAGCTTGCGGCGGTTGAACAGGCCGGTGAGTTGGTCGGTCGATGCCTGCTCGACGAGATCGCGCTGCGCGAACTGCTGCCCAACGAAGCCGATGATGAGCATCACCAGCGCGCCCAGGACAGTGATCACCGGCCACGTGCCGACGCCGTACATGAAGCCGAGTTTGTGCGGCGCGACGGCGACGACGAGCCATTCGTTGGCGTTGCCCTCGACCTGCTCGAGCTGCTGGTACGACGCCCGCTTGCCGTCGATGTTCAGGGTGGCATCCGCGCGTGAGGCATCACGCAAACCCTCGAAACGGTCGTCGTGCGGCCGTCCCAGCGGCTGGTCACGCAACTGCGGGTAACGGCTGTCGATGACGACGCGGCCGCTGTGCCCGTCGACGACGACCACCGGGAACTGGCTACCGGCGACCGCGGTTTTCCGGAAGCTCTCGATCGTTGTCTCGAAGTGAACTATTGCTTTCTTGGTGCCGTCGGCCGTGGGCATCAGCGTCGAGTTCGACACGACCCACTCGCCGGTGTCGGGCGATTCGTACGGCGCCGCGTGGTAGACCGCTCCATGCGCCAAGGCGAAGGTCGGCGTGAAGAACGGCGCCTTCGCTTCTTGTAGCGACAAGTCGTCGATGGGGGCGACCTCGCCGCGAACGACGCGCGCGATCTCGTGGCCGTTGCGGTCGATGAAACACGCCTCGCCGATCGCGTCCGGGTAGAGCGTCTCCAGGTAGCCGAGCGCGGCGTTGATCTGCTTGATGTTCTCGCCGCCGCGGTTCAGCTTCGACGTTCTGTCACCGGGCTGGGCAAAGAACGCAGCGAACGCGGGGTTCTGCGCCGTGATGAGGTCGATGCTGCGAGCGCGGGCGAAGTGGTCCTGGAGCAGCTGCGCCTGCCCCGACGCGCGGTTGGCGAGGGCGCCGTCGAGCGCTGCGGTCGCCGAACCATGCGAGGCCATGCCGGCGCCGATACCGATGGGGAGCGCGGCGATGCCGATGGCCAGCGCGAGGTGCGACGCGCGCCGCAGTGCCACCGCCATGTCGACCCTTTCCCCCTAAGGTGAAGCCTTTCCCGCCCGCTTCACCGTGAGCATCGACACACACCGTTCACGTCTATCCGGCCAATCGGCGCAATCGGCGTACCGCCGACGGGCGATCAGAGCACGTCGACGAGCGGCGGCAGCTCAGCGAACGGCGGTTATCGCCGCGGCGCACACCAGCACCGTGACGACCGCGACACGCAACAGACGAGCGGGTGGGGGCAGGGCGGGCCAGCTCAGATAGAGCAGCCAGACAGCCAGCACAGCGAGGACCAGCAGGCAGATCGAAGCCGCGGCGCCCTGCAGCAGCACTGCACCGGCTATGAGTCCTGCGACAGTGAGAAACGGCACGGCCTTGGGCAGCATCGCGAGGAACACCAGGACCTTTGCGCTGCGCGTCTCGACGGAACGTCGCAGCGGCGATGCCCCAGGGGTGATGAAAGGCCGGGGCGGTCCGCCTGGTGCAGGCACAGTGGCTCCTTCCGTTACCGTTTCCTGGCCCGACCGATCCGGACCAGGGGAGTTGCCCGCGTTGCTCGTAGTCACGAGGTTCACGATCGACGAGGCGGACGCCGAGAGTTTCGAGCAGCGATGCCGTACGGCGCTCGCCGCCCTCGCGGCGCGCCCAGGGTACCGGGGTGGCCGGATCGCCCGCGCGGTCGACGTACCGGAGAGCTGGTTGCTCATCTCCGAGTGGGACAACATCGGCAGCTACCGGCGCTCGCTCGGCGGGTTCGACGTCAAGATGGCCGCGACGCCGT
Source organism: Mycobacteriales bacterium (assembly GCA_046715235.1). GTDB lineage: Bacteria > Actinomycetota > Actinomycetes > BP-191 > BP-191 > JBKJZO01. The sequence goes on from JBKJZO010000016.1 coordinate 5,017, forward strand.
TGCTGGCTCAGGCAGCCGCCGAGCCGAGCGGGTACGAAGTGCTCTTCGAGGACGGTCCCGGTGCCGACTCGTCGATCCGGGTGAGTGATCGCGCGCGGGATGCCGCAACCGTCGGCGTAGGCGAAGTCGCTCTGGCTCCGGGGCGCGAGTCCGAGTAAGCGTCGCAAGGGGTCAGGCCGGTAGTGTTCGCTCGCTACTTACCGCCGACCGCCAGCCGGACTGGAGCCTTCATATGGCCGACCGCATGGACACGATCGTCAGCCTCGCCAAGCGTCGTGGCCTGGTCTACCCGAGCAGCGAGATCTACGGCGGCCTCCGCAGTGGGTGGGACTACGGCCCCCTCGGCGTTGAGTTGAAGAACAACATCAAGCGCCAGTGGTGGAAGGCGATGGTGCACGGCCGCGACGACATCGTCGGCATCGACTCCTCGGTGATCCTTTCGCCGTCGGTGTGGGAGGCGAGCGGTCACGTCACCGGCTTCTCCGACCCCCTGACCGAGTGCGTGTCCTGCCACACGCGGCACCGCGCCGACCATCTCGAGGAGCAGTACGAAGCCAAGCACGGCAAGCCGCCGGCGAACGGCCTGAAGGACCTGGCGTGCCCGACCTGCGGCACCAAGGGCCAGTTCACCGAACCGCGTCAGTTCAACATGATGTTCCGCACCCACATCGGCCCGGTCGAGGACAGCTCGTCGGTCGCTTACCTGCGGCCTGAGACCGCGCAGGGCATCTTCATCAACTTCCTCAACGTGCAGCAGTCCGCGCGCAAGAAGCCGCCGTTCGGCATCGGCCAGATCGGCAAGTCGTTCCGCAACGAGATCACGCCGGGCAACTTCATCTTCCGCACCCGCGAGTTCGAGCAGATGGAGATGGAGTACTTCGTCCCGCCGGGTGAAGACGAGAACTGGTTCGAGTACTGGCTCGAACAGCGCATGAACTGGTACGTCAACCTCGGTATCGCTCGCGACAACCTGCGCTTCTACGAGCACCCCAAGGAAAAGCTCTCGCACTACTCCAAGCGCACGGTCGACATCGAGTACAAGTTCGACTTCGCGCGGACCGAGTGGGGCGAGCTCGAGGGCATCGCCAACCGCACCGACTTCGACCTGGGCGCGCACAGCAAGTCCTCGGGTGCTGACCTCTCGTACTTCGACCAGGAGTCGGGGGACCGCTACACGCCGTTCGTCGTCGAGCCGGCTGCCGGCGTAGACCGGGCGACCCTCGTCTTCCTGCTCGACGCCTACTCGGAGGACGAGGCACCGACCGGGCAGGGCGGCACCGCCAAGCGCGTGGTGCTCAAGCTCGACAAGCGGCTCGCGCCCATCAAGGTCGCGGTGCTTCCGCTGTCACGCAACGAGCGTCTCTCGCCGATGGCCAAGGAGCTCGCGGCCAACATCCGGCAGTCGTGGAACGTCGAGTTCGACGACGCCGGCGCCATCGGCCGCCGCTACCGCCGGCAGGACGAGATCGGTACGCCGTACTGCGTGACGATCGACTTCGACACCCTCGACGACAACGCGGTCACGATCCGCGAGCGCGACGAGATGACGCAGGACCGCGTCGGCGTCGACCGCCTCGTCGGCTACCTGAACGAGCGCCTCGGCCCCTGCTAGCCGCACCCCAGTCTTGGTCTAGGCGTATCAGGTAGCTGGTGCGACGCTTTCCTCCGGGGGGACGAGTCCGACTTCCGGAGGAGTCAGCATGGCAACCCTCACGATGCTCGACCGCGGACAGGCACCCTCTGCAGAAACGGGACTGAAGGCCATTACCGTCGCGAGTAAGGCGGCGGGCACGCCGACGATCGGCGCATGGGCCTTCTACCTCGGCGGCAAGGGCCACAACGGCGGCCGCGGAACGACGTACACGAACGCTCTGCTCGACGTCCTGGAGGCACGCGGCGTGCGGCTGCTGCCGATCTACGTTGGCGCGCAGCGCGACCTTTCCCGCGCTCGCGGTGCCGCCGACGCGACAGACGCGATCCGGTTGACCCGCGAACTCGGTGACCGTAACGACATGCTTGTGGCGGACATCGAGCGGCACACGTCGGACAAGGACCCGGGCGCGGCTGTCCAGTACGTCAACGCGTGGACGGAAGCGCTGCACGCCGCGGGTTTCCGCTCGATGGTCTACGGCTCGTTCAACCTCGCTGCCGACCTCGGCAAGCGCGGTCAGCCGAAGCCCGACGCTGTCTGGGTCGCGCGGTTCAGGACGCACCAGCCGAAGCCGGGCTTTGACCCCCACCAGATACCGGGCGTAGGGAACGACGTGTTCGACAAGGCGGGGCAGCGGGCCTGGCAATACGCCGCGAAGTTCGCGGACAAGAAAGGCCAGCCCGAGATCGACTGCGTCATCGAGGGGATCAACGTCGATGTCAGCTCCGTCGACGCCGACATCTTCGGACGCGCTGCCGGCGGCGGGCCGGTGATCGCAACCCATGCAACGCAACCCCAGCGCGCGGCCGCGCAGCCCCCGGCGCCGGGCCAGAACCCCCGTCAGCACACCATCAAGCCCGGCGACATCTTGAGCAGGCTCGAGAAGACGTTTGGTCTGCCGCGCGGAAGCCTGTTCAAGGCCAACAAGGAAGTCCTCGACACCGCGGCGCGGGCGCGTGGCCTGCCCGACAGCGCCAACGGCGGCAAGATCTTCCCGGGCACCAAGATCACCATCCCGTAGGGCACCCGGTGCAATGGACGGATCACTAGTTGTCGCGCGCGGCATCACCGCGTCAGGCGAGCGACGCCGCCATCACGGCTGCGCGGGAGCTGGACTACGCCGCCCGGTTGCGAGCCGCCACGGCCGTGCCACCAGGACGAAGACCGCGAGACCGACGGCCAGGGCGCCCCAGCCGGGCTGGAGCGAGATTGTGAGACTTCTCGGGGCTGGGTCGTAGGTCAAGGCGGAGCCAGGAAACAGAGTGAGTGGCCCGTGAACTGCTTTGTCCTTCGAAGCAGCCATTGCGCCGTCCGCCCAGCCGAGGGCCGCGAAGAATTCGATAAGTAACACAATGCTGGCCGCGCACAAGCCGGCAGTGGCGCCCGCGTTCCAGCGGGGACGCCGCGGGTCCAATGCGGGGCCGTCGGCAGCCATTCTTCGGGTGCCGCCGAGCGCGGCGACGGCCGCGCGCGCCCCGCGCTGAGCGGAGGCGTCGAGCAGGTTGGCGCGCAACTCGCGGCGTAGATTGCGCCGTTGCCGTCGGGGCACCCCGCGCAGGTCGAGCCAGAAGCCGTAGGAGTAAACGGCGGCTTCGAGGCGCGCCCGGTCCATGACGTTCACGGTTTGCTCCTGTTCGTCGTGAGGACTAGTCGCACCGACGCGACCAGGGAGTTCCAGACATCACCGGCGCGCGCCAGCTCGGCCGCGCCCAGTGACGTCAGCCGGTAGTACTTGCGGGCCGGGCCTGCGACTGACCGGACGAGCCGCGACTCGATCAGCGCCTGCGACTCCAGGCGAGTCAGGGCCGGGTAGACGGTGCCTTCGGCGAGCTCGTCGAAGCCGTGCTCCTGCAGCCGGACGACAAGCGAGTAGCCATAGTCATCCTGTTGTTCGATCAGGTGCAGCAGGAGGAGCGAGAGAACTCCCTTGAGCATCTGTGGGTCGTGTCCTGGCATGCGCGGATGATTATGCCTGGTACTAGATATTGTCAAGTATGCTCGGATGGGGTGCACGACGCCGAAGCGGAGCCATCTATCAGAGACCAGATCAAGCAGTAGCAACCACACTGCTACCTATCGAGCCACCCTTGCGTCGTGCGTTCCCTCCCGAGCTCCCTGATCGAAACGGCCTCTGCGCAGGACGATTTGTTCACGCGCCGGCAGGCGTATGACGCGGGCTTGACGGACGACGTCTTGTCGCACCGCGCAGGACGCACGCTCGCTCGTGTGCCGCCGACTGTCTCCTCAGTGTCCACGAGCCCGTTGACGTATCGGCGCGGCTGCGGGCCGCAGTCCTGTACGGGCGAATCGGCGGAGCCGATCACGACTTTGTCGTCGTACGACGCTCGGTACGCCCCGGCCCCACATGGCAGCGCGCCGATCTGCCTGTGTGCGCACCCGCCCGTGCAGTAGTGGACGCGGCACGTCGCATGCACTCGCTCGACGAGGTGCGCGCGGTCATGGCCGAGTGCGTGCAGCGCGGCAAGGCGACGGCCGATCAGCTCGCGGCTGAGCTCCTCGCCGGGGAAAGTGCGGGCAGCATGCTGCCGCGCCGGGTCCTTGCCGAAGTCAGCGACGGCGTGCACGCGGTTGCCGAGGCGAAGTTGCGGCGACTGCTGATCGACAGCGGATTCGCGCCGGCGGTCTGGAAGCCGGACCTGCACGACGGCGACGGCTGCGACGATGCGCAGGACAAACCGCCTGAGCCGCCTCGGGTATACCGTCCAGCAAATCGCACCGAGCCGCATTGAGCGCGATCCGGCATCCGTCGTTGCAGAGCTGCGGGCTGCCTACGACGCCGGGCTGGCTCGCCGCCGGGTCACGTCGTCTTCATCGCCGGACCGACCTGGCCTGATCCACGGCATCTGAACTCGCCGAAACCATGATCATGTGCCGTGGATCACGGGGATGGAGGTCGCGTTTGCGCGGCTAGGGTCGTTCGTATGGGCGACGTGCTCAGCCAGCGGGCACTGAATCGGGCCACGTTGCACCGGCAGCTGCTGCTCGAAAGACGCGCCATGACGGCGTACGACGCGATCGAGGCGCTGGTCGGGCTGCAGGCTCAGGTCCCCAACGTGCCCTATCTCGCGCTGTGGAGCCGGCTCGCGCCGTTCGACCCGCATGAGGTCAGCGCGTTGATGCGCGAGCGCCGGGTCGTCAGGGCGGCGCTGATGCGCACCACGGTCCACCTCGTCACAGCGGACGACGCCCTTACCCTCCGGCCGCTGCTGCACCCGGTGCTGGCACGCACCTTCAAGAGCACGTCGTGGGGGCAAGCGCTCAGGGGCGAGGACGTCGACGCGATCGTCGCGGCCGGCCGCGCGCTCATCACCGCGCAGCCGCGCAGCCGGGCCGAGCTGCGGCCGCTCCTGCACGAACGCTGGCCCGACTTCGATCCCGAGGGCATGGCCCAGGCCGTCGCCTACCTGACGCCGACGGTGCAGGCAACGCCGCGCGGCATCTGGGGTGAGAGCGGGCAGGCGGTGCTCGCGTCGCTCGAGGAATGGCTCGGGCGGGAGCTCGACCCCAAGCCGAGCATCGACGAGACCGTGGTCCGTTACCTGCGCGCCTTCGGGCCGGCGACGGTGAAGGACGTGCAGGCGTGGTGCGGTCTCACCAAGCTGCGCGAGGTGACCGACCGGCTCGGGGGGTCGCTGCGCCGGTTCCGCAGCGACGCGGGCACCGAGCTGCTCGACGTACCGGACGGTGTGCTGCCCGACCCCGACGTACCGGCGCCGGTGCGCTTCCTGCCTGAGTACGACAACGCACTGCTGGGGTACGCCGACCGGTCCCGTTTCGCCGCCGACGCCGGCCTGATCTGGCTACAGGGAGGGCCCGGCGGCTACGTCGGCACGGTGCTGGTCGACGGGGTCGGCAGCGCGACCTGGGCGATCCGCCGCAGCGACGGCACCGCCCGGCTTGAGGTAAGGACAAGCTTGAAGCTGACCAAGATCCAGCGCGCCGACGTACAGGCCGAGGGCCTGGCGCTGATGAGGTTCGTCGCCCCTGACGACCGGCACGAGATGGAGTGGGTCGACCCCGACTCCGGAGCGTGACCAAGCTCACGCCAACGCACCTGCACGCGAGCGCTCAGCGGGTAGTCTTCGGCGCACAGATGGCGCGCGGCTCGGCGCGCCCGCACGCCGTCCCAGGAGTTGGCGAATGCCGCAGAACACCAAGTTCGTGTACAGCTTCGACGAGGGAAACCGCGACCTCAAAGATCTCCTTGGCGGCAAGGGCGCCAACCTCGCGGAAATGACGAAGATCGGTCTGCCGGTGCCTCCCGGCTTCACGATCACGACCGAAGCATGCAAGGTCTATCTCAACAGCGGAGCCGAGCCGCAGGACCTAGCTGGTCAGGTAACCGAGCAGCTCGACAAGCTCGAGCAGGCCATCGGCCGCCAGCTGGGCGACTCCGCCGACCCGCTGCTGGTGAGCGTCCGCTCGGGTGCGAAGTTCTCGATGCCCGGAATGATGGACACCGTCCTCAACATCGGACTCAACGACGACAGCGTGCAGGGCCTCGCGAAGCAGAGCGGCAACGAGCGCTTCGCGTGGGACTCCTACCGCCGGCTCGTGCAGATGTTCGGCCGCACCGTCCTTGGCGTCGAAGGCGAGCACTTCGAGCACGCGATCGACGACATCAAAACGGCCAAGGGCGTCACCAACGACCTCGACCTCGACAGCGCGGCGCTGCAGCAGCTGGTCGACACGTTCAAAGGCATCGTCGCCAAGTACGCCGAGCGGCCGTTCCCGACCGACACCCGCGAGCAGCTCGACCTCGCCATCCACGCCGTCTTCGACTCGTGGAACGGCGACCGCGCGCGCCTCTACCGGCGCCAGGAGCGCATCCCGGCCGACCTCGGTACGGGGTCAACGTCCAGGCGTTGGTCTTCGGCAACCTGGGCATGGACTCCGGCACCGGCGTCGCGTTCACCCGCGACCCGGGCACTGGCGCTGCCGGTTCCTACGGCGACTACCTCGAGAACGCGCAGGGCGAAGACGTCGTCGCCGGCATCCGCAACACTCGCTCGCTGCACGACCTCGAGCAGATCGACAAGCCGGCGTACGACGAGCTGACGCAGATCATGACGACGCTCGAGGGCCACTACCGCGACGTCTGCGACATCGAGTTCACGGTCGAGCGCAACAAGCTGTGGATGCTGCAAACGCGGGTCGGGAAGCGTACGGCGGCGGCGGCGTTCGTCATCGCGACTCAGCTCGTCGACGAGGGTGTGATCGATCTCGACGAGGCGCTCCAGCGCGTCACCGGCGCGCAGCTCGCGATGCTGATGTTCCCCAAGTTCGACGAGAACGCCGACGCCAAGCGGATCGGCAAGGGCATGAACGCCTCGCCCGGCGCGGCTGTCGGCGTCGCGGTCTTCGACAGCGACCGGGCCGAGGAGCGGGCCAAGACCGAGCCGGTCATCCTGGTGCGCCGCGAGACCACACCGGACGACCTCAACGGCATGATCGCGGCCCAGGGAATCCTCACAAGCCGTGGCGGCAAGACCAGCCACGCCGCCGTCGTCGCGCGCGGCATGGGCAAGACCTGCGTCTGCGGGGCTGAAGAACTCGAGGTCGACCTGTCCGGCCGCAAGTTCACCGCGCCCGGCGGCGTCGTCGTCAAAGAAGGCGACCTCATTTCGATCGACGGCACCAGCGGCGCGGTCTACCTCGGCGAGGTGCCCGTCGTACCCAGCCCGGTCGTGCAGTACTTCGAGGGCACTCTTGCGCCCGACTCTGACCCGCTGGTCGCCGCCGTACACCGATTGCTGACGCACGCTGACGAGCGGCGCCGGCTCAAGGTGCGGGCCAACGCCGACACCCCTGAGGACTCCGAGCGCGCCCGCCGGTTCGGTGCGCAGGGCATCGGCCTGTGCCGCACCGAGCACATGTTCCTCGGCGACCGCCGCAAGAACGTCGAGCGCCTCATCCTCGCCGACGATCCGGCCGAGCAGGACGACGCACTGCAGGCGCTGCTGCCGCTGCAGCGCGAAGACTTCATCGGCATCTTCACCGCCATGGACGGGCTGCCGGTCACGGTGCGGCTCCTCGACCCGCCGCTGCACGAGTTCTTGCCCTCACTCGAAGAGTTGTCCGTCGACGTCGCCGTCGCGGAGGCGACCGGCAAGACCGACGGTCTCGATGACAAGCGGCGGCTACTCGACGCCGTACGGCGGCTGCACGAGTCCAACCCGATGCTCGGCCTGCGCGGTGTGCGGCTCGGGCTCGTCGTGCCGGGCCTGTTTGCGTTGCAGGTGCGGGCGATCGCGGAAGCGGCCGCGCAGTGCCGCAAGAACGGCGTCAACGCGATCGCCGAGATCATGGTGCCGTTGGTCGGCGCGGTGCAGGAGCTCGAGATCATCCGCGAGGAGGCCGAGGGCATCCTTCGCACGGTCGCCGACGAGACCGGCACCGAGATCGACGCGTTGATCGGCACGATGATCGAGCTGCCACGAGCCGCACTGACCGCCGGGCAGATCGCCGAGTCGGCCGAATTCTTCTCGTTCGGCACCAACGACCTGACGCAAACGACGTGGGGATTCTCCCGCGACGACGTCGAGGCCAGCTTCTTCACTCGTTACCTTGACCTCGGTGTCTTCGGTGTCAGCCCGTTCGAGACACTCGACCGCGATGGCGTCGGCCGGCTCGTGCGAATCGCGTGCGAGGAAGGCCGGGCGGCGCGTCCCGGCATCAAGCTCGGCATCTGCGGCGAGCACGGCGGCGACCCCGACTCGGTGCACTTCTGCCACGAGGTCGGTCTCGACTACGTGAGCTGCTCGCCGTTCCGCATTCCTGTCGCGCGACTGGAGGCCGGGCGTGCTGCGGTCGAGACGTCGGGCAGCGATACTCGCTGACGAGCCCGCCCCGGCGCGGCGTGTCCGGCGTGGTCCTCGATGGCTGCGCCGCGTTGTCGCCGGGCTGCTGGTGTGCATGCTCGCCGTACTCGCGGTCTTCGGGTTTACGGCGTTCTCGATCTGGCGGGTCGCGCGTGAGGACCATCGCGATCCCGCCGACGCGATCGTCGTACTCGGTGCGGCGCAGTTCGACGGCCGGCCGTCAGCGGTGTTCAGGGCGCGGCTCGCGCATGCTCTGACCCTCTACCGCGCGGAGGTCGCGCCGCGCATCGTCACCGTCGGCGGGGGAGCGCCAGGTGACCGTTTCACGGAAGCGGGTGCGGGGGCGGAATGGCTTGTGGCGCAAGGGGTTCCTCGCACCGCGCTGACCGTCGTACCAACCGGCCGCAATACGCTCGACAGCCTCAAGGGCGCTGCGGAAACGCTCGACGCATCGGTGAAGTCGGTCGTAATCGTCACCGATCCATGGCACTCACTGCGCTCTCGGACCATCGCGCGCGATCTGGGGTTCGAGGCGCAGACATCGCCGGCGCGCAGCGGCCCGGCGGTGCGCACCCGCGCGACGCAGCTGCGCTACATCGCTCGCGAGACGGGCGGCTATCTGGTCTACCGGATCTTCGGCGACGTGCCGCACCGCAAGGTCCCCGGTGCTGTCTAGGGTGAACTCGATGATCAACTACGACGACGCGGCGTACGAGCGGTACGTCGACGAGCGGGCGAAGGCCACCCCCGCCGTGCGGTCGGCGTTCGAACGCGACCGTGCGCGCGTACTGCACTCGGCGGCGTTGCGCCGCCTAGCCGGAAAGACGCAGGTCGTCGGCGCCGGCATCGAGGACTTCCCGCGCACGCGGCTCACGCACTCGCTGGAGTGCGCGCAGATCGGCCGCGAGATCGCCGCGGCGCTGGGCGCCGACCCCGACCTGGTCGACGCGGCGTGCCTTGCGCACGACCTCGGCCATCCACCGTTCGGGCACAACGGCGAGCAGGCCCTCGACGAGGCGGCGCGCGGTTGCGGCGGGTTCGAGGGCAATGCGCAGAGCCTGCGCGTCCTGACCCGGCTCGAGGCCAAGGTCGTCGACGGGCAGGGGCGCTCGGCCGGGCTCAACCTCACGCGCGCGTCGCTCGACGCGGCGACGAAGTATCCGTGGGGTCGCGCCGACGCTCCCGAGTCGGGGAAGTTCGGTGTCTACGACCACGACCTGCCGGTTTTTAACTGGCTGCGCGATGGAGCGGGCAGCCGCGAGCGCTGCCTCGAGGCGCAGATCATGGACTGGTCGGACGACGTCGCCTACTCCGTGCACGACTTCGAGGACGGCGTACAGGCAGGGCTGATCCGGGTCGAGCGGCTGGCCGACTCCGACATCCGCGGCGAGCTGGTTGAAGTCGCTGCGCGGCTCTATTCGCCGGAACCCGCGTGGGCGTTGGCCGAGGTGTTCGAGGTACTGCTGCGTGAACCGTGGTGGATCCGGTCGTTCGACCACAGCCTGACCGATCACGTTGCGCTCAAACGCACGACGAGCGAGCTGACCGCTCGGTTCAGCGTTCGCGCGGTTGACGCGACGCGGTCGGCGTACGGCGCCGAACCGCTGTCTCGTTATCGGGCGCGGCTCGTCGTGCCCGACGTGACCCGTGCCGAATGCGCGCTGCTCAAGGCGACGACGCACCGGTTCGTCATGCAGCGCACCGGTGCGCAGGAGCTGCAGGAGGCCGAGCGCTGGCTAGTCGCCCGCCTCGTCGACGTTGTCGCTGCGGGTGCGCCCGGCACGCTGGTGCCCGAGCTACGGCCGGCGTACGCCGACGCTGCCGACTCGCGCGGGCAGTTGCGGGTCGTGATCGACCAGGTGGCGAGCCTGACCGACACCTCGGCAACCAACTGGCATACCCGGCTCACCCGCTGACCGCTGGGGTTTGTCAGCCGGCGGCTCGGGTCAGCAGGCCGCCCGGCAGCGGGGGAGCTCGCCGTACCGAAGGCGCGTCTTGGCGACCTCTGACGCGGGCGAGAGGTGGCCGCCGGAACGCCAGGAGTCGAGGTACGGCGCCGGGGCGACCATGCCGCGGCGCACCCACCACACGCCGGGCCGGGTCGGCCAGGAGATGCCGAAGTGCAGATGCGTGGGCGTGCCGCGCGCGGACCCGGTGGTGCCGGTGCGGCCGAGGGGCTGGCCGGCGCTCACTCGCTTCCCTGGCCGGATGCCCGCGCTGATGCTGCTCAGGTGCGAGCCGTAGTAACGCACGCCGTCGTCGCCGACAACCGAGACCGAGAGCCCGCCGCGGGTCGCGCCGCGGTTGACCGACGAACGCCACGTGTCGGCGTACGAGACCTCGTCGATGCGCCCAGCGACCGGCGAGACGAACAGGCATCCCTTCGCCGTGAAGATGTCCGCGGCCGGGTAGTCGTGGTGATGCCGCGCGTACGACGCCCGGCACCCCGCGATGGGGAAGTGGTACCGCGGTGTGGCGGAGGCGTGCGCGGGCGCGGGGAGGATCGCGGCAAGAGTCGCGATCGCCAGCACCAGCACGGCGGCGCGTCGGAACATCCGCGAATGGTACGGCCCGCGCGTCACTCGCTCGCCTGCCAGCGACTGGCGACCAGCCGTCGCACGACGGCGACGACGTAGCCAGGACGTTTGCGCACGTCGTCGGCAGTGAACCCCACGATTTCCCAATCGGAGGTCAGGAACGCCGCGCGCTTGGTTTCGTCTTCTTGGTGTTGCTCCTTGGATCGATGCGTCCCACCTTGCAGCTCGATGGCCAGTCGGGCATCAGGTACGCCGAGGTCGGCGTGCCACGAGCCGAGTTCGACCTGTGATTCGACACCGATCCCGGCATCGAGCAGGAGCAGGCGGGCCTCGGTCTCCAGGAAGGACTGACTCAGCGGGTCGATTCGCGACAAGGCGCGCCGGGCTGCGGGCGCACCCTCAACTCGGCTCAACGCGCCGATCGCGACGGTGATGTCCTCGAGCCGCACCAACCCGCTGCGCACGCCGCCCTCTATGACCCCAACCGCATTTCTGTGAGGGAGAAAGCGCGCGCAATCGACGACCGTGCGCAACGGGGACGTGCAGGCGATGTCAGCACACTGGGTGATCTCGTCAGCCTCTAGTTGGCAGCGGAGTACAGCTAGCCCTGTTCTGCGAACGGCGCGTTCGCTCGGAGGGATGTAGAAGGTCAGTACGTCGGCAGTCGGCGTTCCCTCGATCTGGTGAAGCCGTGCGGCGCTACCCCTAGCCGCGACGGATGATTGTCCGGCAAGCAACTGTGCTGCACGAACCTGCTCGACCCAGGTGTCCGACGCCTGAATCCGGAAGCGACCGGGCTTGATCCGTTCGAGTGATCCGTTGCCTACCAGCAGGCCCAGTGCTCGGTCGTCGAGTCCCACGTCGAGCACCTGCCGGCGCGTGACCAAGCCACCTTGCGCCTGGGCCAGCTCGAGCAGCCGTTCATCCATTGGGCGATGGTGCCCGCTCGGGTGCTGCGTTAGGGCCGGTGCCTAGCGATCTGTGAATAGGTCCCCATGATCACGGATGTGCAAAGTTGCGCGTCTAGGAACGAAGATTTCGCGCACCAACGCCAAACTTTGCACAGAAGTCGCAGGGGTGGGGCCGACGGGTGAGGGTCGATCGCGGAGGTGGGGGACGGCGGGCCGGAGCGGTTTCGGTGCCGCGTAGACTGCTGGCGAACCGGGGGCGGACGCTTCCCCGCCTGGCCTCCGGTCGGCGTACGACGGTTGGAGTCTTAGCGTGGCGGGGCGGATCAAGGACGAGGACGTCGCGCTGGTGCGCGAGCGCGCCACGATCGACTCCGTGGTCGGGGACTACCTCCAGCTGCGCAATGCCGGCGGGGGAGAGCTCAAGGGCCTTTGTCCCTTTCACGACGAGAAGTCGCCGTCGTTCCACGTCGCGCCAGCTCGAGGTTTGTTCCACTGTTTTGGCTGCCAGGTCGGCGGCGACGCGATCTCGTTCGTGCAGAAGATGGAGCACCTCACCTTCGCCGAATCGGTCGAGCGGCTAGCCGCCAAGGCGGGTGTCGAGCTGCGCTACGAGCAGGGCGGCGCGGCACCCCGCCAGCAGAGCGGGCAACGCACCCGACTCGTGGCCGCGCACGCCGCGGCGCAGGCGTTCTACGCCGAGGAGCTCGGCTCGGCCGAAGCCGCGCCGGCGCGGGAGTTCCTCGCGACCCGCGGGTTCGACCAGGCCGCTGCCGCGCAGTTCAACGTCGGCTACTCGCCCGACAACTGGGAAGCCCTCGTCAAGCACCTGACCGCCGCCGGCTTCACCCGCGACGAGCTGCTCGCCGCCGGGCTCGCGTCGCAGGGCCAGCGCGGGGTCATCGACCGGTTCCGCGGGCGGCTGATGTTCCCGATCGCCGACATCACCGGCGACGTCGTCGGGTTCGGCGCCCGCAAGCTGCTCGACTCCGACCCGCAGGCCAAGTACGTCAACACGCCCGAGACCGCGATCTACAAGAAGTCGCACATTTTGTACGGCGTCGACCGGGCCAAGAAGGAAATCGCGCGCAAACACCAGGCCGTCGTTGTCGAGGGCTACACCGACGTGATGGCCTGCCACCTCGCCGGCGTACCCACTGCTGTGGCGAGTTGCGGCACCAGCTTCGGGCTCGACCACATCCAGATCCTGCGCCGGCTGCTGATGGACCAGGACGAGTTCCGCGGCGAGGTGATCTTCACGTTCGACGGCGACGCGGCCGGGCAGAAGGCGGCGATGCGCGCGTTCGAGGAAGACGCGCGCTTCGTCACGCAGACGTTCGTCGCGGTCGAGCCGGGGGGCATGGATCCGTGCGACCTGCGGCTCGCGAAGGGCGACGTCGCCGTACGCGATCTGGTGGCTCGTCGGGTGCCGCTCTTCGAGTTCTACCTGCGCACGATCCTCGACCGCTACGACCTCGACAAGCCCGAGGGCCGCATCCAGGCGCTCGAGGCCGCGGCCCCTGTGGTTGCGGGGATTCGGGTGCACGCGCTGCGACCTGAGTACGCGCGGCAGCTGGCCGGCTGGCTCGGCATGGACGTCGACCAGGTCATGCGCCGGGTCGGCAGCCAGCAGGTTTCGCGATCCGGTACGCCGGTCGCGCCGCCACCCGAGAAGGCGGCCAAACGCGGTCCCGACGACGCCGCGCTGCGCATCGAACGCGAGTCGATGAAAGTCGTCCTGCAACGCCCCGACCTGGCCGCCGCCGCGTGGCCCGACCTCGGGCCCGAGCTCTTCACCGACAACGGCTACCGGATCTGCCGCGAGGTCGTCGATCGCGCCGGCGGCCCGAAGGACGTCGACGACAGCGGCGCCTTCCTGCGGCGGGTTCTAGACACCGCGCCCGACGACGCGGTGCGCGGTCTGCTCACCGGGCTCGCGGTCGAGCCACTCCAGCACCTCGGCAACAGCGCCGAGCGGTACGCCGTCGCCGTACTCGCGCGCCTGCAGGAGATCGGCGTCACCCGGCGCATCCAGGAACTCAAAGGCCGGCTGCAACGGCTCAACCCCGAGCAGGCCGACGACTACAACCGGCTGTTCGGCGACCTGATCGCGCTCGAAGCCCGCAAGCAGAAACTGCGCGAGCAGGCGATCGGCGAGTTGTAGCGAAGAAGGCGCGCTAGCTCGCCTTGCGGGCTGCCGCGACGTCGGCGTTGGTGAGTATCCGCAGCACCGCGCGCTCGATAACGCCATGCGTCGCGAGCTGCCCGTACGACGTGTCGGCGCCGAGAGCCGCGAGGTCGCGCTGGATCGTCACGCCCGAGTCGAAGAGATCGAAGACCCGCGGGTCGATGTACGACGCCCGGCAGACCGCAGGGGTGTTGCCCAGGTAGTGCGCGACTTCTTGGATGGCCCGGGCGCCGACCCGTCTGCGCGCAGCCTCGGTCGTCGGCGCGTCAACGGACACCGCGAGCGCCACGGACGCGAGCACGGTCGCGTTCCAGGTGCGGAAGTCCTTCGCCGTGAAGTCGCCACCCGACACCTCATGCAGGTACGAGTTGATGTCCGCCGATCGCAGGTCGACCCAGGCCTTGCCGTTGCGGTAGGCGAGCAGCTCGGGATGGTCGTCGCGGCGCCGTTTCAGCGAGCGCACGACATCAACCACCGCTTCGTCGGCCATCGACACGATCCGCCGCATGCCGCTCTTGGCGGTGTAGTCGAAGCGCAACGTGCCGTCGCGCCCGATCGTCACGTGGTCGCGGCGCATGGTCGCGAGCCCGAACGACTTGTTGCGCACCGCATAGCTCTCGGTGCCGATGCGGAAGAAGCCGAGGTCGAGCAGCCGTACGGCGCACGCCAGCACCCGCTCGCGCGACATCTCCTTCTCGTCGAGGGCGGCGAAGATCCGCTCGCGTACGTCGGGCAGCACCGCCGCGAAATCCAGCATCCGGTCGAACTTCGCCAGGTCGCGCCGCAGCCGCCACTCGTCGTGGTAGCGGTACTGCCGCCGGCCCGCGGCGTCGACGCCGGTGGCCTGGATGTGACCGTTCGCGATGGGACAGATCCACACGGTCCTGCCAAGCCGGCGGGATCACGAGCGCCTTGATGCGGGCGACGACATCCGGGTCTCTTACCGGGCGACCGGACGCGTCGGCGTACCCGAAGCGCTTGCCGGTACGCCGGCGGCTGATTCCCGGCGCGGAGCAGCTGACCCGTCGCAGGCGAGGCATGGTCTCCGCTAGTTCTCGGTAGCCGATAGGGCCAGCGCTACGCGCCTTCGATATGCATCGCGGCTTCTTCGGCGCTCTGGCCCCCGTCGCCGCCGAACGCGTGAGCCACGGAATCCTTCTCGGTGTCCTCGCGGACCCCTTCGTCGTCGGCCACGAGCTGGCCGACCCAGGCATCGTCACTCGGGTAGGGCGAATCCACGGACGCGTCAGGGCGTTCACGTGCCAGGCGGCCGTCGAGGGGCTCGCCTGCGCGGGTCTCCTCGGTCGTCGTACCGAAGCCGTGTACGGCGATCGGCCGGTCACGCGGGGACACGACGCCGTCGGTGCCCTCGCCGACCGCGTCCTCGTCGGGGGTGCTGTCAACGCCGGGGGTCCCGCCGTGAAGCTCCGGCGCCGGATCAGTGAAATCGCGTGCCACGGCAACTCCATTCCGCATGCTTGAGACCGTCGGACTACCCGATGGCGAGTCCGCGGAAACGGAGCCGGGAGTTAGGTCTTACAAGCGGATGGTCGGCGGCTCGTTGAGCTCTTCGGTGACATCGCGCCCGCCGATGCGCGTGCTGACGCGTGCCTTGGCGCCCTCATACAGGTTGATCGCCTGATTGCTGATGGTGTCCGTCGCGCCTTGCACGACGGGTCGGTGCCACATCGCCGTGGCGAGTCGCCTGATCTGCTCGTACCGAGCGCGGCCGGCTTTGGTCCCGAGTACGTAGCCGGTGGCCAAGCCCGCAACGAAGGTCGCCTTGTAGCGCATCGCAGTCCTCCCGTGTCGGGCTGCCCGGCGTAGACAGACGCGTGGGCGGCGCGTAGGTGTGGTCGATTTACCCGGTCTTCTTAGCGCACAACCATGTGAACCGCACCCCCCCAGCGCACGATCACCCGAATGCCGCAGCCGACCAGCGGCCGGTGTTACCCTTTCCGCCGCAGGCTGTGACGGCCTCGATCCCGCGTAGCTCAATTGGCAGAGCAGCCGGCTGTTAACCGGCAGGTTTCAAGTTCGAGTCTTGACGCGGGAGCTTAGAGGCTCTGACTGACGGCCTCCGTCCACGCACCTTCAGCCTTGACGATGATGAGGGCGTTCGCCGGCCAGGGAACCTCGCCGTTGTACGGCTCTGTCGTGTTGACTACAAAGACGTGCACATCGCCATTGAGCGGGTAGGGGCGCACCCCGAAGTACCCCGCCCTTGTTGCCGGTGATCCGCGCAGCGGCGGGTTATAGCGCAAAGCCATCGACTTACTCGATCTCTTGGGTCTCACCGCCGATACACGGCGCGCGCGTCCGCCGTGCACGGCACAATGCCCACGGGGCGGTAGCTCAGCTGGTCAGAGCAGGGGACTCATAATCCCTCGGTCGCGGGTTCGAGCCCCGCCCGCCCCACTAGGCTTGACCTGCGGCTTTGCTCTCGCGGGACGAGGTCCGCGACCGCTTCGGCCGCGGCTTCAGCGACGTGGGGGAGCACGCTGGAGTAGATGTCGCTGGTGATCTGGCTGCTCGAGTGGCCGAGCTGTTCGCTGACGACCTCATCGGTACGCCGGCCGCGAGGGCCAGGCTGGCGGCGACATGCCGCAGGTCGTGGAGCCGTATCGGCGGCAGCCCGGATCCGCGATGAGGCGCTCGAAGCGCTGCGAGACGCCGTTTGGATTGAGCGGCGATCCGTCGTCCTTGGGTGAAGACAAGTCCGGACTCGACCCACGCCGCGCCCCACGCGAGACGTTGCTCTGCCTGGCGAGCGCGGTGGTTGCGCAGTCCGCGGCAAGTTGCCACAGCGCAGCCAGACCGTCGCGGCTCACGTAGTCGAGGAAGGCGCCCGCTTGTTGCGGCGTCCACACCGCAACCGGGTAACGCTTGCCCGTGCGCCGCCACAGCTCGACGCGTTCGGGAGTCCAGACCACCGGCCGCGGTGCGCGACCCGATGCCAGCTCGACGAACTCGGCTGGGTTGCGCGCGATCTTGCCGCGCTTCACCGCGCTGTTGAGAGCGGACATTAACGTTGCGTGCACGCGCCGGATCCGCGACGGTCCTGGCCGTCGGCGGAAGGCCACGTCCGTCCGCACTTCAAGCAAACGGCGAAGCGTCGGGGATGGCTTTGATCCGGCGGTCTTCGGCTGCAACTGACGCATCGCGGCGTACAGCTCCTCGATGTGGTGATCACGCAGGTCGGAGAGCCGCAAGTGTCCGAGCCCGGGCACGAGGTAGAGCTGGCAGTGCGTCTCGTAGCCGTGTCGCGTACTCGGCTTGAGGTTGACCTTTCCGTCGAGCCACTGCTGCAAGTAGTCGGCGACCGTCTGCCGACCGAACTCGACATAGGTGCCAAGACTCACGCGCGAAAGTGTGCCGGCGAGCGCCGCCTCCGCTTCGGTCTTCGTGGCGAACGGCCCGCCCGTCGCTCGCCGCCGACGCCCGTCCGCGCCAGGTGGCAGGTCGTGACGAAACCACCAGGCGCCGTGGCCGCGCTTGCCGAGGTTGGGGCACCGCGTTCCCAGCTGCGCTCCGGTCGCTCAGTCGCGACAGCCACGCGCGTGCCTGCCGCGTTGTGACCCAGGCTCGAACCGCGGCCGCCTCGCCGCGTTTGGCAACGATGCTGTTTGACTCGGAAGACATTTGTACGTACCTTTGTCCGTACACAGAGGAGCAAGGATGGCAGCCACAGCATCGGCACGACTCGAGGTCCGCGTGCGCCGGGACAGCAAGGCCCGCCTGGAACGGGCGGCTGACCTGATGCAGGTTCCGTTGAGCGATTTTGTACGTTCGGCCGCGGAGGACCGCGCGGATCAGGTTCTGCGTGAGCACGAGACGCAAACAAAAGTGTCGGCCGAATTCTTCGACGAGTTGCTGGCAGCTCTGGACGGGCCCGCGCAGTCGAACAAGGCATTGGCGCGCGCCGCAAAGCGCGCGCGCAACATAGTCACCCGCTAACTGTGGATTTCCGCTCCGAGGCGCTCGACCCCACTCGTCACGATCTCAGCGCATTGGAGTCCGGCGAGCCGTCGCTGGACGCTTGGCTCCGGGAGCAGGCAGCGGCCGCTCAGGACCGCCGGGTGGCGCGCACCTTCGTGTGGGTTGAGGGCGCCGGCGATCTTGTCGTCGGCTACTACAGCCTGACCGGGCACCGGCTCGTTCGTGATGACCTGCCGCGCAGCGTTGGCCACGGCAGCCCAGCCGAGATCCCAGCTGTCCTGCTCGCGCGGCTCGCTCTCGATGTTCGCTACCAAGGAGGTGGGCGCGGCGGGGCTCTCCTCGCAGACGCCCTGCAGCGGATCGTGATCGCCACGCAGACAGTGGCTGCTCGATTCGTAGTGGTCGATGCACTGCACGAGGGAGCGGCTGGCTTCTACGAACACCACGGCTTCAAGAGGCTCCCCGGAAGCCTGCGGCTGGTGCAGAAGTTGTCGGACATCGCGAAGTCTCTCGACCACTGAAGCGGCGGCGCCGCGTGGTCAGTTCAGGTAGTAGCCATCGGCGTCCTCAAGCCATGCCGCGAAGGCCTTGAGATACCCGTGCAGAGGCGAGAGATGCCGATGGGCAGCCGCCAGCCCACGTACAGCGCCAGGGGTGCGGCGCGCCTGGTCGCGGACCGCATCCGCCCACTGGCTCTGCGCGCCGCACCACATTCTGGGACAGGCGTCACCCCGGTAACTGTCGGGGTGACGGCACCATGGATCGGGTGAAAGTATGGCCAGCGTTCCGTTGCCGGGTACCAATCGCGACCCTGCTGCCGCCACAACCAACGGAGATAGCGCCGCATG
>JBKJZO010000017.1:0-15893 GCA_046715235.1 Mycobacteriales bacterium
TCGTCTCGAGGTCGTCGACGCGTTCGCACACGACGACGAACTCGTCACCGGCGAGGCGGGCGAGCGTGTCCTCGTTGCGCAACACCTTCTGCAGCCGGCGAGACACCGCGACGAGCAGCTGGTCGCCCGCCCGGTGGCCGAACGTGTCGTTGACCTGCTTGAAGCCGTCGAGGTCGACGAACATCACCGCGACCTTGGTGTTCATCCGGTTCGCGCGGCTGAGCGCACTTTCCATCCGGTCGAGCAGCAGCACCCGGTTCGGCAGTCCCGTCAGCGCATCGTGCAGGGCCGCCTGGCGGATCTCGACCTCGGTGCGGTTGCGTTCGATCGCGCTTGTCAGCACGTTGGCGACCGCGCGCAGGAACGTCACGTCGTCGGCGGAGAAGCGCCGCGTCTTGGTCGTGGCCACCGCGAGTACCCCGAACCGCTGCGACGGCGTACCGATCGGGACACTCACGCCGGAGACGATGCCGGCGTCGGCGAGCAACTCGCTGCCCTTGCTGCTGGGCGACCGATCGAGTTCGAGGTAGCCGGGCGCGCCGGACATCAGCGGTACGCCGAAGAAGGGTTCCGAGGTACTGACCGTGCTGCGGTGGGCGTCCGACATCGGCCAGCCGACAGCCGCGCGCAGCCCCAGCGTCTCGGCGCCGAGGGGTTCGAAGACGCCGCAGAACTGGACGTCGAGCGTCTGCGCCACCGATGTCGTCGCCTCGTCGAACAGCCGCGCGAGCTCGCTGCCGGCGAGCGCGCGATGCCCGATGCTGACCAGAGCCATCTGCTGTTCTGCCCGTACGGCGAGCTCGGCGCGGGCGCCCTCGCGCTCGATGACGAGCCGGAACAGCCGCCAGACGATCATCAGCGTCAGCAGCAGCGAGCCGACGGCCGGGATCGATCCCGTCACGTTGCGGGCGTCCTGGAAGACGATCGACGGGGCCGCGATCAGCGCCACCCCCATGATCGACAGTCGCGCGTAGGGCACCCGGGACAAGCCGGGGAGGGCCGCGCGAGTCAGTTCGCCGCGGCTGTGGTGGGTGGCCGCGAGCAGGAACATCGCGACGCTGGCGAGCCAGAGCGTGCCGACCGGCCCGGTCGGGATACCGCGGTCGCCGTCGTACCCGACGACGTACCCGATGTTGCCGGCGAAAACGGCGAGCGTGCCGCCGAAGACCAGCCAGGCGCTGGTCAGGCGCCAGGTGCCCCAGAACATGAAGCGCACGGCCAGTGCGACGGCGAGCGCTTGCAGGATGGGGAAAAGGACGACACCGGTAGTTGAGCCCAGCGCGCCGCGCGTGCCGAGTTCCCGGTTGGCGACGAGCTCCCAGAGCACGACGGCGACGGCGCAGCACAGGATGAGGCCGTCGATGAACCCGTCGAGGTCTTTGATGTTGGTGCGCAGCGAGATGAACCGGACGCTCGCGCCGAGGGCCGCGCCGTAGCCGACGATGAACAGGCCGATGCGCGCCGCGTCAGTGGCCGCGGACTCGGGCAAGTAGCCGACTGCGCCGCGCAGGGTCAGCGCGAGCAGACCGCCGCCGAGCAGCCACCACGCGACCTCGACCTCACGGCGGTCGCGGATCAGCGCGTACGCGAATGCGAGCAGCATGGCGCCCGCTGTGGCGTGGTACCAGACGTCGGCGAGGCCGTCGGGGAGCAGCACAAAGACCGCGACGGCGGCACACGCCGCCGCCCCGAGGAGTCGCCACCTCGCGGTCGTCACACATGAGTGGTCGGCGCGCGGAAGTGCCTTAGTGAGGCACCCGC
This sequence comes from Mycobacteriales bacterium, assembly GCA_046715235.1. Lineage (GTDB taxonomy): Bacteria > Actinomycetota > Actinomycetes > BP-191 > BP-191 > JBKJZO01. Next base: position 1,762 of record JBKJZO010000017.1, read on the forward strand.
GAAGAATGATCCGAATTGACTACTAGCTCGCGCACCACGTGGTCGGCGAGCAGGCGGCCTTGGGGGGTGAGCGTCGCGCGGTCGCCAGCCTGTTCGAGCAGGCCAGCCGCTTGCATTTCTCGTACGGCGTCGCGCGCTTTTTCGGGGATCGCGGCGGTCGGCAGGCCCTCGGCCAGGCGCAGTTCGAGCATGATCCGCTCGGTCAGCCGGTCCGTTTCGTCGAGGGTCTCCCGGGCCTGGGCCGGTGACAGTTTCGCGGCCGTGGCCTGCGCGTAGGCGGCCGGGTGGCGGACGTTCCACCAGCGGACGCCGCCGACGTGGCTGTGGGCTCCGGGCCCGGCCCCCCACCAGTTCGCGCCGCGCCAGTAGCCGAGGTTGTGCCGGCACTCGCCGCCGGGCGCGCTCCAGTTGCTCACCTCGTACCAGTCAAGGCCGGCTCGGGAGAAGGCCTCGTCGGCTTGGAGGTACTTGTCGGCCAGGTCGTCGTCGTCGGGCGCCGCGATCTCGCCGCGGGCGACCTGGGCGGCCAGCCGGGTGCCCTCCTCGACGATCAGCGCGTAGGCGCTGATGTGATCGGGGCCGGCTTGCAGTGCGGTGTCGATGCTGCGCTGCCAGTCGTGTTGGCTCTCCCCCGGGGTGCCGTAGATGAGGTCGAGGCTGACGTGCTCGAAGCCGGCTTGGCGGGCCCACTGCGCGCACTGCCCGGGACGCTCGGGTGTGTGCACCCGCTCGAGCACTCGCAGGACGTGCGGCACCGCGCTCTGCATGCCGAAGCTGATGCGGTTGAAACCGTTCGCGGTGAGGTCGTGGAGGGCGCGCTCGTCAACGGACTCAGGGTTGGCCTCGGTTGTGACCTCCGCTGAGGGCGCGAGACCGAAGCTCTGCCCTAGTGCGTGGAGGATTTTGCCGAGGTCGGCTGGCGGCAGAAGCGTCGGCGTTCCGCCGCCCCATAAGACCGTGTGGATGGGGAGGTCGCGGTCGCCGAGTACGTCGCGGGCGAGTTCGATCTCGGCGATGACCGCGTCGGAGTACGAGGACTGGAGGCCACCGAGGTCGGTGTAGGTGTTGAAGTCGCAGTAGCCGCACCGGGCGACGCAGAACGGCACGTGCACGTAGAAGCCGAACGGCCGAGACCCGAGCTCGGCGAGCGCACTCTCCGGCAGCTCGCCACCGGCGGGCGCCGGGTCGCCCGGGGGCGGAGTGGACGGCATACAGACAGTCTCGCAGCCGCGGCAGAAGGGCTCCCAACGACTTACGGAAAGTGAGCGTCGTCTGGGTCCCCGGCGCAGCCGCTATTGGTGCACGATTGCGCCACCTGCCACAAAACTCGCGGCCCATCGGTGGATGGCGTCCCGGGCGACGATGACGATGATGGAGATATGGACGTCACAGCCGATCTGACGCGGTACGACGGCAAAGTCGTGTACGCCGAACTTCGCGATGGCAGTGAGCTGGCCGGACCCGCGTCGGTCATCGGCGACCGCCTCAACATCTTCGGCCGTGTAGTCAGCGCCTCAGAAGTGGTGACCATCGAAGCTCTCTAACCAGCAGTCAGTCATTGCCGCCACCGCTCCTGGCCTTGTTTCCGCAGTCGGATACGTCGCTAATTGCTGAGCACTTGAACCTTCGAAACCAAAGGCTGCGAGCTTTCGGAAGCTCGCTCAGTGCAGCGGCCTAGGTTCCGGGGGCGGATCTGCGGCGGTATCGATCTCCTCCACCGCACGGGCCAAGTTTCTGCTCCTCGGTCGACGACCATGGATCGCACTCCGCGTCAGATCGTAAGTTCAGCACCTGGCTCTACAACGTCCGCACCCGCTACCGCTCGCCCTGGACCAACGGTGTCATCGAACGCTGCTTCGGCAGCCTCAAATACGAGCACTTCTTCCGCAGCGAGATCACGAACGGCTACGAACTCGGCCAGCAGATCGACGTCTTCCGTGGTCTCTACAACGAGAGGCGTGACGAGCCGAGCGTCGACGTACCAGCTACGTCGTCTCGCCAGTAGAGAGTGCGGCGATGAAGGCTTCCTGCGGGACCTCGACGCGACCGATGGTCTTCATCCGCTTCTTGCCCTCCTTCTGCTTCTCCAGCAGCTTGCGCTTACGGGTGATGTCGCCGCCGTAGCACTTGGCGAGCACGTCCTTGCGGATCGCTCGGATGTTCTCGCGTGCGATGACGCGCGAGCCGATCGCGGCCTGGATCGGCACCTCGAACTGCTGGCGTGGGATCAGCTTGCGCAGCTTCCCGGTCATCGAGGTGCCATAGGCGTAGGCCTTGTCCTTGTGCACGATCGCGCTGAACGCGTCGACCGCCTCGCCCTGCAACAGGATGTCGACCTTCACGAGTTCCGCGGCCTGCTCGCCCGCCGGCTCGTAGTCGAGGCTCGCGTAGCCGCGGGTGCGCGACTTCAGCTGGTCGAAGAAGTCGAAGATGATCTCGCCGAGGGGCAGCGTGTAGCGCAGCTCAACCCGGTCCTCGGACAGGTAGTCCATGCCCTGCAGCGTGCCGCGGCGGCCCTGGCACAGCTCCATGATGGCGCCGATGTATTCGCTCGGCGCGAGGATCATCGACTTCACGACCGGCTCGTAGACCTCGCCGATCTTGCCGCCAGGCATCTCGCTCGGGTTGGTGACGATGAGCTCCTCGCCGGTCTCCATGACTACGCGGTAGACGACGTTGGGCGCCGTGGAGATGAGCGAGAGGTCGAACTCGCGCTCCAGCCGCTCGCGGACGATCTCCATGTGCAGCAGGCCGAGGAAGCCGCAACGGAAACCGAAGCCGAGCGCGACCGACGTCTCCGGCTCGTAGACCAGCGCGGCGTCGTTGAGCTGCAGCTTGTCGAGCGCGTCGCGCAGCGCGGGGTACTCGGAGCCGTCGAGCGGATAGAGACCGGAGAACACCATCGGCTTCGGGTCGCGGTAACCGCCCAGCGGCTCGGTCGCCGGCTTTCCGGCATTCGTGATGGTGTCGCCGACCCGAGCCTGACGGACGTTCTTGACGCCGGGGATGACGTAGCCGACCTCGCCGACGCCCAGGCCCTTGGTCGGCTTCGGCTCTGGCGAGATGACGCCGACTTCGAGGATCTCGTGCACGTTGCCGGTCGACATCATCAGGCCGCGCTCGCGCGTCGAGAGCAGACCGTCGACAACTCGGACGTAGGAAATGACGCCGCGGTAGGCGTCGTACACGCTGTCGAAAATCATCGCCCTCGTGGGCGCATTGGGATCGCCGGTGGGCGCGGGGACCTCGTGCACGATGTGGTCGAGCAGCTCCGTGACTCCCTGACCGGTCTTGGCGCTGACTCGTAGAACCGTCTCGGGATCGCAGCCGATGATGTGAGCGATCTCGGCGGCGTACTTCTCCGGCTGCGCCGCCGGCAGGTCGATCTTGTTGAGCACCGGGATGATGTGCAGGTCGTTCTCGAGCGCGAGGTAGAGGTTGGCGAGGGTCTGCGCCTCGATGCCCTGCGCGGCGTCAACGAGCAGGATCGCGCCCTCGCAGGCGGCCAGTGAACGGCTCACTTCGTAGGTGAAGTCGACGTGGCCTGGCGTGTCGATGAGGTCGAGCACGTACGTCGTGCCGTCGACTTTCCACGGCAGGCGGACGGCCTGCGACTTGATGGTGATGCCGCGCTCGCGCTCGATGTCCATCCGGTCGAGGTACTGCGCGCGCATGTTGCGCTGCTCGATGACGCCCGTCAGCTCCAGCATCCGGTCGGCCAGCGTCGACTTGCCGTGGTCGATGTGGGCGATGATGCAGAAGTTGCGGATCAGGTTCGGGTCGGTGCCGGGCACGCAGATCCATCTCGTTGCGGGGGGTCGGTCGGGCGATTCTCCCACGCGGCCGGGGCTCAGCCGGGGGTCAGCCGCCGACCGGGTCCCCGATCGCCATCTCGATGCCGAACCGTTGGGCGAGAACCGCCGCCCACTCTTGGTTGCCGTTGATCGGCGTCGCGTCGCGGTCGCCGTCGCGGGTGACGATGAGTTCGGTGCCCGTCAAGGTGACGCGCCCGCTCGGGGTCGCGATCGAGCAGACGCTTCCTGAGCGGAAATGCGAGTCCTCAGCGGTCTCGAACCATCTGCACTGCGCGGCGAAGTCCCCCAGCGATCTCGGCGTCATGTCGAAGCGGTAGCCGTCCTTCCATCCGCCGTCGCCGGCCGGCTCGAGGGTCAGCCACTCATCGGGCCCGAGCGGATCGACGCGGTACGCGCGGCCGCCCGCGACTGGCGGCTGCGGGCCCTCCTTGCCCAGCTCGAGCGGCTCCATCGAGAAGTCACCGAATCCGACGTCCGCGAGGTAGGTCGCCTCAGTTCGTACGACGAGCGCCAGGTGATCGAAGTCGGGCCCGAACGCGTTGTTGCCACGCGACACGCGCGCCGAGACCCTGGTCACGTCGAAGCCGAGCTGTTCGAGCAGTACGGCGAACAGGCCGTTGAGCTCGTAACAGAAACCGCCGCGCCGCCGCCGTACGACCTTGTCGAAGATCGCGTCAACCTCCAGCGCGATCGGCGTACCGCCGGGGTTGATGTCGAGGTTCTCGAACGGCACCGCCAGCAGGTGGGCGCGCTGCAGGACGCGCAGGACATCAGTGGTCGGCTCGCGCGGTCCGGCATACCCGATGCGGTCGAGGTAGGCATCAACATCGATCGACATGCTCACGCCCCTTCGCGGCCTCGAATCCTGACCACTTTCACTCTTGCTTTTTCCTGTCGGGTAGTCGATTCAGCGGCCGTGTGGCCGTGGCGAACAGGTCGCCGACGCGCACCAGGACGAATACCTGGCATACACGATTGATGGCCTGAACCCTGACGACCGTGAACGGCGTCAGCAGCTGTGAGTTGCGGCTCAGCTTCAAGCGCGCTGATGCCCCGCCTGAGCACGTCCTCGTACCGTTGCGCAGCGACGACGGCCCAATGGAAGCCCTGCGACAGCAGCTGACCAACTTCGACGAGAGTGATCTTGGAACGGGACTGGACGTCGTCGAGGTGCGCGCGCTGCTCCGCAGTCAGTCGAGGTAGCCGCCGGCGCGCTACCTCGCGTCGCGCCACATAGGGACGACCGGTGGCCCACCGGGGAGCGCGATCGGCTCGCGGTCCGCGAACCCGTGCCGACGGTAGAAAGACAGGTTTCGAGGGTTCGACGACTCGAGGTAGACGGGCAGTCCGGCGGCGTCGGCGTGCTCCAGGAGACGGGTGAGCAGCGCCGCGCCGACGCCTCGGCCGGGGTTAGCCGCGCCGAGCCCGAATAAGTACCACGCCGGCTCGGCGGGGTGGTGCCGCTCTGTGATGGTGAGTGCCCGCAGCACCCTCGGTGTCCGGCCACGACACGTCGCTATCAGGCCCGGCAGCATCGCGACCTGCCGGGCCACGCCCGGCTTGGCGTCCTCGGGGGGCAGCCAGATCGCGACACCCTGCCCGTCATCGGTGGTCCAGACAGCGTTGGCGGGGAAGCCGAGATGGCGAAGGGACATTGCGAAGAAGGCGGGGAATCGCGCCCGATCACCGACGAACCAGTTCATCAATGGATCGTCGGCAAACGCGCGGGAGAAGGTTGCTGCCAATTGCGGCGTCTCGTCCGGACGGCCACGTCGTACCACTTCGACAGGGTGCCTGACCATGTTGCCTATAGTAAGGTCACCTGTCGAGATGTCAAGGGCACTGGCTGACCTGCTGGACGACTGCTACCGCGCGATGAATGCCACCATCATCGAGCGGCTAGCGGCGCTCGGCCATGAGCAGATTCGGCCGGCCCACGCCAAGGTCTTCGAGCACATTGGCGCTGACGGCGCGCGCGTCGCCGACATGGCGGTCGCAGCGCAGATCACCAAACAGTCCATGAGCGAGCTCGTGGCCGACCTTGAAGCCGCCGGCTACGTCGAGCGGTTCCCCGATCCCACCGACGGCCGAGCGAAACTGGTCCGCCTGACCAAGGCGGGTTGGGACGCAGTGGACATCGCGCGCGATGTCCTCGACTCGCTGTACAACAGGCTCGAGGAGCAACTCGGCACCCGACGCTACCGATCCGTCGTCAACGGGCTCGCCGTCGTACACGCGGAGCTGGCATCCCCCACGGCGGGACCCTAGGCGGATGGTCGGACGGCGTTGCGTACGGCGGCCGCGACGGCAGGCGCGACCGCCTCGTTGAACACACTCGGGATGATGAAGCTGGCGTTGAGTTCGCTGTCGCTGACGACGGAGGCGAGGGCCCGCGCAGCCGCGACCGACATCTCTTCGGTGACGGTGCGCGCCTGCGCGTCGAGCAGCCCGCGGAAGAAGCCGGGGAACGCGAGCACGTTGTTGATCTGGTTGGGCTGATCGCTGCGCCCGGTCGCGACGACGGCCGCCACGGTGCGCGCGACGAACGGGTCGATCTCCGGGTCGGGATTGGCCAGCGCGAAGACGATCGCGCCGGCGTTCATCCGGGTGAGGTCTTCGCGGCTGACGATGTTCGGCGCGCTGACACCGATGAAGACATCCGCGCCGACGAGTGCGTCGGACAGCGAGCCCGAACGCCCCTCGCGATTGGTGTGTTCCGCGATCCACTTCCACGACTCACGCAGGTCGGGCAGCCCGCCGTGGATGATCCCGGCGCGGTCGACGGCGAGGACGTCGCCAACTCCTTCGCGCAGCAACAGCCGCGTGATCGCCGTACCGGCAGCCCCGACCCCAGACAGGACCACGCGTGCGTCGGCGAGACGCTTGCCGACGACGCGCAGCGCGTTGGTGAGCGCCGCGAGTACGACGATCGCCGTGCCGTGCTGGTCGTCGTGGAAGACCGGGATGTCGAGGCTCGCGCGCAGCCGGCGTTCGACGTCGAAGCAGCGCGGGGCGGCGATGTCCTCCAGGTTGATCGCCCCGTAGACCGGCGCGATCAGCTCGATCGTGCGGACGATCTCGTCGGTGTCCTGCGTGTCGAGGCAGACGGGCCAGGCGTCGACGCCGGCGAAGCGCTTGAACAGCGCGGCCTTGCCCTCCATGACCGGCAGCGCCGCCGCCGCCCCGAGATTGCCCAGCCCGAGCACGGCGGACCCGTCGGTGACGACCGCGACGGTGTTGCGCTTGATGGTGAGGCGTCGTGCGTCGTCGGGGTTGTCGCGGATCGCCAGGCAGACCCGAGCAACGCCGGGCGTGTAAGCCATCGACAGCTCCTCGCGGGTGCGGAGCGCGACCTTCGACTGCACCTCGATCTTGCCGCCGAGGTGGAGCAGGAACGTGCGGTCGCTCACCTTGCGCACGCTCACGCCGGTCAGCCCGGCGACGATGGCCGTGAGCGCCTGCGAATGGTCGGCGTCGTGGGCGTTGGCGCTGATGTCGACGACCATGCGGTCGGGATGCGACTCGACGACGTCGAGCGCGGTCACGACGCCGCCCGCCTCACCCAGGGCTGTCGTCAGCCGGCCGATCTCGCTCGGCTCCGGCGATACCTCGAGCCGGATGGTGATGCCGTATCCGGCGCTCGGTATCGACAACGCTGGTCGCCTTCCCCACTTAGTTTCTCCGGCACTGTGTGGAGTCGACCACATCAGCGCTTGGACCTGTGAGCAGGGCGGCTGGTAATCTCTCCGGGTTGCGCGGCATTCGCTGCTGCGCGCCCATCCATCTCCGAACATTCAGAGGGTTTCCGCGTGGCAAACATCAAGTCGCAGATCAAGCGCATCAAGACCAACGAGAAGGCGCGCCTGCGCAACAAGTCGGTCAAGTCGTCCCTGAAGACGGCTGTGCGCCGGTTCACGACCGCCGCCGAAGCCGGTGACCGCGAGACCGCCCTCGTCGAGCTCGGCACCGCGTCCAAGGCGCTCGACAAGGCCGCGAGCAAGGGCGTCATCCACGCCAACCAGGCGGCCAACAAGAAGTCGGCGATGGCCAAGCGGGTCAACACGCTCAGCTAGTTTCGCCTGCTCCGTCGCGGCGCTACCCCTGCGGGGGTGGCGCCGTTCTCGTGTTCCTTGACCCCCCCCCGGGCAACCAATGCGCGGAATTCTCCCGTTTGCGAGAAGTTCTCCGCCAGGGAGAATTCTGCACACTCGCGATCTTGGTCGGCGGAATCGGGCGGCGCCTCGCTCACGCGGAAGGTGCGGGAAACGCGGCTAGCGGCCGCCGCGGCCTCGGGCTACGGCGAGCACCGCCTGCTCAACGGCGTACGCCGGATCGGTGCCGCCGCCCTTGACCTCGACGTCGGCGAGGGCGACCGCGGCGTGCGCGTCGACCAGCGAGTCGGGGGCCCAGCCGGCGCTCTGCCGGCGCGCCTTGTCGACCCGCCACGGCGGCAACTTCAGGTCCTTCGCGACCGAGTCGGCGCTAGCGCGGCCGGCCGAAGCCACCCGGGCGATGGTGCGTAGCTGTGACGCGAGCGCCGACACGATCAACACCGGCGCAACGCCGGCGGCTACCGCGAACCGCAGCTCCGCCAGGGCGCCCGCGCTGTCGCCTTCGATCGCGCGGTCGGCGACGGCGAAACCGCTCGCGTCGGGGCGGCCGCGGAAATAGCGGGCGACCGCCCGCTCGTCGATCGTGCCCGGTACGTCGGACGCCAGCTGGCCGCACGCAGCCGCGAGTTCGCGCAGGCCGCCTCCGACGGCGTCGAGCAACGCCTTGCACGCGCCGGCGGTGACCTCGGCGCCGGCGTTGTTGAACTCCGCCTGCACGAACGCCAGCCGTTCCCCCACCTTCGTCAGCTTGGCGCACGGTACGACGTGCGCACCGGCCGCCTTGCAGGCCTCGACGAGCTTCTTGCCCTTCTGCCCACCGGCATGGGCGACGACGAGCACGACGTCGTCGGGCTGGTCGGCGACGAACGCCGCAAGGAGCGTGCGCGCATCCTCCGCGAGGTCGTGCGCGTCGCGGATCGCAACGATCCGGCATTCGCCGAACAACGACGGCGAGGCGAGGTCGAGGAACGCGTCGGCAGTGAGCGAGCGGGCGTCGTACTCGGTCACGTCTGCATCGGACTCCGCAGCCTTCGCGGCGGCTACCGCAGCACTCACACCGCGGGAGACCAGCAGCTCCTCGTCGCCAAGCAACAGCGTGATACGAGGCGTGGCCGGCATGAGCGCAGGATCTCACGCCCCCGCGACATCGGGCGAAGCGCGTGAACGCGCCTCCGTTCTGCCCGTCGAAGGCGCCGTCGCCGGGCGCACGGGGCACCACAGTCGCGTCGCCCCGTCGTACGCGACCACCCGGGTCCAGTCCGGCGCTGGCGGCCTGCTTGGCGCGCTCCCCCGCCCGGAGCGCGCCGTGACCTCGACCGCGCCACCAGCCGACGCGGCGGCCGCGATCGCGACGTCGCCGTCGCGATCGGTCCGGTAGCCGCGCATGCCGTCGTCGGCGAGACGTTCCATCGTCAGCGGCGCCGGGTGCCCGTACGGGTTGTCACGGCCCACGCTGGTGACCGCAACTCGGGCGCCGGTCGCCGCTGCGAAGTCGGCAAGCATCTTGCGCGAGCCGTGATGCGGCACCTTGAGTACGTCGGCGCGGAGCAGTTCGGGGCGGCCGAGCAGCGCGAGTTGCGCGGGTTCCTCGACGTCGCCGGTCAGCAAGATGGACAGCCCAGGGACCGCGACGTGCAGCACGAGGGACGAGTTGTTGGGGTCGGATTCGGTGCCACGGAACGCAGCGGACGGCCCGAGGACCGTGTAGCTGACCTTGCCGGCGGTCCGCGTTTCGCCGAGGACGCCCCGCTCGGTGGGCACCCTACGAGCAGCGAGCCAGTCGCGGACACGGTCAGCCTCGTCGACCGGCTCGTCGAGCGGCCCGACTTGGACAACTCCGACGCTCCTGCCTCGCAGGACACCGGGGATGCCCTCGACGTGGTCGGCGTGCATGTGCGTCAGGACCACCGCGGCGATGCGCCGGACGTCGAGGTCGCGCAGGCAGCCGTCGACGGCCGCCGGATCAGGCCCCGTGTCGATAAGCACGACGTCGCTGCCCGCGCGTACGACGATCGCGTCACCTTGCCCGATGTCGCACACCACGACCGACCACCCCTTCGACGGCCAGCCGGGCGCGATCGTGTGCACGCCGGTGAACGCGGCCAGCGCCGCGCACGCGACAGCGGCGACGACCCGTCGCAGCGATCGGCGTCGCAGGACGAGCGCGGCGGCGACGACCGCAGCGATCGCGGCCGCCGCGCCGGTCCGCCCGTCAGCCCAGGGCAACGTCGACGACGGCAGCGCCGCAGCGCGCTCGGCCACGCGCACCAACCACCCCGTCGGCACGCCGGCCAGCCAGGCCGCCGCCTGCGCCCCCGGCATCCAGACCGGCGCGACGAACGCGGCCACGGCACCGCCGACTGTGGCCAGGCCGACGGCGGGCATCGCGAGGATGTTGGCCGGGACGGCAGCAAGACTGATCTCTCCCGCGAGCGCCGCGATCAGCGGTAAGCACGCCAGCTGCGCCGCAAGCGGTATGGCAATCACGTCAGCGAGCCAGCCCGGCAGGCGTTGCGAGAGCCGCGCCCGCAGCGGCGGCGCCAGGACGAGCAGGCCCCCGGTCGCGCACGTCGACAGGGCGAAGCCCGGCGATCGCGACAGCGAAGGATCGAACAACACAAGACCCAACACGACCGCCGCGAGAGCACGCAGCGCGCCGAGCTCCCGGCCGGTCACGGTAGCGAGCAGCGCGATCGCTCCCATTCCCGCGGCGCGCAGCACGGAGGGTGTCGGTCGCACGAGCACGACGAAGCCGGCCAAGGCGATGCCCGCGAGTACGGCGGCGGTTCGCGGCCCGACCCGCAGCCGCCTCGCGAGCAGGAGCGCCGCGGCCAATGTGAAAGCGACGTTGGACCCGGACACCGCCACAAGATGCGTCATGCCGACTCTCTTGAACGCGTCCTTCAATGCCGGGTCGAGTTGCGATGTGTCGCCGTCGACCAGCCCTGGGAGCAGCCCGGCCGTCTTCGACGGCAGGTGGGCGACCGCGCGGTGCAAGCCCGCGCGCAGCCGGCCGGCGACCCGACCGGCGATGGATGTGCTGCGCACCAGTCGCGGCGGACCGCGCACGGTGATCGTCGCTGCGGCGCCCTGGTCGGCGGGGCTCAGCGTGCCGAACACAGCGAGTCGATCGCCGGGGAGCCGGCCCACCCACTGCGGACCCGCGCCAAAGACGACAACCGGATGACGTAGTCGCCAGGTGCGGCCCCCCGACGTCACGCTCGCGACCCGCGCCCGGGCGAACACCGCCCCGTCCACGCGGCGAGCTCCGACGACGCGCCCATTGAGCTGCACCGGATCGGAGGTGAGCACGACCTCTGCGCTGACTCTGGCCCGCTGCTCGGCGAGACGAGGCAACGGGCCTGACGATCGCGCCGCCGTACGCGCGCCGGCACAGCCGAGACCGGCACCGGCGCAGACCAACGCGATCGCGACGACCCGCCAAGCAGAACCACGCGATCTACCCACAGCCGCGACGACTGCGGCTGCGACGACGAAGGCGCCGCCAGCCGCGAGTGCGGCTCGAGCCGGCAGGCCGACACCCGCTGCCGCCCCGGCCCACGCCGCCAACGCGGGTACGACGAGCCGCAGGTCGGGTGGGCGCGCCACGGCCTCGATCACAGCGTCACCTGCGCACTCAGCGACGCGAACTTGCGCTCGCCGATGCCTTCGACCGCGCGAAGCTGATCGACGGAACTGAACCCGCCGTGCGCGTCACGCCAGGCGACTATCCGTTCGGCGAGCACGGGTCCGACGCCGGCCAGCGCCTCGAAGTCGGCCAGCGTCGCACTGTTGAGATTGATGGGTCCCGCGGGCGTTCGAGGAACTCCCCCACCTTGCGCGACAGAGGCCGGCGCTGGCGCGCCGACGACGATCTGCTCGCCGTCGACGAGCTTGCGCGCGAGGTTGAGCCCTGACGTGTCGGTGCCAGGACGCGCCCCGCCCGCCGCTGCCACCGCCTCGGCCACCCGAGATCCCGCCGGCAGCCGCTGCAGCCCCGCGCGGCGTACCTTTCCGGCGACGTCGACGATCAGCATCGGCGTCGCGCTGGCCCGCGGGCTCGCGGTCGCCGGCTGCAACACTGGCGCGGCGACGGGAGTCAGCTGCGGTCGCGCTCGGAGAGCGACTGCACCCGCGACCACCGCGGCGATGACCGCCACGCCGGCCAGTGCCCAGGCCCCGCGCGTCCTCGGATCGACCACGCCACCACGAACCGGCTCCGGCAGCCGGGCCGCCAGGCGGGCCAGCGGCGTTTCCGCGGAAACGCCTGGCTCCGGCTCGGCGTCGGATTCGGGCTCCACCTCGGGAAGCGCCAGCGGCGCGGGCAGGCTCCCGAGCGCGGACTGCAGCCGCAGTTCGGCGGGCGCGGCACGCCGGTCACGTCGCATAGCGCCCGACGCTAGAGGCCGACGTACCGCCGTCCCGGCCTCACCGCCGAATTTGTGGACACCGGTCGCCGTACATGTCGCCCAGCCCGCGATGGATCTCGAACGAGCAGTCGTAGAACCACGTGGAGATCTGCTGGCGCTTCCTCGGCCAGGTCCATCGCCCCACCCGTGCCGGCTCTGCCACCCGACTCATAGGCCACCCTGAGTCGCAGCCCGAGACTGGCCGCCTCGTTCTTGAACCGCTGCCAATCGGCCTTGGTGTACGCCGACGCCTTGCGTTGCGACTGCGCCCACGCCTCCGTGTCGGTGCAGCCTCACGTTGCGTGGGGGTCAAAGCGTTACGCCGGGAAGTCCCCACGCTTGTGTACGACGACGCCCACAGTCCCGGGGCCGACGTGCGTCCCGACGACGGGGCCGAGCGACGACACCGGTATCGACTCCGCGCCGGGGATGCGCTCGGACAGCCGCTCGGCGATCTGCTCGGCCCGCTCGAGCGCGCCCAAGTGCTGCACCGCGACGTCGACCGCCGCGTGGCCCGCGGTGAGCGCGGCGACGTCCTCGAGCCGGGCGATCGCCCGCGACGCCGTCCTGATCCGCTCGAGCACCGCGATCTCGCCGTCGACGATGTGCAGCAGCGGTTTGACCGACAGCGCCCCCCCGACAAGGCTGCGCGCCGCGCCGATGCGCCCGCCGCGGCGGAGGTACTCCAGCGAGTCGACGTAAAACGTTGTCCTGGTGCGCGACGCCGCGCGTTCGGCGGTCACGGCGACCTCCTTGAGCGACGCGCCTTCTGCAGCAGCCGTCGCCGCCGCGATGACCGCAAACCCCAGTCCCATCGCGATGTTGCGCGAGTCGACGACGCGGAACTTCCGGTCGGGCAGCTGCTCCCCCGCCAGCCGCGCCGCACCCGTCGTACCCGACAAGGCCGTCGACAGATGCACCGAGACGATGTCGCCCGGCGCGGATTCGTACGCCGACTGGAAAGCCGCGGGCGAGGGCTGGCTCGTCAGAGCGCGGCGGCCCGCCGGCGTGATCCACTCGACGAACTTCTCGACCGGGAGGTCGACGCCCTCCTGGTACGAGTCATCGCCCAGTTGCACCCGCAACGGCACGACGATGATGCCGAGTTCTTCAACGACAGAGTCAGGCAGATACGCCGTCGAGTCGGTCACGACCGTCACTGCCCCCGTCGTCATCGGGCGGCCTCCACGGGTTAGCCGACCACGATGTTGACGAGCTTCGGCGGCCGGCTGATGACCTGCCGCACTGTCTTGTCGCCGATCGCCCGCTGTACGGCGTCGCTCGCCAACGCGAGCTTCGTCAGCTCGTCGGCGCCGATGACGGGCGAGACTTCGAGCCGCTCGCGCACCTTGCCGTTGACCTGCACGACACAGGTGATCGACTCGGCCGCGGCGAGGGCGGGGTCGAACGACGGCCACGGCTGCTTGTGCACCGACGGCTCGTGGCCGAGCCGCGCCCACATCTCCTCGGACGTGTACGGCGCGAACACCGCGAGCATCGTGGCCGCCGCCTCGACCGCTTCGCGCGCGGCCGCCGTACCAGCGCCCTGTGCATCGACCGACTGACGCACCGCGTTGGACAGGCTCATCAGCCGAGCGATCGCGACGTTGTAGCGGAACCCCTCGACCAGGCGCGTCACCTCGTCGATGGTCTGGTGCGTCGTACGGCGGAGGGCATCGTCGTCAGCGGACGCCGGATCGGCCGCACCGACCTCACCGGCCAGCCGCCACATCCTCGCCAGCCACTTGCCCGACCCTGTCGGCGAGACGTCGGCCCAGTCGATGTCGTCCTCGGGC
>JBKJZO010000018.1:0-4741 GCA_046715235.1 Mycobacteriales bacterium
AGCACACCCAGATCGACGCGATCACCCGCCGCAAACGCATGCAAGGATTCGAGACCCTGTGGCAACCCGGTATGGACCATGCGGGCATCGCCACACAGAACGTGGTCGAACGCGAACTCGCAAAAGAGGGCCTGTCCCGGCACGATCTCGGACGCGAGGCGTTCGAGCAGCGTGTCTGGCAGTGGAAAGCCGAGTCAGGTGGCGCCATCTCCGATCAGATGCGTCGCCTCGGCGACGGCGTCGACTGGGACCGCGAGCGATTCACCATGGACGAAGGACTCTCGCGCGCTGTTCAGACGATCTTCAAACGCCTCTACGACGACGGCCTCATCTACCGGGCCGAACGCATCATCAACTGGTGCCCGCGCTGCCTCACGGCGCTTTCGGACATCGAGGTCGAGCACCGCGACGTCGAGGGGGAGCTCGTCTCGATCTCGTACGGACCGGTCACGGTTGCGACGACCCGGGTCGAGACGATGCTCGGCGACACGGCCGTCGCCGTACACCCGGATGACGAGCGCTACAGCCACCTCGTCGGCACCATGATCGAACTGCCACTCACCGGTCGGCGCATCCCGATCATTGCCGACGAGCACGTCGACCCGGAGTTCGGGACTGGCGCCGTCAAGGTGACACCGGCGCACGACCCCAACGACTTCGCGATCGGCCAGCGGCACGGGCTCGACAACATCACCGTCATGGACGACCGCGGGGTCATCACCGCGCCGGGGCCATTCGCGGGGCTCGACCGGTTCGAGGCGCGCCCAGCGGTGACCGACGCCCTGCGGTCACTGGGCCTGATCGTTGCCGAGAAGCGGCCGTATGCGCACAGCGTCGGGCACTGCTCCCGCTGCGGCACAGTGGTCGAGCCCAGGCTGTCGCTGCAGTGGTTCGTCAACGTCGGCCCGCTCGCCAAGAAGGCCGGCGACGCGGTGCGCGATGGCCGCACCCGGATCGTGCCGGGGGAGCTGGAGAAGCGCTACTTCGACTGGGTCGACAACATGCACGACTGGTGCATCAGCCGGCAGCTCTGGTGGGGCCACCGCATCCCCGTCTGGTACTGCGCCGACGGCCACGTCACCGTGTCTGACAGCGACCCGACCTCGTGCGCGGTCTGCGGCTCGGGCGAGCTGACGCAGGACGAGGACGTTCTCGACACGTGGTTCTCGTCGGGCCTGTGGCCGTTCTCGACTCTTGGCTGGCCGGACGAGACGCCTGATCTCGCGAAGTTCTATCCGACCGACGTGCTGCTCACCGGCTACGACATCATCTTCTTCTGGGTCGCCCGGATGATGATGTTCGCTCTCTACGCGATGCCCGACGTGCCGTTCACGACGGTCGCATTGACCGGTCTGGTCAGGGACGGCCGTGGCAAGAAGATGAGCAAGTCCGCCGGCAACGTGGTCGATCCGCTGGAGTGGATGGACAAGTACGGCGCCGACGCGTTGCGGTTTGCGCTGGCTCGTGGCGCCAACCCCGGCTCCGACGTGCCGATGGCCGAGGAATGGGTCGAGGGCGCCCGCAACTTCACCAACAAACTGTGGAACGCGACCCGGTTCGCCCTGCTGTCCGGCGCGACCGTCGCCGGTGACTTACCGGCAGCGGAGGAGCTCTCGGCTGCCGACCGCTGGATCCTGTCCCGGCTCCGCCAGGTCGCGGTTGAGGTCGACCGAGCGTACGACGGCGCGCCCGGTGATCCGGCTGCGCAGGGCTACGAGTTCGGCGAGGTCGCGCGCACGCTCTACTCGTTCGCGTGGAACGAGGTGTGCGACTGGTATATCGAACTCGCCAAGCTGCCCATCTCGCGCGGCGGTCGTGAGGCCGACGTCACCCGGCGCGTGCTAGGTGAGGTGTTCGACGTGCTGCTGCGTCTGCTGCACCCGCTGATCCCGTTCGTCACCGAGCAACTCTGGACGACGCTGACTACTGGCGAGTCCCTAGTCATCAGCGAGTGGCCGACCGCCGGAAACCTGGCTGCCGACCCCGCGGCCGAGAGCGCGATCGGCGTAATGCAGGAGGTCGTCACCGAGGTGCGCCGATTCCGATCGGAGCAGCAGATCAAGCCGAGCGTGCGGCTGCCAGCCGTGATCGTGGCGGCCGACACCGCCAGCGCCGACCTACTGTCGGCGCACCTGGGCGACATCGCCGCGTTGGCCCGCCTCGACGACCTGCGAGTCGCCGACGGGATTCCGACGGACTGGTCGCAGGTCGTCATCTCTCACGCCAAGATCGGCCTGGACCTGTCCGGCACCGTCGACGTACAGGCCGAACGCGCGCGGCTGACGAAGGCGATCGCGGCCGCCGAGGCGGAGCGGGCGCAGGTCACCGCGAAGCTCGCCAATCCGAGTTTCGCCGACAAGGCACCCGCAGCCGTCGTTGAGAAGACGCGCGACAGGCTCGCCGCGGCGGAGGCCGACCTGACCCGGCTGCGGACCCTGCTCGACGCGTTGCCGGCGCAGTGAGCTCCGCGGCCGACCACGACGCCCCCCTGCACCGGCTGGAGCGGGCACTCGCGAGCCGCTATCCGACTGAGGACAGGCTGCAGCCCGACCTCGACCGCATTCGCGACCTGATGCACCTGCTCGGCTCGCCGCAGCGCTCCTTCCCGTCCATCCACATCACCGGCACCAACGGCAAGACGTCGACCGCGCGCATGATCGACTCGCTCCTCCGGGCCTTCGGCATCAGGACGGGCCGCTACACGAGCCCACACCTGCAGTCCGTAACCGAGCGCATCAGCCTCGACGGCCAGCCGATCACGCCCGCGGTGATGGCGGCGGCGTACGACGAGCTGGCGCCCTACGTCGAGCTGACCGACTCGCGGCACCCACACCCGATGACGTTCTTCGAGGTGCTGACCGCACTTGCGTACGCGATCTTCGCCGACGCGCCGATCGACGTCGGCGTCATCGAGGTCGGCCTCGGCGGCACGTGGGACGCGACGAACGTGATCGAGGCGCCGGTGGCGGTCGTCACACCGATCAGCCTCGACCACGAGCGATACCTGGGGCACACGATCGAGGCGATCGCCACCGAGAAGTCGGGCATCGTGCATCCGGGGGCGAGCCTGGTCATGGCCGGCCAGGAGCTACCTGCCGCCGAAGTGCTGCTTCATCGTGCGGTCGAGGTTGGCGCCGCGGTGGCGCGTGAGGGAATCGAGTTCGGCGTCGCCGCCCGTGAGATCGCGGTGGGGGGCCAGCTGCTCAGCCTGCAAGGGCTGGGCGGGCGCTACGACGACCTCCTCCTGCCGCTGCACGGTTTCCACCAGGCCCGCAACGCGGCGTGTGCCCTTGCCGCCGTCGAAGCCTTCCTCGGCGCCGGACCTGACCGTCTACTTCACATCGAGGCTGTACGCGCGGGCTTCGCGGCAGCCGACTCGCCTGGTCGGCTCGAAATCATCCGACGCAACCCGACGATCATCCTCGACGCCGCGCACAACCCAGCTGGCGCCGCGGCGCTCGCCGGCGCGCTCAGCGAGTCGTTCACCTTCGATCGGCTGGTCGCTGTCGTCGCGGTGATGGCCGACAAGGACGCCGCGGGCATGCTCGCCGAGCTCGCAGACGTCGTCGATCTCGTCATAGCGACCGCGAATCCGTCTCCGCGGGCGCTGCCGGCGCGTGAGCTTGGCGCGATCGCGACCGACGTCTTCGGTACCGACCGGGTCGCGGTCGCCGAATCCCTGCCCGATGCCATCGATGCGGCGGTGGAGCTGGCCGATGCCGGTGAACTGGGCGGCGGCGGCGTACTCATCACCGGTTCCGTCGTGACGGTCGGCGCGGCGCGCGCGCTTCTCGGCGCCGGGTAGGCTGGCGCGCCGCCTTCACCCCACGTTCAGTCATAAGGAGCCCGCGTGTCCGAGCGCACCCTCGTCCTGGTCAAGCCCGACGGCGTACGCCGTGGCCTCGTCGGTGAGGTCATCAACCGCATCGAGCGCAAGGGCCTCACGCTCGTCGCGCTCGAGATGCGCACGCTCGACCGCGACACGGCCGGCGAGCATTACAAGGAGCACACCGAGCGGCCGTTCTTCGCCGGTCTGGTCGAATTCATCACCGGCGGACCGCTCGTCGCGATGGTCGTCGAGGGACCGCGTGCGGTTGAGGCAGTGCGCACCCTCATGGGCGTCACTGACCCGGTGAAGTCAGGGCCCGGTTCGGTGCGCGGCGACTACGCACTCGAGATCGGCGAAAACATCGTGCACGGGTCCGATTCACCCGAATCAGGAATTCGCGAAGCAGGGCTGTTTTTCCCACAGCTGTAAGGGTTTTGACCGCTGTAGTTGGTGTGAGCCGGATCACGTGTATTTCCGGCCAGTCGGTGGCGCGTTAGGATGGCGCTTCGCCAGTACGCAAACCTCGCTGGCTTTGACGCGTCTCGCGGCGCGTTGCTGACCGGCTCTTCCCCCGAGTTCGCCGGCTACGCGGAAGGCTTTTTCATCCTGATGGCAGCCAACAGCCTGTCTTTCCTCGGTCGTGACATGGCCGTTGACCTCGGCACCGCCAACACGCTGGTGTACGTACGCGGCAAGGGCATCGTCCTCAACGAACCCAGCGTCGTCGCGATCAACACCAACACCAAGGGCATCCTCGCGGTCGGCACTGAAGCGAAGCGGATGATCGGCCGGACGCCGGGCAACATCGTCGCCATCCGCCCGCTCAAGGACGGCGTCATCGCCGACTTCGAGACGACCGAGCGGATGCTGCGCTACTTCATCCAGAAGGTGCACCGCCGCCGCCACATGGCC
>JBKJZO010000019.1:0-49553 GCA_046715235.1 Mycobacteriales bacterium
CAACGGCGAAACCAACCTCGACCGGCTCGGACACGCCTGCCTACCCCACCACCACGACGTCCACGAAGGCCGCATGACCCTGCACCGCAACCCCGACGGCACCTGGGAAATCCGAAGACCGCCCTAGTCGGCTAGACGATCTGGACCGACCTTGCCGCCACGTGTGGTGAGGCTGTCACGAGCTGATCGGCTGTCGTTGCGTTGGTGCCGGGGGAGAGCAGCAGATCCGCAGCAGTGATCTGGTTGCTCGCGCTCATCACTACGGCGAGCAGCACGAAGGTCGAGCCCTGCGCTTCTGTGGAGAGGTCGAGGTCGAACGTCACCACCCTCGGGAGGCGCGAATCGACTGGTGCAGCAGGGTTTTTCCAGAGTGAATCGCTCGCCTGCGTCCAGTTGTCCGGCAGTACGCCGGGCGGCGCTGCAGCACCCGCTGCGGTGACGAGCGCCGGCCACACTGTGCCGAGCGGCACGAGGCCGTTCGCCGGCATAGCCTTGCGCATCAGCACAACGCGCACGTCGGCCGCCGGCTCCGGAGCACTCCAGCGCTGGTGCACCAGCACGTGCACCTTCACTGTTCGCTGGCTGAAGGCGGTGCTCGCGACCGTGCCGGGGTTGCCCGCGGAGGGCAGCGCGGCGAGCCCGGCTTCCGTCGTCGGGTGGGGCCCCGCGGTGGGTGTCGTGTCGATGACGATGTCGGGGCTGGCGTCCCAGCGCGGCGGCTGCGGCTCGCCGTCGACCGGCGCGCCCGTGAGCGGAGTTGGCAGCCTTCGCCGCGTGTCGCTGTAGTACAGGCGCAGGTAGGTCAGCGGCGCCGTCACGACGTTGGCCAGGTCGGTCTCCCAGACGCCGCGCGACTGCAGTGCCGCACGCAGCAACCGCA
This sequence comes from Mycobacteriales bacterium, assembly GCA_046715235.1. GTDB lineage: Bacteria > Actinomycetota > Actinomycetes > BP-191 > BP-191 > JBKJZO01. The sequence goes on from JBKJZO010000019.1 coordinate 881, forward strand.
CGTTGCCGGAGCGGTGGATCGACAGGTCCTGCACCGCAGCCTCGGGCAGCCCGTTCATGAACTGCTCCCAGCCCCACGAGTACGTCGGCAGGCCGGCGCCGTCGACGCCGATTGCGAGGGTGCCGCGTACGACGCCGACGCTGGTCGCGACGTACACCCTGTTGCGGTCAGCTGGATCGACGACGACACCGAGCGCGGGCGCCGTGATCCGGCTCGTCCGCGGCGGGGCCGTGCCGGGAATGTTCGGCCAGATGCCGCGCGGGTTGGCCGTGCGCAGCCCGGTAGGCACCCAAGTGTCCGTGCCGTCGAAGAACCACAGCGTGTCCTGGCGAGCCCCCAGCCCTACGCCGAAGCCGGGTACGCCGACCGTGCTGACGTAGCAGGAGCCCAGTGGCCCGCGGTCGGGGTCGTGCACTGCGACGTCGCTGACGTCGCCGGCCGCGTGCAGGAACTTCACCGGGTCGCCGTTGGTGAAGGCGGTCGTCTCGGCGCCGGCGAGCGGGGCTCTGAACAGTTGCGCCGACTCCTTGGTCCAGGTGTAGGCGCCGGTGCCGGCCACCGGCCGGGTGCCGGTGAGCCAGGCGATCCCGAGGGCGTGCAACACGAGGAGCCGCAGCCGGCTGTTGCCTCCGGCATCGGCAGGCACAGCGAACTTGACCGCGAGGATGCCCGAGCCGGACGCGCCGGTGCCGGCGTACGTCGAGCTGCACGAGTCGGTGGAGCCGACCGTGTCGCTGAAGCCGCCCGTGCCGGCAATCGGGTTGATCAGGTCCTGCGCGAGGTCAGGGGTGTCGGCGCCGCGCGGATCGGTGCCGGTCGGCAAGGTGACCCACGAGCGACCCCAGTCACGGGAGTACCAGACCCGATTGCTGCCGAAGGCAAGATGCGAGTAGCCGCCGTGCAGCACCGCGTCGGCGCCGCTGTAGAAGAGCGCCGCGTCGTTCTCGATTGTCTCGGACGTGCGCAGCGTCGACCCCTGCGCAACCCGCGCGTTGCGGCGCTTCACCGGATTAACACCGCCGCCGTCGCTCGTGTACCACGTGGCCTGGATGTACTGGCGGAAGTAGCGGTTGGCGTGGTTGGGGTCGTAGACGGTGCCGCCGCCGTCGCCGGCGAAACTCTGGCGCCACACGGTGTCGCCGGTGCGCACAGCCGTGCCGTTGTCCTGGAAGCCGGCCGCGACGATACCGGCGTTGGTGGGATGGCTCGCTACGTAGCCAGGCTCGAGGACGGCGAGTCCCTCGTTCTGCTGGCTGAACGTGCCAGAGTCGCCGTCGTCGTCCGAGCGGAACAGGCCGCCGTCACAGCCGACCCACATGGTCCGTTTCGTCAGCGAGACTGGCCCGGGCGGGCCGAGGCGCAATACGTGCACGTCAGCGTGGACGCCGTCGCCGATCAGGGTCGGGTTGACGTCGGTCGCGGTCGTCTCGCACCGATAGATCGCCGCGTTGTAGCCCCCTGCGGTCGATACGTACGAGCCGCCGATGTAGACCCGGCCGGCGACGGTTGGGTGCGTCGTGACGCACATGTCGTAGCCGGACTGGTCATGCCCCGTGCCGAACAGGTCCAGCGGAGTTCCGGCGAGCTTGGTGGCCGCCGTCGGCAACGCCGCTATCGCCGCCGTCGCGTCGACCGACCACAGTTGGGCAGGCGGGTGAGCGCGGACATCGGTGCCTTTGAGACGGCGGCCGAGGACATAGACCTTCGTTCCGTCGGCGCTTGCGGCGAGAGTGAGCCGAGTGTTGGTCGTCACGGGCCACACGGCCGCCGGGTCGAGGTGTACGTCGGGCAGCGGCACCGACGTGAAGACCAGGCCGGCGGGGTTGATCGGAGTGGCGGCCGGTCCAGTGAACTCGGTCATCCATAGCGCGCTTGCCTCGACGACCCAGATGCGCACGGTGTTGGCGGCCGGCCTGGTGAGTACGACGTCGATGGGCACCGTGGCGACCGGCCACGGTGCGAATCGGGCCCACGTGCCGCCCGGCGGGCGGAAGTAGAACCCGTTGCTGGTGGCCGCGAACAGCTGGTCCCTGTTGCCGGGATCGCCGACGATGCGGAACACGCTGCGCCGCCGCAACGACTCGACGTTGACGGACGTGTGCTCGCCCAGGACCACCGTCCATGCGCCGGCGTTGGCCGGACCGGTAGCGGTGAGGAACCCGATGCCCGCCGCGGGGCCTCCGGGGAGCTCGCGGGTACCGCCGGCGTTCATCTCACCGGTGCCGACCCACACCTCGTCCTGCGAGCCGTTCGCCGCTAGTCCCCAGATGACGTGTACGGCGCCGCAGGCCAGTGCGGTGGCGAACACGCCGATGTCGGTGCGGTCAGGTGTCTCCTGCCAGTCGTCGAGCGGGCGCCAGGAGGCGCCGCGGTCGCCTGAGAACCACACCCCGCCGGTGGCGCTCGCGGCGTAGACCCGCAGCCCGTCGGTCGGCTCGATCGCGATATCGCGGATGCGGCCGGCGACATTGGGGGTGCCCGTCGCCTGGCCGTTCGTCATCACGGACGGGCCGATCGGGAACCACAGGTTCTGGTTGCCGACCGGCGCATTCTTCGGCGTGCCGCGGCGTCGACGGCGGCTCGACCTGGCCGTGGGCAGCGCGGCCGCGATCGACTCCGGGTCCATCTTCGGCCGGAACTGCTGCACGTGGCCGGCCCGCGCAGCCGGGTCGTCCTGGCTGTGCGGCGACCGGGGCCAGTCGTAGCGCGTCATGGCGTTGCGCCTTCCGCCGGCTGATTGGGTGCGATCCTGATCCAGCCTTCCTGCACTTCCGGCGCCGTATCGGGCAGCAACGCCGACTGCGTCGCGGCCAGGATCGGGTCGTCCTTCCACGTCGTCGGTGTGTCGCGCCGGGTGAACAGCTGCTCGGCCGGGAACGACGCCACCTTGGGCAGCCGCACCTTGTCGGCGTCGATGAGCAACGGACCAACGCGTAGCGACGGGGCGAGGACGGTGAGTCCCGGCGCGACCCAGTCCCTTGACAGCGTTCGCGACGTGCGCGGCAGGATGCCCGACGTCAGGTGCACCTTGCCGCCCGGGTGCATGAGCAGCGTGAGCCGCACCGTCTGGCCGGGATGGATCCGTAGTACGCCGGACGCGTCGACGTACGGATGGTCGATTGGCACCGGCTGGTCAGGGGGCTGACCTTCGGTCGCCAGCACGCCGCGGCACCGGCCGCTGGGCAGCGCCTGCGCCGCGATCACCCTGTCCACCAGGTGAAAATGCGTGTAGTCGTCTTCGACGAAGTAGCCGAGCAGGCCGTCGTCGGAGCGGGTGACCTCGCCGAGGCGCACCTCGAGGTTGAGCTGCGCGAGATCGGCGTACGCCGCCGCGCGGCCGGTGCGCAACGCCCCGTCGGCGTACACGAGTGTTTCGGTGTCTTCCTGTACGTCGAGCGCGAGTCGCGCCGCGACGACGGCGATCGGCCGGCCGACGAGACCGGCGATGTGTTCGCGCCCGAGCGAACCGAACGGGTCGACGGTCCACAGCGTGGTGTCGATGGCGCGCAGCATCGCCGACAGCGCTGATTCCGGTTCCGTCCGGTCGGGGGTGCCCTGCCGCGACGTGGCGTCGGCTGCAACCAGACCCGCGGCGATCCAGCCGACCCGGTGGTTGCGGGTGTCGGTGTCCTCGGTCGGTCCCGCTCCCGGCGCGACGTCAGTGCGGCCAGGGGCGATCTCCCACGACACGGCGTCGCTGAACGGGTCGTGCAGCAGTTCACCCAGCGGGCGGCCCTCTGCGGAGAAGACCTCGAGCGACTCGTCCATGTGGTCGGGCAGCAGGAATCCCGCGATCGGCGTCACTTGCGCCGCAGGGTCGCTCTGGTCGACGTTCGCCAACGCGGCGTCGGTCGACGTCGAGGTCGCGTCGACGAGGTCGAACCGCCAGCGCGACGCAGCCGTCAGGCGGGGCCGGATGCGCATCGCCGATGGCGGCGCGGCCGGATCGGTGTCGGCGACACGCGCACTGACGACGACGCGGTTCAACGGCAGGTCGAGCAACCGCCCGAAGGCGTCGACGAGGCGGGCCGCGGTGAGGGTCAGCCGGCCAGCCCCGACCAGCCTGGGAAGTGCCAGGGCCAATGCGCGAGTGGTGCCGTCAGGCAGTGCGTCGGCGTCGCGCTCCACCAGTCCGCGGTCGTAACTCAGGCCGAGGAGTTGCTCGCGGATCCCGTCGATCGCGACGGACATCAGGTCGAGCCGCGAGAGCGAGTCGCGCAGGCCGGACAACGCGGCCTCCGTCGCCGGCTCTGCCAGCCCGTGCCCGCCGAGGTCACGCGCGCGTTCCTCGGTGAGCCAGCGGTTGATCCCGCCGGCCAGCGTGGCGGCCGCGCCGGTGACCAGTCCGCTGCGTCCTTGCAGCACCAGGGAATCCGGCATCGTCACCGGGGTGAGCGGGTCGTTGCCCGGGTCGAGGTCGATGCTGCCGAGCTCCCAGCCGGTCAGGCCGCCCAGTTCGATCGTGACCTCCCAGTCGCAGAACATCGGCCGCCACGGCTGGCCCCACTGCGTCACGCCCTCGGGATGACTCCACACCCCGGCCGACAGCGAGCTGCGCGTGAGAGCTTCGGTCGCGCGCTGGCGGCTGGACGCCGAACTGACAGCGGCACCGGTGTAGGAGCTGAGCCGCTCGTTGTCGGCGGCGTAGTAGGCATACGACAGCGCCGCCTCGGCCCGGAACCGCGACACGATGAACTCCCCGCGGTTGCCGCCCTTGTCGGCCAGACGGGTGCGCCAGCGGGACAGGTTGGGGTCCTCTGCCAGCGACTCGCGCGCCAACCCGAGCACCTCGTCCGGTACGGCGGCGCTGCCGATCGTGCTCAGCAGCTCGGCGCCGGTGAGTAGGCCGGTGTGCCCCGGATCGACCTGGTCGGACAGCCGGCAGATCAGCTCGCCGGTCGCTTCCTCGCGCTCGACCGCGGTCAACGTGCGACCGCCGCCGACGACCGCGAGTACCGGCGCCCCTGGCTGGTGGAACCGCGGCGCCGGGCGCGCGACCTCGCGCACGGTCGCGCCCGCAGCCGGCGGTACGGCGCCCGGGCGGCTGTCGGTGTCCTGCGCGGATGGGGTCGTGGCTGCGCCGGTGAACGACATCGCCTGCATTGAGTAGGGCCGTTCGACCGCGGACCAGAGGACGGTGGCCTCGATCGCCGCTACGTCGATTGGCACCTTGGTTGAGATCTTCTTGCCCGGGCGAAAACCTGAGCCCGGGTCGGTGCCCGCTGCCGGCTTGTCGACGAAGCGGTCGATTCCCTCGGTGCCACCAGGCAGCGTGCCGAAAGCGCGCGTGTGTTCGTAGGCGTCGATGTCGGCCCACGTGTCAGTCTGGCGAAGCCGCACCATCAGTCCGGCCGAGAACGCCGCGAGCAGCCGTTCGGCCGCCCGCCTCGCCTCCTCACTCGCCGTCCCAAGTCCGGTGCCCTCGACCGCCATAGTTGCGGCCACGTCGCTGGTGCTGGCGCCGAGGGCGCTGCGCAGCGCGCTTGCTGCCGGCCGGTTGTCGGGAATGGGTTCGCGTCGCAGCGGGATGCCGTGGATGCGTCCGTGCAGCAGCGTCGTCCGCGTCGGTGCCGGCGGCAGCGCTGCAGCCGCGACCACCTCCTTCATGAAGCCGCTGATTGCGGGCGAGATCATCTCGGCGGCCGATGCGACGCGACCGGCCGCGAATCCGCCGGTCGGTGCCTTGCCGGAGCGCAACGCGATGTCCTGCGAGTAGCGCGTCACCGACGTCATCCCGAACAGCTGGCTGATCTTGTGCCGGCCGTTGGCTTCGTTGCGCCGCGCGTCGGCGGGACTGGGGTGGTCGGGGTCGTTCCAGCCGAGTTGGTCGAGCCGCGCGCGGTAGCCGGAGTCGGTGCCGACGCCGTCGAGCGGGTCGTCGGCGCTGTCGGTCCACCAGCCGGCGACGACGTAGGAGATCGCATCGCCTTCGACCGCCGTACCGGCCAGGTCAGTGAGTGGATCGTGGAACGCGAGCCGGCCCAGCGCGGCGTCGTAACACTGCGCCCACCCCGGGCCGCCGACCTGCATCGTCAGCTGCTCGCGCGTGACCGCCGTACCCAACGTCTGGGTGTTGGTGGTCACGGCCGGGTAGTCGGGCAGCGGCGTGACGGTCGCGGCGGTGGCGTCGATCACCCAGCCGGTGACGATCGGGTCGCGCGCGCCTTCGATGACCGCGAGCCGCAGCACGACCCAGCGGTCGGGCAGCGCGGGCAGGTCGAGGCGGCGGCGGCTCTCGTCGCCTGGCGCGAGCGGGTTGTCGACGAGGGTGCCGTTGCCGAGGGCGGCCGGCGCCGACCACAGCAGGTGTACGCCGGGCGGGCGCGGGGTGCCGGGGTCGCGGACGTCGAGCGGCGGGATCGCCTCGGTGTCGCGGAACGGCAAGCGCACCATCGTCTCGCCGTCGTTGATGCCGGCCTGCACGACGAGGGCTTGTACGTCGACGGGCACCAGCAGCCGCGGCTCGCGGATCAGCCTGCGGTCGTAGTTGCGCAGGTCGGCCGACACGGCTTCGAGCGCGGTCAGCGCCGCCCACCGCGGCGTGCTGGCGGCCCGCAGGATGTGCTCGGGCGAGATTTCAGACATCGGCCGGCCTCAGTTCTCGAACATGTTCTTGGCGAGCTCGAACCTGGTCGCGAGCGCAACCATGTTGATGGTCGGCACGAACGCGTCGGACCCGGGGGCGACTGTCGTGTCGCCGAACACCTGGCGCAGCGGGAAGTCGAGCATCTGGATCGCGAACTCGGCGGCGTCGATGGTCGCGCCCATGTTCGCCTGGGGTATCGCGAGCAGCGACTCGTTGAGCTTCTTCATGTTGATGACGCCCGGCGAGCCGGCACGGAACGGCACGGGCACCGTGCGGTCCTTGCCGCCCGGGAGCTTCAGCGGGCCGTTGTTGGGCTTGGTCACGTCCCGGACCGTGAGCACGGCGCTCTGCTTGGTCGGGTCGGTGACGGCGTCGAGCCGGATGCCGAACTGGATGCCGCAGCGCGGCTCCTCCAGGTGCACCACCTGCGGCACGCCGTCGAAGAGCACGAAGAGCACGGCCGGCGCGAGGCGCTCCATCCGCAGCAACCGCACCCGGTCGGGGCTGGTGTCCATCTCGGGGATCGTCCGGTTGTCGGGCAGGTTGTCCTTGGCGTACGCGCGGACGTGCAGACCCGGCCACCCCGAGACCAGGCGCGAGCGCAGGACGAAACCGGTGATCGGTCCACCTGCACCGATCGGCCGGCCCGCCGCGTCGACGACCGGTGCGTCGGAGTCCTTCATCCGCACCAGGCGCTCGGCCTTGTCGACCTCGTCGCGGATGATCGCGTACAGCTCCTGCAGCTGGACCCGGTCCGCGGAGTTGACCGTCCCTACGCTGAGCGCGCCCTCGACGAGTGCGTCGGTCGCGTTGCGGTCGAGGTAGAAGAACCGGATCGTCTCGGGGGGCGTGAGGTCGGCGTCGGCGACCAGATAGCTGAACGGCACGCCTTCGAGCAGGCGGAGCCGGGCGAGGAAACGCACGATCGGCGCCGGCACTACGCCGTCAGGGTCGATCTGCTCCTCGACGCCCCCGGGCTTCGGCTGTTGTGCGATCGCCGTCGTCAACGTCAGCTGAGCTTTGCTCAGCGCGGTCATGTACGACGCTGATGTGAGGTCGGGCATCAGTGGCTCCCCTCGGTGCCCGCAGACATCGCCTGCTCGATCAGCCGGTCGAGGTCGTCTTTGCGCCTGCTGCCTCTGCGGGCGGGACCGGCCGGCGCGTCGGCGTCCATGTCGAGCTTCAGTACGTCGACTGTCAGCGCCTCCACGCGAGAAGTCAGCGTCTGCCGCAATGCGGCCACCGCCTCCCGGTCGGTCGACAGCGGCTTGGTCGTCATCTCGGTCACGGCCACGGGGACGGCACCGAGCCCGTCGACGCCGAACTGCTTGCCGGCGCGCCGCATGGCCCGCGGGTCGGCACCGAGCCCGACGAGGACCTGATCGGGGTCGAGGTCGATGAGTTCCTCCGGTACGAGCGGGCGCGTGATCTCCTGCGCGCGCGGCGCGAGAGCGTCTGGGTCGGCCGCCAATGCACCGACGAAGTTCTTACGTACCAGCACTTCCAGGGCACTTCGGCCGCTGCCGACCTTGAGGCCGAAGTCTGCGACGATCATTCCCGCGAGCAGATCGCCGAGCTGCTGGGCGCGCGCCGCACCGAACAGCTCGCGTCGCCATTCCATCAACGCGCCGACGATCATCGGCTTGTTCAGCGTCAGCAGCCGGCCGATCTCGAAGAGCGCCGCGAGTGAGATGTCCTCGCGTCCGTCGGGCGTGACCTTGCGCAGCTGGTCGGCGACATGATGCACAGGCAGAACGCCGGCGACCGGCCCGCTGCGCTGCGTCGGCGCGGGGCCGAGCGGTCCGCGGTACCACGAACTGGCCTGCTCACCGCGGCGGCTGCGGTGCGACAGCGCGACGTGACCCGTCGCCGCGACCTCCGGCACCGGCGGCGGCTGGTCCGCGTCGAGGGTGCCGAGCAACCCGACCTCGAGGTCGTTCATCAGCCGCTCGAAGCCGCCAGTGCCCGTGCAGATGAAGTCCCACGAGACGAGCACGGGGAAACGCGACGTGCCGCGGAACGCCGGCGAGAGCACCATGCCGCCGAACCCGGTCTTGTACTCCTTCGCCGCGGCGAGCTCGCCAGACACGATGGCCCCACTGCCGACAGGGCCGGTCGCCCAGGCCGCCGCCGACTTCTCAGGTCCGCGCGCCGCTGCGAAAGGCACGATCTCTTTGCTCATGATGCCGGCCGTGGTCGCCTTGGCTCGGCCGCGGCCCTTCTTCTTGAACACCTTGACTGCGGGACCGAGGTTCATGGCCAGCTGGTCGATGCTGGCGTTCGGCGCGGGAGCGAGCAGCTCGGCCTTGGAGAACTGGGTGACGAGCTCGGCGTTGAAGATGAGCGGCGGGTTGGGCTCGGTGGGCAGCAGCCGATCGAGCTGCTCCTCGAGATTGATGAGGTACGCCGTGTAGCGCAGCGGGCGCGGGTCCCCGCCCGCTTCCAGTGGCGGCGCGGGCTGCGGCAGCCGGCTCGACAGCACGACCGACAGGAAGCCGTCGTCGTCGCCCATCATCAGCTCGGTGTCGCGAAGGTCGACCTTGCGCACGTGGCACAGCAGGGCGAGCTCGTCCCTGCAGGGAAACACCTTGTCGATGATGTCCTGCGTGACCTCGAGGTATTTGCCTGTCGGCACGTCGGCGTCCGAGCCGAGGTCGACGTCGTCGCTGACGCATTCGGAGATGTCGACCTCGGGGCTGAGCAGGCCTTCACCCTCCGCGAGTACGACGAGCGCGAGCCACGGCGGTGACGTCAACGGTGACACGGCGGGATCTGGGTTGCGGTCCCATGGCAGCGTCCGCCGCTTGAGCACGATCTGGGGGAGGCGTTCGCGCCAGTCGCCCTGCGAGCTGGCCGGCGGGAACGTCGAAAGGATCTGCTCGGGCGGCATCATGTAGCGCGGCGCGTCAATGCGCACCCGGAACTGCGCGTCGTCGACGGGAACCGTGACGGCCGGACCTTGCGGCGGCTGCGCGATCAGCTGTTGGTGATCGGTCACGGTGTACGTGCCGGCCGGCAGCGCCGGACGGGCACTGGGGTAGATCTCGAAGAACCCAGGTGTCGTCACTTTCGTCCCTTCCTGGTCTTCTTCTTCGCCTTCTTGGCGGCCACAGCCTTGGCGACGGGCGCCGCCTTCTTGGCCGGTTTCTTGGCCACAGCCTTGGTGACGGGCGCCGCCTTCTTGGCCGGTGTCTTTTTCGCGGGCACTCGCTTGCGCCGAACGCTGCGGGGGACGAACTTGTCGACCGGCCCGTCGGCGAGGGTGTAGGTGATGGTGCGAGTCCCCCCGCCGCCGACCAGTGGCTGCGCGACGGCTGCCTCAACGCCGATGCTCGCGAGGATCTCCGCGAGCGCCGAAACGGACCCGCCGATGCCGACGACACCGGCCAGCTGCCCGCGCCCGCAGCCCTCGACGACGACGCCGACGTCGGGACCCTTGGTCACGATCGAGTAGATGAGGATCGAGCGGACGCCGTCGACGAGCAGTTCCGGCGGCCGCTGCGCGCCGGCGGCGTCGACTGTCCGTTCAGCGTCGAGCAGCCGCATCGACAGCTTGGCCGCGGCGTCGTCGCCGAGCGCGTCGTCGATGACGACCGCGATTGCCGTTACCGGGTCGGTGAACACGGTGGTGACTTGCGCGGCCTTCGCCAGCTCCGACGTCGACACCCAGCCGCCGTCGCCGCGTTCGCGGTTGTCGGACACGCGTTCGCCCTGAGCCGACACAGCCGCTCCGCCCGCCAGAGCTGCGCCCCAGCCGATCGCGGGAAGCGACTGCCCGGCGTACCAGCCGGCGAGCGTCCCACTGGTGGCGCGCTGGTCGCCGATGCCGACCAGCACGAGACGTTCGGTAACACGCGGCATCTCGACCGGCACCGAATCGCCATCGGGTACGACGACCCGGTCTTCGACCGTGCGGCCGCCCGCAGACAGGCACAGGACGCGGGTCGCGCCGCCGGCGACGACCACGGTGTCGAGCGAGTCACCGCGAGGGCGGTTGGCGACCGTGATCACCGCCAGCTCGCCGTCGTGCAGCACGGCTCCGGGAGTGCGATTCGCCTCGAGTGAGTCGAGCAGCTGGTCCGACATCGCGGCGAGACGGGACGCGGCGATTGGCGCAGGCGCCGCGTTGGCAACGGATCCGACCGGGTTGGTGGCCAGGCGGGTGACCGGGGCGCTGCCGGTGGGGACGACGGTACGGCGACCAGCGGCCACCGATCGCGCCACCACGCTCAGGCTCGCCTGCGTGTTTCCTACCGTCGCCGACCGCACCGACGCGAGAGTTGGCGGCGTCCGGCGTACGCCGTCCCCAGGCTCGAGGACCGTTGTCGCGCCGGCGCGCTGCAGCGTCAGCGACAACGGCGTGCCCATCAGCGACTTCACCACAGGCGCGAAACGCCGCGGGGCCGGCTTGGTGCGATCGACGACGATGCCCTCAACCGTGGGGGAGACGGCTGCCGGTGCGTCGACCAGGTCGTCGGCAAGCGAGCCGAATGACGGCGCTGCCGAGCGGTCGCCGCGCAATGACGACACGGTGGTCGCGCCGCGCCCGCCGGCCGAGAGCATGACCGCGGCGCGCAGGAAGCGCTCAGCCTCGTCGGGGTTGCCCTGGGTCAGGAACTTCGCGGCGTTCTTGAGCGTCAACGACGCAGTCACCCGCGCGTTGATCTTGATCTTGTTGGTGACGAACGGCAGCGGTTTGCGACCACCGAGCGGCAGCTTGATCTGGTGGTAGTCGATGAGCGCAGCGCCGGTGAACATGCTCGCAGGCAGGGTCGTGTCGAGAGTGAAGCCGTCGCACGCGTCGATGGTCTCGCCGGCCGGCACCTTGGGCGCTTTCGGGTTGGGCGCGGGACCCCACACCCCAGCGGGGAACGCCACCGGCGGCCGCTCCGACAAGGCGATGCCGTCGAGTTCGAACGCCTGCCCGTCAAGCGACGCGACCGTCATCGTGAAGACGGCGTCGAGCGTCGCGCTGTACATCGGCGCGACACCGAGGCCAGGGATCGGTACGTCGACGGTCTTCACGTCAGCGCCCGGCACCTGGCCCAGCACGCCCCGCTCGTTGGGCGCAGTCGTCACGAACGTCAGGATGAATTCGGGAACGACCCGGAACGGGTTTTCAGCACTGCCGTCCGGCGGTTTCGCGACGCCGCCCGACGGCGACTTCCCGGCGACCAGGCCGCCGCGTACGACGGACGCCTGGATCACCTGTGCGTCGGCGCCCGCGCGCAGGTACTTGTCGGCGAAAGCCCCGGCGTTGAGTGCGCGCTCTGCCGGGTCGCCCTCGTCGCCGAACTGGAACGGGATCTTGATGCCGTAGACCGAGAAGTGGCCCTTGCAGAACAGCGGCGGTCCGGTGACTTCGACGTCGACACCGAAGTTGAGCTCGATGTTGATCGTCCCCCACAGGATCTTGATCCGGAGGCCGATTTCGACCGTCGCGTAGACCCGGACGGAGAACCAGAACGGGTCGAAGAACACGATGCCGTCGCACCCGATGGCGAGCCGCGCGCGGGCGGGCCCGAACTTGGCCGCGACCTCGATGTGTACGCCGGCCATGAGCGCTTCGGAGCACAACGCGAAGTAGGTCTCGCCGACGACGCTGATGTTGGAGATCGGGCTCCACCGCAGGCCGACGCGCGGTACGACGGGGTAGCCGTCGTGGTGGAAGCGCGGGTGGTAGCCGCCGATCGTGACGACGAACTGCCCGGAGTTGGGCCCCTTCCACCACGTCGCGAACGCGAACCCGCCGGTGAGGCGCACCGACTCGTGCAACAGCCAGGAGTTCTCCGTCAGCTGCGCCTGAACGATCAGGACGCCTTCCTTGGTGGAGAACCGCGCGAGCAGCGCCAGCTCGACCGAGACGAGCGTCACGATCGGCGTCGGCAGCTGCGCCCGCGCAACGCCGAGGATGCAGATCTCCAGTCCGTCGCCGAACTGCACCGTCACCAGGATCTCGCCGGTGATCAGGACGAAGCTGGTGAAGCTGATGCCGGCTGCGACCCAGTAGGTGCCCTGCGCCGGCGGCACCAGCGCGCGCATGTCCGACAGCTGCTTCATCGGCTCGGGTGCCGGCCCAAGGGCGCGCAGCGCCAGCATGAACGGGTGCTGATGCAAGGTCTCGATCAGCGGGGGCCGTAGCTCGCGGTTGATGCCGAAGCCGATGCCGATGCCGGTGATGAAGAACGCCGGCGGCCCGCCGATCGGCGCGTGCAGCACGCCGAAGGCGAAGAACGACGCGAAGCTCGAGCCGCTGGTCGTGACCGGCTGCGCGTAGCCGCCGTAGACGTTGAGGCCGTAGCTGCCGAAGCCGATCTTGAGCATGCCGAGGTACTCGACGCCCGACAGCGGGGCTTGCAAGGTGAACTTGCGCAGGCCGCCGGCCAGCGACAGCCCGCCGATGCTGCTCGCGATGGCGAAGCCGTCGACGTCGATCTCCCACGAGCTCGAGTCGAAGAACGGCCGGGTCACGTGATAGGTCAGGCGCAGCTTGTCGACAGCGGCGCTGAGCCCCATGAGTGAGACCTGCGCGTCAAGGTAGAGGCTGATCGCCTCCATCTGCCTGGGCGTGACCCCCTGCTGGTAGGCGACGCCGAGCCCGATCTGGTCGAGGTAGACCGGGCCGAAGGCGCGCTGGATCGGCAGGAACCACGGCCCGTCGCCACTGCCCGCTTTGAGGGTGATGGCGATGCCCTGGCCGTGTTCCTGTACGGCGATCGACGGGCTGAACGCCGGCCGCGGGGGAGCGCCGCTGCCGCCGGCGTCCTTCATCACGCCTTGCGCGACCGCGTTGTCGCCACCGCCGGAGCCCAGCGGCACGGCCAGGCCGCCGAGTTGCACCTGCACGCCGCCGGCGAACTCGGGGTTCTGCGAGGCGTTCATCACGACACTGCCGAACAGGTGTACGGCGATCGAGTCGAGTCGCAGGCCCGCGTCGATGAGCGGGCCGCCGGCCTTGCCCAGGCGCAGCCCGACGCCGTTGACGGCGATGCCCGGCGCGGGGGTGATCGTCGCGCCCGCCACGCGCAGCAGGTTGAGGACGATGCCCGGCGACACGGTGCCGGACGGCGGTTCGATCCACGACGCGTCGACCTCGAGCCGCAAGGACAGCTCGCCGCCGGGTGTCAGGTCGATGCCGGCCGCGTTGGTCGTGGTCATGGAGACGCCGAGGACGCCGCTGGTGTTGGCGATGCCGAACTGGAAGTCGCCGACGATGACCGAAGGCGCCGCCCCGGCGAGCCTGCTCGCCAGTGTCAGCAGCTTGCCCGGCCAGCCGGTCAGCACCGCGGGCATCAGCCGCGGCGAGGCTGCCGGCGCGGCCGGATCGAGGATCGAGCCCTGGAGTACGAAGCCCACGGTTTGCGAGCCAAACGGTTGCGCGAGTTGCGTCTTGACCTCGGTGACGCCGAGCACCCAGCCGCCGACGAGGTCGAGCACGGCGCCGATCGCCGCCGTGGCCACGCCTTCGTCGGAGCTGTCCTCGGTCACCTCGGTCGCGGTGCGCTCGGTGACCAGCACGACGACCGCGCCGGTGGCTTCGCGCCAGCGCGCGGTCAGCTCCCGGTGGCCGAGTCCGGTGGGCGCGATCGCGTCGAGGCCCAGGCCGATCTCGGCCTGCCAGCCGGCCGCGCCGAGCAACCCGCCGCGCAGGAACGGGCGCAGCACCGGCCCCCCCAGGTCGATGACCGCGGGCCCGAGCCCGGCCGACCACTCGGAAAGTCCCGTGTCGTCGACGGCCATCGACATGGACACCGCGCCGACCACCGGCAGCCCGGTGACCGACCCTTCGAGGTGTACGGCGAACGGTGCGGTCTCGACGCGCGCGACGACCGTGCGCACCGTGACGGTCAGCACTCCGGGGGTCGTCATCACCGCGACCGGGGTGGCCACGCCGAGCAACCGGCGCAGCGGCGGGTCGAGTGCGGCGACCGCCTCGGTGAGCAGGTCGGTCAGGTGGGCGCGCAGATGCGCGGCGGGGTCGGCGGCGAGTGAGGTGATGGCGCTGGAACTGAAGACCGCCGGTGTGCCGGTCGCGATGGCCAGCCCGCGGCCTATCGAGCTGACCAGTGCGGCGATCTCGGTGCGCACCGCGTCACCGCTCATCGACGCGAGCTCGTCGAGTGCCAGCGGCAACAGTTCGGTCATGCCGGCGGCGAGCAGTGAGCCGAAGCCGGCGAGGTTGGGGTAGATCTCGATGTCGGAGCCGGTGCTCGGGCGCAAGAAGAGCCGCAGGCCGGAAGCATCGACCTGCAGGTGGGCCGCGCGCCGGTGCTGAGGCGTCGTCGTACCGCCCGGGCCGTCGGGCACGCCGATGAACAGCGACACCGCGGGCAGCGGCACCCCGGCTGATGGGATCGTCAGTCCGGCGCGCAGCCCGGCCGCGACGGGGGAGCGCCCTGCGCCGCCGAGCCACGTCGCCGGGTCGACGTCGACGAACACCGAAGGACCCTGCGGCGCGGTGGTCACGCCGACCTGCAGGCCGGGTGCGACCGGGAGCACACCGCGCGGCGTCCCGCCTTGGCCGACGAACGGCTTGATGGCTTCGAGCAGGTCGATCAGCCGCTCGACATCGAACGGCCCGCCGGCGACGACGGCCAGCACGCCGGCGTTCTTCAACCAGCCGGCCGGGTCCTCGAAGAGCCGCACCGGCGCGATGACCGCGCGGTGGCCGGCGTCATCGGGCGGCCGCAACAGGCCGACCGCCGCACACAGATCGTCGAGTGCGGTGCCGAGGTCGTTCTGGATGTGCCGCAGTCCTTCAATGACCAGCCGCAGCGCCTCGGCCGGCACGGCGGCCGCGGCCAGGCGACCGAGTCCCTCGACGTCGACGGTCGGCCACAGCGACACCGGCGCTCCGCCGGCGCCCCGGTCGAGCCGCACGCGCAGCGGTCCGGAGACCGCCGTCAATGCGAACGCGTCGGTGGCGACATCGCCGAGACCCACGGCGAATGTCGGGACGCCGCCGGGTGTGAACGTGCACGAGACGTGCCAGGGCAGCAGACCCTCGGAGCCGGTTGCGGTGAACCCGACGGTGCGGGCGCCGACGTCGATGTCGGCGGTCAACGGTCCGGCCGCGATGCGGGCCGCGTCTCCGGTCACCGTGAACGACGGCACTATCGCGGCCAGCGCCTGCAGCAGCGCGCCTCGGCTCGTCGGCGCGCCGAGCAGGGTGCGGAGCTGAACTCCCGGGTCGTGCAGCAGGTGCGCGAGTGCGTCGGGGAGCAGCGCGCCGTCCGGCTGGCTGATCCCGCTCGCCTTGAACAGCGCCAGCAGCGCGGCAGCCGGATCGCCGGCAGCTGCCTCGGTCAGGCGAGTCGCCAGGGCGGCGAGCAGCGCCTGCGCCTCGGGCAGCAGGGGCTCGAGCTCCAGCGTGCCGGTGACCGCGGTCGGCGGGCGGACGACGAGCCGCGCCCACTCGGCACCCAGCGCGGCGCCTTCGTGCAGCACGACCTGCGCGCTGGACGGCTCGCCGTACAGGCCGAACTCCAGCCGTGCGCTCAGCCGCCGCAGCTCCAGCGCCGGCGCGCCGCCCGCGGGTGTCGTGCCGGGTCCGCCGATCAGCCAGCTGTCGGTGTCCGCGACGTCGAGCTCGAGCCGGATGCCCGGCGTGGCGCCGATCGTCGCGGCCGTCGCGTCGACGCTGAGCAGCTGCAGCAGCAGCGATCCGCGCAGCGTCGTGCCGTGGCCACCGGGCGGGGTGAGCAGGTCGAACGGCAGATGTACGCCGACGTGCGCGCTGGTCGGCGCGGCGGTCGCGGTGGCTGCGCGGGCTCGCGCGCGGGCCGACAGCCCGGCCGCAAAGACGGCGGTCATCGCCCGGTCGACCCTGGCCTGGCTGAGTGCGCCGAACGCGGCGACCGCAGTGAGGCCGGTCCGGACTTCGAGGGCTGGGCGCGGCGCCTCGAGCTCGGTGACGTCGACTGCGCCGCGAGCCGCGCGCATGAACCCGGTCACCAGGGCGCGGCCGAGGGCGAGGTCGTCGTCGTCCGGGTCGGCTGGGTCGGCGTCCGGGAGGACCGCGCGCATCAGGCGCAACGCGTCGGCGGGCACGCCGGTGCGGGCGGTGTCGAACGTCGCCGCGCTCCACGGGGTTCCCAGCGTTACCAGGTGCGTGACGCCGGCTACGGCGTCAGCGGCCATGCGCGCCGCGTGACCTGCGCCGCCGGCGGCGACGAGGACGACCGGCCCGGCAGACGCCAGGTCGGTGATCACCTTCTGCAGGCGCGCGGCCTGACCGACGACTCCGCTCGGGTCGGTCGTGCCGCCGAGCGACGCGACAGCCCGTGGCGCGAGCGCAACGACCCTCTCGCCGGCCGCGGGGCTCGTGACGTTGAATGACGACGGGCTGAGCCCGGTCGCGGTCAGGTCGACGAGCCGGCCGGCAGCGGGCACCCACGGCAGGTCGGCCGCCGCCGTACCCGTGGCAACGGCGACGCGGACGACGACAGCGCCGGCAGGCAGCCCGCCCGGGATCAGCGCGGCGACGTCGAGTGCGGGCACTCCCGACGCGTCCAGGTCGGGAAGCACAACCGGGGTCAGCCGCGAGATGGCGGCTGGCGGTGGCGCGACCATGCCATCGGTGCCGGTCCAGCGACCGGTGAGCGCCGCGAGTCCGGCGGCGATGCCCTCGCGGCCGGCGGCCAGCGCGGCCATGTCGGGTCCGGTTGCGGCCTCGTCGAAGATGGCCTGTGCCAACCCTTCGGCGCCGAGTCCCGGCGTACCGGGACGCCAGGACTGCAGGGCGTCGCTGGTCGCGGACGGTTCGAGCACCGGCCCGTCCGGCCCGAGCCAGATGGCGATCGCGGGGGACGCCGGCGAGCGGCCGAGCCCGGCCAGCCACGGGTCCTGCGGCGTGCCCCGGCCGGTGAAGCGACCGGCCAGACCGGCGCGGCTGCCGCCGATCAGATGCGCCAGCGTGGCCGACAGCGAGCCGACGACTTCGCCGTTGGTGACGAGCGCGCCCAGCCACGCGGTGACGGCGGGCACCGGCCCGGCGGCCACCGCGGCGAGGGAGAGCCTGGGCTGTCCCGCCCGGCCGGTCAGGCCCCACCCGAACAGCTCGACGACGTCGTTCAGCCAGCCGAACGGGCTGCTCGCGGCGAGTACGCCCAGCAACCGCTCCACCGAACCCCACGCCGTCGCGGGGACGCTGATCGCGCCCGAGGAGCTGACCGTCGGCAGCACGAGGGGTAGGCGTTCCGTGCCGGTGTCGGCGGCCAGGCCCGGCGTCAGCAGCTCGACGGCGAAGCCAGCTGTTGGCGACCAGCCCGCTCGTACGCCGATGAAGTCGGCGACGATCGCGATCGGGCCGAGTGAGAGCCGCGCCTCGGTGCCTCCGCGTTCGCGCATCCTGGCCTGCATGTCGACCCCACCGAGGAAGTCGGCGGCGCCGGCGGCGAGGTCGAACGACACCAGCTGCAGCCGGATGGTCGTCTGCACGACGGTGCAACCGCCCGCGAGGTCGTCGACCCGCAGTGAGAGCACGGGTGCGACGACCAACCGGCTGCCATCGCGCCAGCACGTCAGCGCCAGCCGCGTGACGACGGGGATCGACCACGGGTCGGCCTCGGTGCCGGTGCCCGCGATCGTCTGGGCCAGCTGCGCGTCGCCGGAGATCAGGTCGCGCAAGTGCCCTAGGACTTCGGGTACGGCGGCCGCGTGCGTCGTCGTCAGCTGCTGCCACCAGTCGGCGAAGGTGCCCAGCGGATCGCCGAGCAGGGCGGTCGCGTCGAGAGCCGGTACGCCGGCGGGTGGGTCGAGCCCGAGCAGCGCTTTGAGATCGGCGCCGGCCGGGCCGAGTGCGTCGAGCGCCGTCGCGATCAGATCGGCTGCGATCTGCCCTGCCGCGGCGACGACCGCCTCGGGACTGGACAGGTCGAGCACGTCGCGGTGACTGCCGTCGATGTCGAGGTCGTGCAGCTCGACCAGTGCCTGCGGGTCGCCGCCTCTGATCGACAGGCCGAGTCGCAGCGCGCCGATGTCGAGGGTGCCGGTGTTCAGCAGCTTGGCCGCGTTGCCCGTGCCGCTGCCGGTCGCGGTGACCGCCACGTCGGCGTACGGGATCGCGGACATCGCCCCGGTGCCGACGTCGACGGTGAACAGGTCGACCGCGACCGCGCCGCCGAGCCGGACCGCACCGGCGACGTCGGCGATCAGCGTCACCCCGAGCCGCGGCGTGACGAGCGGGTAGCCGCCGGGTCCGGTCACCGCGCGCAGCCCGAGTTGCGCCGTCACCGGACCTGCGCCGATCGGGATGTTGACGACGTCGCCGCTTGCGCTGCCAGACAGCAGGGTGGCAAGGGATCCGAGCCATGCGGAGCGAGCGGCCGTCGTACTCATCAGCTCGACGAACCAGTCGCGCAGGGCGGCCGCGCCGCGGTCGAGTACGTCGGCGACGGGCAGTGGTGGGATGCCGACGGCGTCGCCGAGTCCGAGCAGGTCGAGCGCGGCGGAGACCTCAGCGGCGGCAGGACCGGTCAGCGCGGCGGCGCTCTGCCGCACCAGGCCGAGCACCAGGGACAGCAGCGAGTCCTCGATCGATACGCCCGGCCCGCCGATGTCGATGTCGGACGCGGTCGGCGCGCCCGGCAGGTGCAAGCCGCGCAACTGCAGGCGGAACGACGGCGGCGGCCCGCCCACGATCGGTGTCGCGATCGACACGGCGACACCTGCGAGACCGAACTCGCCGATAGGCACCGGAGCCGACGACAGCGTGATCTCGGTCGACAGATGTACGACGCCGCCGTCGAGCAGCGCGAACTCCTGGCCCACGCTCTGGCCGGTCTTCTTCGCGCGGTAGAGCGGGACGACGAGCTCGGTGCTGATGGCCGGGTCGTCGACAGTCAGCGACACGGCAAGGCCGATCTCGACGTACGCCGCCGGCCTGGCGTCGAGCGAAGCCTGCACGGTGAGGTCGGGCAGGGTGTTGTCGCCGGCCAGCTCGCGCAGGTTGAACAGGTGCAGGAACGTGATGCCGTCGCGTTCGGTGTGCGCGCCCTGGGCGAGCACGTTGTCGACGAAACGCACGAGTGCCGCCCGCCGATCGGCGTCCGCTATCGCACCCGTGATACGCGGCCCCGGGTCGCTGAACCAGTCGCTGTCGAGCTCGACGCCTGACGCTGTGCTGTTTAGCAGGCCGATTGCCAGGCCGAGGTCGGCGATCTCCGGGTCGAGCGTCGGCAGGCCGCTCACCGCGTGTTCATCGCCTGCAGGAACGTGTGCCGCGCCATCGGGGTCACGGCTATGCCTTCGCGCGACACCGACAGGGTCGCGGTGACCAGCTGCTGCCCGGACTCGTCGGCGCCGACGGCACCGCTGAGAGCGGCCGTCGCGATCAGCACCGTGTGCCACGCGAGTGCGATCAGCGGCTCGTGCCAGTTCTCGACGACGACCGCGGGGCCGCGCGGATGGTCCTCGGTGATGCAGATGCCGCCGGTCGGCTGCTCTCGCGACTCGGTGATGAACGTGACGGCGACTTCGGCTTCGCCGGTCTCCTCGCAGTAGACCGGGATGACCAGCTCGATCAAGCCCTCGTCGAGTCGTCCGTTGATGCCGGCGATCCGGACGAGCAGCCGGTTGACGCCGTCCTCCCACAGCAGCGGCGGGGGCGGATCAGCGGTGCGCGCTGGGTCATGCCCGCCTGCTGTGATGGCGGCGGAGCGGAGCAGCCGGATGACGTCGTCGCCGCTGACGCGCCGCTGCTCCAGCGCCTGACCTGCTGGCACCAACCGCCCGGGCAGGACGCCGCCAAGTTGTCGCTCGACGATCTGGCGGATACGCGGGTCCAGGTTGGCCGTCGACTCGCGTTTGAGGATCTCACCAGCGATCGAGCGGGCACCCTGCACAACGTGTGACGGTTCGCCGCGCCTGCGTGGTGGTGGCATGAGGCGGGGTTAGGGGAGACGGGAGGGATTCGCGCCTACGGGTTCTGGACGCGCCATACCGCCTCCAAGCAATCGTCGCCGGTCGGTGGTGCCCACCTCGATGTGGTGCGTAACACTCGTGCGGACCCCGTCGAACGAATGCTGGCGAACCTACGACTGCCCGGTATGTCGGTCAACGCCCGATCTTGAACCGTTTCCGAACGTTCATTCACGCCCCCGATGATCAAGCTGTCACCCAGGCCACCGTCGCGGTCGCCCGCAAACTCGTCGAACGGACCTGGACCGTCCTGGCTCGCGGCGAGCCTTACCAGCTGCGTGACCTCGACGGAAAGGCGATCACCGAACGCGCCGCCAAGGCCCTGATCGCCGAGCGGTTCACCGTCGGCGAGGACGTCCGCGGTCGGGCCCGCGCGCACAGCGCCGC
This sequence comes from Mycobacteriales bacterium, assembly GCA_046715235.1. GTDB lineage: Bacteria > Actinomycetota > Actinomycetes > BP-191 > BP-191 > JBKJZO01. Next base: position 21,774 of record JBKJZO010000019.1, read on the forward strand.
GACGCACCGCGCCAAACTCACCCGCTGACCGGCTGACGTCCGCGCGGCGCCCGCTCACCCGCGCCGGACGGCGAACAGCGAACACGGCCCCGCGACTACACCAAACCCGTTCCTCGATCGCTGCCCACCAGCCGGCGCCGGGAGAGCTCGACGTGGAGCGCCCACAGGCGGACATCATTCAGATGGCCGCCGCGGACGAACGACGTTGACCTCGACGAACGCCGGCGCACCATCCGGCGGCGAGGAACGGGAAAGCGACCCCACGCGTCCGGGCCGCGATGACCCGCGCCCACCCACAGTCACCAGCGCCCCGACTTGACAGCCGTTAGGGAATCTCTTCGATTTTGATGGTGAGACGCCCGCGATCCTGACTGCTGTTCACGCGGCCTTCTTGGCGGCGATGTGCAGCAGGATACGGCGTTCGTAGTTGGCTTGGTTCCGGTAGCCGCAGCCGACTCGCTCGATCTGCTTGATCGCCCGGTTGTAGCCCTCGGTTCGGGCGTTCGTGACGCCCGTCATCAGGAACGCTTCGATGTGCGGCCACCAGGTGTCGATGGTGCTGGCGAGCCTGGTCGTTTCGGGCATGTCGGCGATGTGGCACGCGTCGTAGAACCGGAACAGCCGGTGCGCGGCGGTGTGCCGGTCCCGGGCGGTGAGGAGTTGGCGGAGCAGTTCCTTGCAGGCCCAGGCGGCGCTGATCTCGTTCGTCGGGTCATCCTCGGCGAGGACCCGGCGAAGCCGCGCTAATCCGTTGCGGGACAGGGTGTTCCCGGCGCGGAGCAGCAGCTGGCGGTGCCCAGGCGAGGTCGGTCCGCCGGCCGCGCCGGCCGAGCTGCTCCCGAGCAGCGCGCTGGCGCACGTCGGTCACCGCTTGGTTCGCGAGGCGGACCAGATGCCAGTGATCGACGACGATCGTCGTGTTCGGCAGGTGCCGGCGGATCGCTGCGGCGAACGGCGCCGACGGGTCCAACGCGACGATCTCTATACCGGCCTTCCGCTCCTCGGATTGGCGGCCCAGCCAGGTGTCGACCGCCCCGCCGGAGCGGCCAGGGACCAACCCGATCAGCCCACCAGCGTGCGCGGTGTCGAGGTCAACGAAGCTGGTCATCCACGGGTCGGTGCGCCGCCAGCCGGCCTCATCGAGGACCCAGCGCACCGAGCGGGTCCGGGTCTCATCAAGGCCGAGGCGGCGGACCGGGTGCGGCGCACCGATCAGGCTGAAAGCCTTGCACAGCAGGGATTTGTCGATTGCGTGAGAAAGGCATAGCGACGAGGCCCCACGCGAGGGCCGACTCTGCAATCTCCCGGGCGGCGGCTGGGGCGGCCCGATGCCTCTGTGCCGTCCCTCGCTGGCAGCTAGTAGCAGGCGGTGATCGCGAACAACCTCGCGATCGTCCCGGAGCAACCCGCGCGTTCAGAACGACGGTTTGCATGCCTTCCGTATCGGCGGCGCGGCCACCCGCAGGCGGCTGAGCCTTTTCACCGCATCGGAACGGTCTTGCTACACGGCCCTTCTAGCGGGCACTCCTCCACGAGGTTGGCCGGCGGCGTTGGAGAGCCGAACGACCAGTACGCCGATGCCGCGATGAGCACGCCGCCAAGCACCACCCACCGCAGTCTTCCGCGTAGAACTCCGATGATGAGAGGAACGGACGCGAGCGACACGAGGGCGGCGAACTGGTGCAGCCGGAGTGCTTGATCCTCTTCCGCAGTCACCTGGCAATTCCAACAGATGGCGAGCATCGGTCTTGCCAGCGTGAGCTGCCAGGCCGCGATCGCAATGGCCAACGCCACGAGGACGACAGCCCAGAGCACTCGCGACGGCGTCCACGTCGCCCAGCGGCCCCAGATGCGGACTGGCGCTTTTGGAGCCTGAGGGGGAAGCGCTTCAACCTGCTGTTGCGCCACCGCTACTTCGCCTCTCCGATGTTGAGGCGGTAGCCGGTCTTCGCTGACCACTCGCCGTGCGCACTGACGACGCGAACAAAGTATCGCCCGCCAGGGCCGTCGACCTGCAGTTTCTCAGAACGATTTCCGCCGACGCGACTTGCCGATACGAGTGCTAGCTGCGCGTCGTACACCTCAAGATCGTAGTCTTGCGCCATTCCTATGAGTTGCACCTGGGTTTCGCCTGCCGCGAGATTGAGCCCGATCCAATCCTCGTCTCCTTCGTAGGCGAGCTGGCCAGCAAGATTGACGTGTGGCTCGAGGAACTCGTGCACCGCCTCGACGTGATCAGCATGCTCATCCAAGGCGAACGCGTAGTACGGCATCTGAACGTTCCCTGCGGCATCGACCGCGCGGATGAAGAGATCACCCTCCGCTAAGAGCTCGAATGGTCCGGTGTACGCCCCCCGCTCGCCGGTCCGGCCGACGACGTACTGGATTTCGGCGACTCCAGAGCCGCCGGCATTGTCGGTTGCGGTCAGCTCCACGCGAGCCATCCGCTTCCCGTCTTCGGCGATGTAGCGCCGGGTAACTACGCCAACGGCTTCGGGAGGTGTGACGTCCAGTATCGCCGGCCCGGTGACCGGCGCGAACGCCGGCACCGTCCGATCAACGACGCCGTTGCCGTCATCGTCGATTCGGAGGGCGGGAGCCGGATCGATACCAGGCAGGTGAAGTGACATCGTAAGCACCGCGCCGGAGCGAACTTCTAATGGCGGGAACGCCACGAGGCGACTCACGTCATTGTCGGCGTACGTCCTCAATCGGAATTTGACCTCCCCGTCTTCGGTCGCTCGCCAGGTTCCCTCATAGTCCCCGTCCCGCTGCAGCACTGTCGACGAATACTCGGTGCCGGCGTCATATTGCGAGAGCGGAATGTTCTCCACTGCCAACTTCAGGATCGTGTCGGTAACACCAGTGACGTGCCCACTCGAATCCCTGAGCGAGCCGTAAACGCTCCCGTGAACGTCTAGCGCAGAACCTGAGAGGTGGCCGGGAGTGAGCGAGATCCCCTCGGGCAAGGGGGCGAGCTCGTCCTCGGGTGTCTGAGGGTCATCGTCATCGGACGTCGCGGACATGTGATGCGCAGCGCCAGCCGCGCCGATGGAGTTCGAGCAGCCCACGCATCGCGCTGATTGAGCGGCACTGCGGGTGGGATTCGGCCCGTCCAGTTTCAGGTACCTAATCGCCATCTTCAGGACCTCGAGGTCCTTGGGGAGGTCGTCGTGATGAACGCGCACGTAATGGTTGAGGCCGTTGCCCCGCAGATCGAACCCCTTCTCCTGATTGTGCAAGCCGGCAGAGTTTCTCTCTGCGACCCCGTCGCCAATACGTAGCTCAAAGCTGTTCACTGTGACGATCTTGCAGACTGGCTTTGCCGGCCCACGCGACCATGTGCATTTCTGTTCGTCCTGCTCGCGCACCGCCGCGATTGTGTAATGCCCCTCGCCGACAATACGGAGTAGTCCCAGCTGCCGGCTGGCAGGCGCCCATCCGTCGTGATCGTTATGCCACTCGAAGGCAGAATCGATCAACGGCATGTTCTTGTCGGCGAGCTTTGCCCGGTAGTCCGCAAAGCTCAGCCACTTGTCCTCGCGCGGTCCCGCGACCGGCATGCGCGACACTACGATCGGGGAGGTAGCCGCGGTCACGTAGTTGCGGCCGGGAAGCATCTCGAGCAACCCCGGCCAGTTGCGCATCAGCTTGGCGAGCTCGTCGTTGTCGATCCAGCACTTGCCTGCGATTCGGGTCTGACAAGGCTCGTTGTACTTGAGTTGACCGAGGACTCTCGCTACCCCCAAGTGCGGCGAACCGAGCGTAACGATGCGGTTGACTTTCGCCGCGGTTGCAGCATCGCCTTCGACTGCGGTCGAAGCGACAAGACCGCCCAAGGAGTGCGCGAGGATGTTCACCTTGTCAAAGCCGGTGATCCTCTGCACTTCCGCGATCTTCAACCGAAGCAGCGCAGCGTTGTGTTGCTGGCTCCTGCGCCAGTCATACGGGAACGGGAACAGGCTGACGCCGTCTTTGTAACCTCCACCGTGCAAGAAATTGTAGGTCGAGTCGTATATGTCCTCGCTCCACGGATGCAACCCCACCACCTTGGTCACATGTCCCACATGGAGAGGGCCGAAGGGTTCGCTCTTCTCCGTCCTACCGTCCGACTCGAACTGCAGGACGTCAAAGTGTGAATCGTTCGGGCTGGCTGCTACCGCGACCGCGTTCGGGTACACCTCGTGACCGTCAGCATCCTCGATAGTGGAGCCGCCCGTTCCGGGCACGAAAATGATCGGCAGATCCTCACGGATCGTGGAGAACGCCCACTCCGGTCCGTACCGGATTGGGGAGGTCGTGTCGTGGCCGCCAACCCCTCTGGTGAAGTTGTCGTCCAAGTCGACCCGCCAGAAGACCTCGAGCTGATTCGGCAGCGAGAACGCAGGTGGTGTCACCTGGGTTTTGTCGGTCCACGCAGAGGTCCACAGGACGCGCTTCGCGTCGTAGATGACGTAGCGGTATCGCTGCTGAAGTGTTGGGTTCGAATAGGCAATCCGAAACGTCGGTACCGGAATCTGCGGAACGCGCTTTGCGCCGTTCTTTGGATACACCGGTGTGGCGAAATGAGTGTTCGGCGTGTATGCCACCGTCATCGTCGCCGTCATCTCGTTGTACGTGTGCTGACCCGGACGCTCCGTCCCCTTGAAGAACAGCCGCTGGCTGGCCTCTCGACCGGTTACCCAGCCCCTGATCTTCGCCGTCAGCCGATCGTTCAGTGGATTGCCGGTCACGATAGTGGTCTTCTGCTGCACGCTCTGCGACGCGAGCACCGTCTCGTCGAAGGCGTTGAACGACGGGACTGGGTCCGCTGCATGCACAGTTAGCGGCAGTTGCGTCGGCAGGTATGACGAGAGCGTCTCGTTGAGTTCGAGCTTGATCGCTACGCCGTCAATCTGCGTGCCGTAGAGCTGCTCGTACGGGAACTTCGCAGCCGTACGCCAAGTCTGGCTGACCGGCTCCTTGTCGGTGCCGACCCGGATCCCGCATGACAAGCAGCCCACCGCCGTGACCTCTGTCGCAGTGATGTTGTCCCAGCGGTAGTAGGAAATGCCCGACGTGTTCTCATGCGTGAACGTCGGGTCGACATGCAGCGGGTATGCCCGCTTGGCAGCGGTTGCCCACGCCCGGTCGATGCTAGCGGTCAGGATCGTCGTGCGGCCGCGCTTGCCAAGCGAGTAAGAAACAGGGACGACACTGCGCTTGCTGACGTTTGAGTCCCAGGCTTCACCCGGCGGCACTGAAGCGACCACAACGCCGCGCTTGTTCTTGAAGGCGATGCTGCCGTCCCGCGACTTTGACGCCTTCAGGCCCGGGGCGTTGTAGACGAACTGCCATGAGAGCTGCGCGGCAGATTTTGCCGCGTTGCCCTTCGACTGCACAGCAGCCGCCGGTCGCTTGCGGATGACGAGTTCCTCTTTCACCGCGTCGTTAGTGACTCGGTAGTCAAGGTCTACGCCGTCGAGGACGCCGGCGTACCGAACGCCGGTAGTGCCGAGCTTCGTCGCCGGAACTGCGCGGCTTCCAATGAGGCCGAACGACACCGGGTTGCCGCCGGGTGCGAAGGAGACCGTCTTATCCGCGGACGCTCGCTTGGAGAACTTCGGCGAAAGCGCGTGCGCACCAGTGACCAGGTCGCCGTCTCGGTTCGCGCGGACGGCCTTGACGATCGGGACGAAGCCACCTCGGGCGTCTTTGACGTTTCGCGGCTCGAGGCCCATCACGGCAGTGTGCGAACCGTCCGTGTTCAGGTAGTCGTCGACGAATTCGCTGCGCGCAACAGACACCCGGCGCACGCCATCGAGCAATGGTCCGGTCGGGGGCTTTGGGCTCGGGGGCTTCGGGTTCGACTTCGGCCCAGCCTTCGCGGGAGGCGGTGTCTTTGGGGCCGGCTTTTGCTTCGCCGCCGGCGCTGTGGGCTTCGACGACTTCGAAGGCGAAGGTCGTCCGGCTGTCGCCGGCGTCGCTGCCGCGCCGGCAACGAGCGAAAGCGCGATCACCAGCCCTACGGATGCGGCGAGCGGGTTGCGATGGCGAGCGGAGCGCAGCATGGAGGTCCCCCCGAATTGACCGTGTCCCCCACGGTTCCCCACAAGCATCGAAGCGGCGCGAGAACGCCTCGACCGCTGGATGGCCCGGCGCCGATGACGCCGAATGCCATTCGACGGACGGCGTTGATGCGCTTCGGTGTAGATGAGTCCGGGTGCAGCCCGGTCGCGACGGATGTGCACGCCGACGGGCAGCGGGAGATCCCTCGTGCTGGTCGTGACCAGCGGAAGGAGGGCGCGGCCGGTTGGTGTTCCAGCGCGTGGAAGTCCTCGCTCGCGGCGGGTGTCCAACTCGTCTCCAGCGAGGCGCGTGGCGACGTGCCGCCGCGGATCCCCGAGGTCGGCTGGCAGGCGACGCCCGTCGCCTAGTGCCTCGTAAACGATGTTCTTTTACCCGGTCGGGAGTGTGGGAGTAGTTCGTCGGCGGACTTGGTCCAGGTGAAGGGTTGGCAGCGGTCGTTCCAGCCGTCGATGAAGGCTTCGATGGCGTGGATGAGGTCTTTGACGCTAGTGAGGCTGCCTCGGCGGATGGCTTGCCGGGTGATGATCCCGAAGAAGATCTCGACCATGTTCAGCCAGGAGCCGGACGTCGGGGTGAAGTGCAAAGTGATCCGCGGGTGCTTGGCCAGCCAGGCCTGCACGGCCGGGTGCTTATGGGTGGCGTAGTTGTCGACCACGATGTGCAGCGGCTTGCGCGGGTAGCTCCTGGCGACGTGTTTGAGGAAGCGTAGGAACTCCTCGTGGCGGTGCCGCGGGTAGCAGGCGTCGGTGACCTTCCCGGTGGCCACCTCGAGCGCGGCGAACAGCGTGGTAGTGCCATGCCACACGTAGTCGTGGGTCTGCTTGGCTGGGATCCCCGGCCGCAGCGGCAGGATCGGCGCGGTACGGTCCAGCGCCTGCACCTGGGACTTCTCGTCGATGCACAGCACGATGGCCTTGTCCGGTGGATTGAGGTAAAGCCCGACGACGTCGCGGAGCTTGGCTTCCAGCTCCGGATCGGTGGAGAACTTGAACGTCTCCACCCGCCACGGTTGCAGGTCCCAGTCCTTCCAGACCTTCGCTACCGTGACGTGGCTGACGCCCAGCTCACCGGCCAGCAGCCGGGACGACCAGTGCGTCACGGCGAGCCGCTCCGGTGGCGGCTCCAAGGTCGCCAGGACGACCGCGACCGGGTCCAAGGTCGCGGGCCGGCCTGGCTTCGCCCGGTCGTCCAGCCCGGCCAGCCCCTCGCTGGCGTACCGGCGTTTCCAGGCGATCACCGTCGGCTTGCTCACCCCGACCCGGTGCGCGATCTCGTTCGTGCCGACACCCTCATCGGCCAGCAGCACGATCCGGGCGCGCTGCGCCAGCCCGGCCGGCATCGACGACGACCGCGTCCACGAGCTGAGCACCTCACGATCAGCGCGCGAAACCTGCACACCCACAGTCAACGGCATGCATCATGATCCCATAAGGTAAAGCTACTTACTTAACGACATACTAGATGGGATATTCGATGCATCCGGGCGTCGAACAATGAATAAGTGCAATAGGACTCCGTCGCCAACAGAAGACGGCCGGGGCTGGACGACGATCGCGATCGACCGCGAGAGCCGGCGCTGGACCGTCGCCCAGGCCAGCCGTCAGGCCGACACGTCACGGTCGGCATACGAGCGGCTGTACGAAACCTGACGCGCGCCTGGGCGAGTCAGTCGCACTTCACGGAGCACCTCAGTTCATGCCACGCGGCCACGCGGGACGTCGTCGATGTCGACGTCGCGGTCGTACTGGTCGGGCCGTTCTTGCTGGTAACCATCGACGAGCAGGGGTGAGGAAATGATGAAGTCGGCGCTCGCCACGTTGCAGGCGACCGGGATGTTCCAGACTGCCGCGATGCGGAGCAACGCCTTGACATCGGGGTCGTGCGGCTGCGGCTCGAGTGGGTCCCAGAAGAAGATGAGGACGTCAATCTGTCCTTCAGCGATTTTCGCGCCGATCTGCTGGTCGCCACCTACCGGACCACTGAGGAACTGCGTCACCTGCAGGCCGAGCTCGTACTGCAGCATGCCTCCGGTAGTGCCCGTCGCGTACAGGTGATGCGCCCGCAACGTGTCCCGGTTGAAGTTGGCCCACCGCAGCAGGTCAGGCTTCTTCCGGTCGTGCGCGACGAGCGCGATGTGTCGTGCCTGGTGTACCGACATTCGGTACTCCTCTCTGATCCCTCTTAGAGTCCTTTGCCCTGATGCCACTGCAGTAACTGGACATGACGGTGCGGTAAACAGTTGGCACCGGGAAAGCAGCTCGTGCTGCTCAACAACCGCCTGCGGGCAACGAATCCGCTGCGTGCAAGGACTGTGCTTCGTGCGATGAGTCCGCTGCGTGTAACCAGTCGGCTCGCTTTCAGTTTACCGTTGCGCCATGCCGCAACTTGCCGAAGACCACCGCGTCACGCCGCTAGAGCTGTTCTTTGATCTCGTTTTCGTCTTCGCGGTGACACAAGTCACAGCGACACTCGAGCACGATCTATCTTGGCGGGGACTGGGTCGCGGCCTCCTGATCGTTGCCGCTCTGTGGTGGGCGTGGGCGGCGTACGCCTGGCTCACGAACGCCTCCGAGCATCGCGACCCATCGGTTCGTGTGCTCATGTTCGCCGCGATGGCAACGATGCTCGTCGCGGCGATCGTGTTGCCCGACGCCTTCGGCGAGCACGCAGTCGCGTTCGGCATTGCGTACTTCATCTTCCGCGCGTTGCACCTGCTGTTGTTCTGGATCGCCGGCCGTGACGTGCAGGGGATCCGGATGGCTCTGTTGCGCTTGTCGCCGAACTTCCTTGCCGCGCCGGCTCTCATCGCGGTCGCCGGGTTCCTTGGCCCGACTCCGCGAGTCGTCCTGTGGATAGCGGCGATCTCACTCGACTACTCGAGTCCGGTGCTGAGGGGTATGGCGGGCTGGCACGTCGCGCCCGCGCATTTCGTCGAGCGACACGGACTCATCGTCATCATCGCGCTCGGCGAATCGATCGTCGCAGTCGGAGTCGGTGCCGGTGGGCTACCCGTCGGGAGCGCACTGATCAGCGGCATCGTGCTGGCCATGCTCGTTGTGGCGGGACTGTGGTGGGCGTACTTCGACGAGCAGCCTGACCGCGTGGAGCGACGGCTCCTCGACAGCGACGAGCTCCCGCGCGCGGTACTCGCGCGTGACCTGTTCAGCTACCTGCACATGCCGATGGTGGCCGGCATCATCCTCTTCGCGCTCGGCGTCACCGAAACGCTGGGACACACCGGCGAAGAACTGGACGGCATTCCCGCGCTTGCTCTTGGCGGCGGCGTCGCCCTCTATCTGGCGTCGCTCGTCGCGTTCAGGCTGCGGGCCGAAGGCGCGCTAGACGCGTCGCGGCTGCTGGCCGCGGGAGCCAGTCTCGCCTGCGTCGCCTTCGCGATGACAGCGAGTGCGCTGGCCGCGCTGGCGGCGCTGGCCGCTGTCGTCGCCGTACTAACCGCCTGGGAAGCCAGGCCGTTGCGGCAATCGGGTGGCTCTCCGGAGCTGGCTGCGAGATGACGGTTTCACCGCCCTATCCTTTGCGCGATGACGATGGACGTGCTGCGCATCCGGGACGACGTCGCCGCGGCGATCGCCGGCGGCCGTCCGGTCGTTGCGCTCGAGAGCACGATCATCGCGCACGGCCTCCCGCGGCCGGACAACCTCCGCGTCGCGCGTGAGGTCGAGGCGATCGTTGCCGCGCAGGGCGCGGTTCCGGCGACGATCGGCGTCGTCGACGGTGTCGCGATAGTCGGTCTGAACGACGACGAACTCGCGCGCCTCGCCGGTGACGACGACGTGGTGAAGCTGTCTGTGCGCGACGTCGCGCTCGCTGTGGCGCAGCGAGGGACGGGTGCAACGACCGTTGCGAGCACCGCGGCGCTCGCCGCGCGCGCCGGCATCAGGGTGTTCGCGACCGGCGGGCTGGGCGGCGTACACCGTGAGGCCCGGGACAGCTGGGACGAGTCGGCCGACCTCGCGACGCTTGCCGAGACGCCGCTGACCGTCGTATGCGCGGGGGTCAAATCGATCCTGGACGTGCCGGCGACGCTCGAGCGGCTCGAGTCACTGAGCGTTGCCGTTGTGGGGTTTCGCACCCGGTCGTTCCCTGGTTTCTACCTGAGCGACTCGGGCTATCCGCTCGACTGGTCCGTGGACTCGCCGGAGGAGGTCGCGGACATGATGCTTGCGCGCCGTGACCTCGGTCTCGACAACTCCGCGATGATCCTCGCCAACCCGCTCGGTGTTGGCGACCAGATGGACAAGGGCTTGCACGACCGGGTGCTGGGCGAGGGGCTGGCCCGGCTGCGAGCCGCCGGGATTCAGGGCAAGGGCGTGACGCCGTACCTGCTCGAGTACTTCCATCGGGAAACGCACGGTGCCAGCCTCGCGGCCAATACCATCATCATCCGTCGCAACGCCCTGTTGGCGGCGCAGATCGCCGTCGCCTGGGGAGACCGCACGTGAGCAAGCGCATCGTCGTCATCGGCGACATCGCCATCGACGTGGTCGCGAGGTTCACCGGCCCGCTGCAGCTCGGCAGCGACTCCAACGCGAGCGTTGCGACGTACGGCGGCGGCTCGGCGGCCAACGTCGCGGCGTGGCTCGCGGTCGGCAGCGGTCAGTCGGTGGTGTTCGTCGGCCGGGTGGGCAACGACCCGGCCGGGCGGGTGCAGGTCGAGGAGCTGAAGCGGGCCGGAGTCGACGTGCGCGTCAGGGTCGACGCGCAGCATGCGACTGGATGCGTGGTCGTGCTCGTCGGTGAGGATGGCGAACGCAGCATGCTGCCCGACCGTGGCGCGAGCAACGCGTTGTCGCCGCTGGATTTGCCGCCGGATGTGTTCACCGCCGACGGGCATATGCACCTGTCCGCCTACCCGTTGCTGCACGACTCGTCCCGCGCCGCCGCTCTGGCGGCCCTGGGCATGGCGCGCGACGTCGGCATGTCCATCTCGGTCGATCCGTCGTCGGCCTCGCTGCTCGCCGCGGCCGGCGCTTCTCAGTTCCTCGAGTGGACCGGGCCGGTCGACCTGTGCATCGCCAACCTCGAGGAGGCGCGCGTCCTCGCGGGGCCTGGTACGCCGGAAGAGCTCGCCCGCCGTCTCGCGTCGTCGCCGTACCGCGAGGTCGTCGTCAAGCTCGGAGCTGACGGCGCGATCTGGTCGGACGGCGAGTCGGTCGTCGACGTGCCGGCCGCCCCCGCGAAGGTCATCGCGACGACGGGCGCCGGCGACGCGTTCGCCGCCGGCTTCCTCGCCGCGTGGACCAAGGGCCTCGCACCCCGCGACGCGCTATCGGCGGGCACGAGTACGGCGGCTGCCGCGGTCGCCCAGGTAGGCGCGCGCCCGTTCGTGACGACGTTCGGGTTCGAGGAAACCACCCCCCGCTGACGCATCAACACGCTCGTCGCCCTCGTCAGCCTCGTAACTTCGGTCAGCCCGGCCACCCCGGCGCTTCTTTCTGGCAACTGGGTGCGGGTTGAGCGTGACCTCGGGGTGACTACTCCCGAATCGCCTCGCGCAGCGAGGCCAGGCCGCGTTCGCTCAGGCTGGCCGCAAGCGCGGTCTCGACGTCGAGTTCCATCGCGGCGCCGACCGGACCTTCGCCGTACGCGATCGACGCGACGACGGCAGTGCGCTCGGCTTCGGGCAGCGCGGCGAGTGCTTCGACCAGGCGCGCGATGAGCTCGGACTCGTCCTCATGCGGGTCGCTGAAGGCCCGCGCCTCGATCACCGAGGGCGGCAGTGGGCGGCACCGCGGTTTGTCGGTCACGCATTTCCTTCGGCAGGCGAATGGCTCCACACAGTGTGCGGGCGCCGGATCGATGATGCCAACGACAACGGCCGCCCCGGTCATCCCGAAACGGCCGTTTCGCGCCAACCCGTCAGGTCGCCTCACGGCGGTGTGTCGCTCGGAGCGACTGTTTTGGGACCGGGGGCCATGAATCGGGTCGGCGATCTAGTTAACCGCAGCTGAGCGCGGCCTGTTCCTCTATCGGCATCTCAGGTCGCCTTCCTAACGGTCAAGTAGCGTCTTCGCCATGTGCGGCCGCTACGTCTCCGCGACTCCGCCCGACCTGCTGATCCGAATCTTCAACGCGTCCGCGGACGACACGCTGGAGCTCACGCCCTCGCATAACGTCGCCCCGACGATGCCGGTCCCCGTCGTTGTCGTCGGCGGCACCGATCGCGTGCTGAAGGTCATGCGCTGGGGCCTGGTTCCGCCGTGGGCGGCAGATCTTTCGGTCGGCTCGCGCATGATCAACGCGCGCCGGGAGTCCTTGGGCGACAAGGCGGCGTTCCGGCCGGCATTGGCGCGGCGGCGCGCAATCCTGCCTGCGGATGCCTACTACGAGTGGCATGTCGCGCACCCGGGTGCGCCGAAGCAGCCGTACGCGATCACCTCAGAGGACGGCGGGCCGCTCGCGTTCGCCGGGCTCTGGGAGTCCTGGCACCGTCCGGACCAGACGCGCGTGCTCAGCGCCACTATCGTCACGACATCGTCCGCCGGATCGATCGCCCACCTGCACGACCGGATGCCCGTGGTCCTGCCTCCGCAGCTGTGGGACGAATGGCTCGATGCCGACACCGACACCGCCGCGGCGCTGAGCCTGCTCGACGCCGTACCCGTGCCACGGTTGCGAGCTCATCCCGTGAGTTCCCGCGTGAACGACGTACGCGTGGACGATGCGGACCTGCTCACGCAGGTTGCGCCGCTGCCCGTGCACGAGCAGCTGGACCTACTCGCCTAAGGCGAGGAACCTGGGCGACGGAAACACGTGACCCTCACGTGACAAGCGCCACTCAGACCTCACCTATCGCGCGGGGGCGAGCCGCCCGTCGTACAGTCGGAGGACACCTGCTCGTCCGTTCGGTCTGCTTCCTGTCGTCCATCGAAGGGTCTTGCCCGTGCTGCGTAGCCGATTCATGTCCACCCGTCGCGTCGCCGCCTGCGTGGCCGCCTCAGCGCTCGTGCTCGGGGCAGTAGCCGCCGGCGCAACGCCGGCCAGCGCAGCACCCGCCCCGATCGGCCCGGGCCTGTTCGGACTGCACGTCGGCAATCCCGTCGACAACTGGCCGACCGTCCCGTTCGGCACCATCCGTATCTGGGACAGCGGCGTGCACTGGGCGGCCCTGCAGCCGACGCCGACCACGTGGGACTTCACCAAGCTCGACGCGCAGGTGGAGCGGGCCATCGCCGGCAAGAAGGACATCGTGATGGTCCTCGGGATCACGCCCCGGTGGGCTTCCAAGCGTCCCAATGAGGCGGGCAACTACGGCGTCGGTACGGCGGCCGAGCCCAAGGACATCCGTACCTGGACGGCGTACGTGCGCAAGCTCGCGATTCGCTACAAGGGCAAGATCAACAAGTGGGAGCTCTACAACGAGCCCAACGCCGTACTGAACTTCAGTGGCAAGCCGATCGACATGGTGCGGATGGCTCAGCAGGCGTGGGGGCAGCTCAAGAGCGTCAGCCGGTCCAACGTGGTCATCTCGCCCGGAATCGTGACCCGCACGCTCAACAGCCCGAAGTGGCTCGACGAGTACCTCCGCCTCGGCGGCGGGCGCTACGCCAACGTCATCGCGGCGCACTTCTACGTCAAGGCCAAGGAGCGGCCTGAGGACACGATCCGTTACCTGGCGGTCGTCCGCAAGATCCTCAAGGACCGCCGACTTTCTCACCTGCCGCTGTGGAACACCGAGTCGAGCTACGGGCGCTACAACCCGACCGACCGGGCGACGCACGAGGTCTACGCCGGCTCGACGTCGATGGCGTACGTCGCGCGCACCTACGTGCTGATGGCCTCCGGCGGCGTCGCCCGCTCGTACTGGTACGGCTGGGACCACCGCAACTACACCGGGCTCTACCTCACGACCAACGGCAGCACGGCCGGACCGGCCGGAAAGGCGTACGGCGTGACGTACGGCTGGCTGGTCGGCAAGCAGATGCTCGGTTGCACCCGCATCGCGAGCGGCGCGTTGGCCGGTGGGTTCTCGTGCGCTCTGCGGCGAGGGGGGACGCAGATCCGCATCCTGTGGCATCCCGACCGGACCCGCCCGATGCGCATTCCAGCCGGCTACCGCGCGCTTCACCGCCTCGACGGCAGCAAGCAGAGCGTACGCACCGGAACGGTGTTCAACGTCGGCCCGACGCCGGTCTACATCACCACGGCGCCGTAGCCGTGCGCGGCTAGGTGCCGGTGAGAACGCGCGCGGGACTCGTCGCCGCGAGGTTCGCCTGCGTGGGTGCGACGCGCGTTCGGTACTTGACGGCCCGGCGTGCTGAGGCGCGGATGGTGAACGCGTAGCTGCCGGCGCTGTTGGTCCTGGTGCTGGTGATGTTGCGCCAGGTACGGCCGTCGAGCCGCTGCAGTATGACGACGACCCCGCGCGTTGCCGGAGCAACAACTCCGCGCATCGTCACCACGGTGCCCCGGTGCGCGCGGGCCGTGCTGAGCGTCGCGCTCAGTTTCGGCACGACGTTGACGCCCACCGGATCGGAGACCGATCCCAGCCACTCACCGGTTCCGCTGAACCGGAGCGCGAACTCGGTGTTGCTCGTGGGCCGCACGACCAGTCGCACGAGGCCAGCGCCGCTGGTACGCAGGCTGCGGTAGCCGCGCCAGGTCTTCGCGCCCTTGACCCGGATCAGTACGTCGACGCGCTGGCCCGCGCGCGGACGGCGCGCGCCGTCGTACAAGACACCCATGAGGGTCGACGGCTGACCGAGCTTGACGGTGGTCGAGGCGGCTCGCAGCCGAGTCAGATGGCTGCGCAGCAGGGTCGACGCCGATTGGACTGTTCCGCCGGTCGTGGTCAGCGCGCTGATGTGCACGCTGTGGTCGGAGTTGTTCGGTAGGCCGGTGACGTCGGCCGCGGTCCGTTCGGGGTTCATCGTGATCCGCGTCCGGGCCCCGGGCGAGCTGACGACGACCTGAACGGTGGACGCCACAACGCCGGCGGGTAGCCGCCACGACAGGCGCGCCGCCCCGAGGCCGTCGGCGCCGGCGTACGGCACCGCGCGCAGGCCGTCGAACGTGGGCGAAACGACCCGCGGAACCGTGGCCTCGGGCAGCGTGTCGACCGCGGTCACGTAGACCGGCACCGAGTCGGCGCTGGTGCCGAGGGCATTCGTCGCGGTGACGCTGACCGCGTAGGTCGTTCCGGACGAGAGGCCGCCGATGACACAGCTGGTCGCGGAGAACGCGGCCGAGCAGGATTGGCCGCCGGGAGCGGTGGTGGCGATGAAGCCGGTGAGGGGCGTGCCGCCGTCGGAGTCCGACATGCCCCACACGACGTTGATGCGGCGATCGCTCAGCGCGGAGGCGGAAACGCCGGTCCTGACTGCCGGTGTGGTCGCGGTGGCATATCGGGCGAGCCGCGACACTCCGCTCGCGCCACCCGCGACGACCAGCCGCGACTGCCCGTCGACAGCGACGTCGCTGGTCATGGCGTCGCGATCGGCGGCGACGTCGAAGACATATCCGTCGCCGCGCAAGCCGAACCCGACGTCGGGCGCGCCCGCGGGGTTCAGCCGCAGCAGCGCGAAGCCGAAGTGCTGGCCGTTGTCGACGGTGCCGGCAACGACGACGCGGTTGGCGGCGTCGACGACGACGGACTCGCCGAACACCTCGTTACCGGCGACGACCGATGCGTGAACGCCGTCGACGCTGAACGACGTGTCGGGAGCGCCGCCCGCGATGTAGCGCGCAACCGCGACGACCTGCTTGCCGTCAAGCAGTGCCGAGCCCGCGACGACTACGCGGTCGCTGCCGTCGAGCGTGACGGACGACGCATTCGACAGCGCACCGACCGAGTAGTCGGCGATGAGGCCGCCCGACCCGAAGGAGCTGTCCGGCGTACCGCTCGTGGTGTAGCGAGCGATCCCGAAGCCGGTTCGTGAGCCGTTGTCGACCATGCCTGCGACGACGGCCTTACCTTCGGCGTCGACAACGATCGATGAGCCCTCCGACCCGACACCCGCCGAGAAGTCCGTGACGAGGCCGGACTCGCCGTATGACGGGTCGGGCGCGCCGGCGGTGGTGTACCGCGCAACGAGGAACCCGGTTCGCGACCCGTTGTTGACCTTGCCGGCGAGGAGGATCTTTCCGTCGCTTTGCAGTGCAAGGGAGAGCCCTTGCGAGTCG
Source organism: Mycobacteriales bacterium (assembly GCA_046715235.1). Lineage (GTDB taxonomy): Bacteria > Actinomycetota > Actinomycetes > BP-191 > BP-191 > JBKJZO01. The sequence goes on from JBKJZO010000019.1 coordinate 37,986, forward strand.
GTGCCCGCGTCGAAGTCGACCAGGACGCCGTCTCCGAAGCCGAACGTCGTGTCCGGGGCGCCGGTGTCGGTGAATCGGGCGACGAACACACCTTCGCGCGTGCCGTTCGACGAGATGCCGGCGACGAGGATGCGGCCACTCGTGTCGGTCGCCACATCCTGCGCGCGATAGTTCTGCGCGTCGAACCCGATGCTCACGCCGTTGACTCCGAAGCCCGTGTCGGCTGCGCCGTTGGCGGTGTAGCGGGCGACGAACGCCATGTTGCGGGCGCCGTCGAAGAGGGACCCGGCAACGAGCAGCCGGCCCGACGCGTCGATGGTGACCGCCTCGGGCGCCGGCAGGCTTTGCACATTCGGCGGCGGCGCCTCTCCGCGAGTTCCGAAGCTCAAGTCGATCATCCCGTCGACAGTGACCGCGGCATTCGCCGGCGGTGCGAGCGCATGGACGCCCACGCCGGTGGTCAGCGCAGTCAGTGCCACGGCGGAGATAACCGAGCGGCGGCGAATCGCACACCGGAAGCGCGAATGGTGAAGCATCTGGTCCCCCAAGAGCGCCATGCAAATGGCTCGCGCAGCGTACGTGCCAGGGGCTCCCAGCGAAGCGGAACGGAGCTATCTCCCGTTATGCCCGGCGAAGTTGTGCACATTTTTCCCCGACCGGTCCACCGGCAGGTGCAGATCGCGCAGGCTGATCCGCATCGTCCGAGACGCGGAGTGGCCAATGAGGTTCGAGGTCGTGACCGATGATTTGCGGCTGTCGTCAGACGCCGCCGTCCGCGTGCTCGATGCTCTGCGGGCACTGCAGGCGGTTCGTCTGCTCGACGACGGAGCCGGACTCGTACCCGGCGGTCGGCTCGCGGCGGCCATGGTCGACGTGAGCGACGTCCTCGCTGCGGCAATCCGGCAGGCCGCGTCGGCCACGGAGCAGGTGGCGCGCCGGCTTGATGCCGCCGCGGTGCAGTACACGCGTTCCGACGCCTTGGCCATGCGCAGCGGGCGCTGACATGGCTATCACGATCGAGAGGTTGCTCGCGTGGGATCTGGACGGGCTGCGGGTGAACGGGCGCGCGATTCGCGCCGATGCCGACACCGTTCGCGCGCTCGCGACGAGCCTGGCCGATCCGGCACGCCGGTGGCGCGGGAGGGCAGCGCTCGCTGCCGCGGACACCGACGCCCGCCTTCGCGAGGAGCTGACGCGGCTGGGTGACTCGCTGATGCTTGCCGGCGCGACCCTCGCCGCCGCGGCAGCCGCTCTCGAGCTGGTGCAAGGCTCGGCGATGCGTGCGCGCGACTACGCAGCGCAGCACTCGCTGACCGTTTACCCCGACGGCCGGGTCGTCGTTCCGCCCATCCTCACCAATCCCAACCCCGCGCCCGACAGCCCCGCCCTCCTCCGTTATTCGGAGCAGCTGAGGGTGGCCGAGCATGCGAGCGCGTTGGCGCGTGCCGCGCTCGACGCGGCTGAAGAAGCCGACGCAGAGGCGGCGGTGGCCATCGCTGACGCGGGTGCACAGTCGCGGCGACTTTCGTTTCTCACCGAGTTCGGGATGCCGGCCAGTTGGCTCGGCGCGATGGAGCGCGTGCTCCGCATGACGACGGCAGCGACTGTCATCTCGCAGCTCAGTCGCCGCAACCTGCCTGACGCGGGCGCCCCTGTGGCCGACGTCGCAGCATGGTGGTCGACGCTGTCGGCTGACGAGAGGAAACGGCTGGTCGCGGCATTCCCTGACCACCTGGGGGGTCTCGAAGGCATTCCGGCAGCAGCGAGGCATGCCGCCAATTCGGCTGTCTTGCACAGGGAGCTGCAGGTCGCGCGCCTTGCGGTCGAGAACGCGGGGCCAACGTGGGTCGCGGGCTACTCGTTCAACTCAGGGTCGGCCAACCGCCTCGCGATGCTGGAGGCCGTACGCCGGCAGCTCGCCGCGGATCCCTCACGCCGGCTTCTTGTCCTCGACCCGCGCGGCGCCGGTCTCGCTGCGGTTGCCGTCGGTGACGTCGACACCGCAGACCACGTCGCGGTCCTAGTCCCAGGACTCGAGCAGGACGTCAAGGAAGACCTCGACAACGTGGTGTGGAACGCCGAGCGGCTGCAGCGGACCGCCGACGCGTGGACTGGTCGCATCGCGCCGGGCGAGAAGGTCGCGGCGGTCGCCTGGCTCGGCTACCGCACACCGACTGTTCTGACCGTGGCTTCTCCAATCAAGGCCCTGCGTGGGGCGCCGAAGCTCGACGGTTTTGTCCGAGGAGTTGACGCCTCACGCGAGGCCGCTCGCGTGTTCGACGGCGGCCGGCCCGGCGCGCACCTGACGGTGGTGGGTCATTCCTACGGCTCGCTGACCGCCGGGTTGAGCGTTCGGCGCGCCACGCCGGTCGACGACTTGGTCTTCATCGGGAGCCCGGGGGTTGGGTCGTGGAGCACTTCGGCGCTGTCGGTGCCCGCCGGACATGTGTACGTCGGCAAGGCGGCACGCGACACTGTGACCTACACCGAGTGGTTCGGTCCTGACCCCGCTACCTGTGGCTTCGGCACTTCCCGGTTTCAGACCGACGGCGGGCTCGACTCGCTGACGGGCCAGGAGCTCACCGGCTCGCACGGGCACAGCGAATATTTCGAGATGCACAGCGAATCGGTGCGCAACATCGCGTTGATCGCCATCGATCGCCCCCAGGAGGTCACCCGGGCGCGGTGCGTCTGGTAGGGCGCCCTCATCATGTGAGGAAAACCCAGACGGCCCACGTCGCGACCATCGCGACACCGCACGCGGCTTCGACGAGCACCCCGAGCCCGAAACCTTTCATGGCTGTCAGCGTGACGCGCCATGCGGCTGACCAGTCGCGCAGGCGGGCGCGCTCGGCCAGCAGCAGTCCCGCTATCGCGCCAGGAATGAAGCCGACGACGGGTAGCACGAACATGCCGACCACCCCGCCGGCCACGGCAGCGAGCAGTGATGACCGCGGGGCGCCGCCGCGCGCAGCTGACCGTCGCGCCAGCACGACCGAGACCAGGCTGCCCGCAACGAAGAGCCCGCTGATGACGACCATCGCGGCGGCGCCGACGACCCCGAATCCCTCGACGATGCCGTAGAAGATCGCCGCGCCGAGGATCAGCAGCAGCCCGGGGAGCACTGGAATCAGCGTGCCCACAAGCCCGACCGCCATCGCGACCGCGACGATCAGCGTCGTCGCGGTCGATGTCATGGCTGCACGATAGCCGCGGTCTGCCCTGGCCATCGGTCCATGCGGCACACTCCGGTCATGACCAAGGCGACGAGCGGCTACCCGCTGCTGTTGCATCTCGCCGGCCGCCGCGCAGTCGTGGTCGGGGCCGGCATTGTGGCGACCCGCCGCGCGACCGCGCTCGTGGCCGCCGGCGCCGACGTCACCGTCATCGCGCCCGACGGCACGGAGGCGATGGCTGCGCTCGCGCTCACGTGGCAGCGCCGAGCGTACGCCGAGGGCGACCTCGCCGGCGCATGGCTCGTGCACGCCGCGACCGACGATCCAGCCGTCAACGCCGCCGTCGCCGCGGAGGCGCAGCGCTCCGGCATCTGGTGCGTGCGCGCCGACGATGCCGCCGCGAGCGCGGTGTGGGTGCCAGCCGTCGTACGAACTGACGACCTGATCGTCGCGATCAACGCCGGCGGGGATCCGCGGCGCGCACGGGCGGTGCGCGACGCCGTACAGGAGAGCCTCCCCGCGATCCTGGCAGCGGCCGAAGCGCACGCGGCCGGTCGCGTTGACTGAGGCCGACCGCAGGTGATGGAGTGCGCACCAGCTAGGGCACGACAAGCGCAACTGAGGAAGCCGGTGCAAATCCGGCGCGGTCCCGCCACTGTCACCGGGGAGCGACCTCCACGCACGGGCCACGGCCCTTCGGGGTTGGAAGGCCGGAGGAAGCGTCGATCCGGGAGCCAGGACACTCGTGCGTGCGTCATCTTCGACCGGGGCGCGTGAACCCCGTAGGGAGCAGGGATGAGCACACTCGTACTTCGGACGAGGCAGCTGCCGAGGGCAGTGCTGCTGGCCGCGACGATCCTGTTCGCGCTGCTGGCAGTCTTCGTCGTCGCGTTCGACCAGAGCTATGCGCTCAGCGGAGCGGCCGAGGCCGGAAACGTCGTCCACGAGTTCTTCCACGACGCCCGGCACCTGCTCGGCGTTCCGTGTCACTGAGGCCATGATGACTGCCTCCCTGAAGCGGGGGCTGCTAGCCGGCCTCCTTGCGGGTCTGTTCGCTGCGCTTTTCGTTTTCGTCATCGCCGAGCCGGTGATCGACCGCGCGATAGCGCTCGAGGGCCAGCACTCACACGAGACCGCGGTGGTCACCGCCACGACGACTGACACCGCCGCCGCCGCTGATGCCCCGCACGAGCATGCGACCGAGGTTTCCCGCGACACCCAGCGCCGCGTCGGCGCGCCATTGGGCTTCACGCTCGTCGGCGCCGCGTTCGGCGTCTTCTTCGCGCTCCTGTACGCCGCCCTCGGGCGTTTCGTCTCGACCCGCGACACCTGGCAGCGCACCCTCGCACTCGCTGGTGCAGCACTGACGGCGATGGTCGTGGTCCCGTTCATTCGCTACCCGGCGAATCCGCCGGGTGTCGGCGATCCGGACACGTTTGATCAGCGCACGCGGTTGTACCTCGCGGCGGTGCTCCTCGGTGTCGTGGCCGTCACGATGGCCTGGTGCTTGCTGCGCGAACTCGCGCGGCGGGGGATGCCGCAACCCGCCCGGCACATCGTCGTAGCGGTTGCGTTCGTCACCCTCGTTGCAGCGGGCTATGCGGTCCTACCCGACAACACTGACGCAGTGCCCGTGCCGGCGACCTTGCTCTGGGACTTCCGGCTCCGCTCGATCGCCACCCAGTTCATCTTGTGGGGCGCGCTCGCGGCGGGCTTCGGGCTGCTGACCGAACGCGCCGCACGACGTTCCCGGTGACCCCTGTCCGCACGGTTCTGCTCGTGCGGCATGCGGGCACGCTGGCTACCCGACGAGGCGACTTCCCCCTCGACGAGCCGCTCTCCGAGGACACCAAGCTCGACGCTGTCGCGCTCGGCGGCTTTACCGAGTGGGGCGCGCCGGTTTTCACGAGCCCAGCCCGGCGCGCCGTGCAGACCGCGGAGGCGGCGGAGTGGTCACCTCTCGTCGACGCACGCCTGTGCGCCCTCGATCTCGGGTCGTGGGGTGGCCGCAGCCTGCGCGACGTCCAGTCGAGCGACCCTGAAGGCTTCCTGGCCTGGATGACCGACCCGCAGGCCCGGCCGCACGACGGCGAGACCGTGGCCGAGCTGCTCGACCGGGTGCGCCCGCTGCTCGACGAATGGCACGCTGGCCCTCGCGACGACCTGGTGGCAGTGACACATGGCTCGCTGATCCGTGCCGCCGTCACTGTCGCGATGGACGCGCCTGCCACAAGTTTTTGGCGGGTGGAGGCCTCGCCGGCATCCGTCACCGAACTGCACACGCGCGGCACGGGGTGGGTGCTCTACCGCACCAACCAGCACGAGGACGGGTGAGTTCGCCGGGCGGTCTCGCGCTTGGCTTCGCGGCTGACCTGGTCTTCGGCGATCCCCGCCGCGGGCATCCGGTGGCGATGTTCGGCAAGGGAGCGGGCGCGCTCGAGCGACGGATGTGGCGGCCTTCCCGCGTGAGCGGTGTGGCGTACGCCGGCGCGTGCGTCGGGGCCGCTACCGCAGCGGGTGCTGCACTCGATCGCCTGGCGCGGCGTCGTCGTACCCGGACTGCCGTGACCGCCGTCGCTGCTTGGGCGGTGGTCGGCGGCCGCTCTCTGCACCGGGAGGCCGGCCGGATAGGCGCCGCTCTCGGGGCCGGTGACCTCGCCGGGGCGCGCGCCGCCCTCCCCGCCCTGGTCGGTCGCGATCCCTCAGCGCTGGACGGCGACGGGATCGCCCGCGCGGTCGTCGAGTCGGTCGCCGAGAACACCTCCGACGCCGTCGTCGCGCCGTTGTTCTGGGGTGCGGTTGCCGGACCCGCCGGGCTGCTGGGTTACCGCGCGGCCAACACGCTCGACGCGATGGTCGGCTACCGCTCGGACCGGTACGAGAGATTCGGCTGGGCGGCCGCGCGGACCGACGACGTAGCCAACTGGATCCCGGCGCGGATCACCGGTGCTCTTGCCGCCGCACTCGCCCCGACCGTCGGCGGCGACCCGGCGAGGGCATGGCGGATCCTGCGTCGCGACGGTGCGAATCACCCCAGCCCCAATGCGGGGCGGTGCGAGGCGGCCTTCGCCGGGGCGCTCGACGTACGACTCGGTGGCCGCAACGTGTACGGCGACCGGGTTGAGGAGCGCCCCGAGCTCGGTGCCGGTCGCAGCCCGGCAGCTGCCGACATCGAGCGCGCGGTCCGGCTCTCGCGAGCAGTCGGCGTCGCGGCCGTCGCAGCAGCATGCCTCCTTTCGGCGGTGCGCGATGCGCGCCGCATCTGAGAGGGTGACTGCATGAGCGGCGCGTTGTTGATTGCGGGGACGTCGTCCGACGCGGGCAAGAGCGTCGTCACCGCGGGGCTGTGCCGCTGGCTGGTCGACCAGGGAGTCAGGGTCGCGCCGTTCAAGGCGCAGAACATGAGCCTGAACAGTTTCGTCACGCTCGACGGCGCCGAGATCGGCCGGGCGCAGGCGATGCAGGCCGCCGCCGCGCGGATCGAGCCCGAAGCGCAGATGAATCCGGTGCTGCTCAAGCCCGGTAGTGACCGCACGTCGCAGGTCGTGGTGAAGGGCCGGGTGTTCGCCGAGGTCGACGCGCTCGGTTACCGCTCGCAGAAGGAGACGCTGCTCGAGCTCGCGCTCGAGAGCCTCGCCGACCTGCGCAGCCGGTACGACGTCGTGATCTGTGAGGGGGCGGGCAGCGCCGCCGAGATCAACCTGCGCGCCACCGACATCGCCAACATGGGTCTCGCGCGGGCGGCCAACCTGCCGACTCTCGTCGTCGGTGACATCGATCGCGGCGGGGTTTTCGCGGGCATGTTCGGCACGCTGGCGCTGCTTTCGCCCGAGGACCAGGAGCTGGTCGCCGGGTTCATCATCAACAAGTTCCGCGGCGCGCCCGAGCTGCTGACTTCCGGCCTGCGGATGCTCACCGAGCTGACCGGCCGTGAGTTTTACGGCGTGTTGCCCTACCGCGGCGGGCTGTGGCTCGACGTCGAGGATTCGCTCGCGATGGACGTGCCGCGCGACACGCCGACGGCGCCGCTGGGTCCTGACGCGCTGCGCGTGGCCGTCGTACGCCTGCCGCGGTTGTCCAACGTCACCGACATCGACGCGCTCGCGGCCGAGCCCGGCGTCATCGTGCGGTTCGCGAGCACGCCGGTCGACCTGATGGACGCCGACCTCGTCGTCATCCCTGGCACGCGCGCCACGGTTGCCGACCTGGCCTGGCTGCGCGCGCAGAAACTCGAGTCGGTCATCCGCGCCCGCGCCGCCAAGGGGCAACCGGTGCTCGGCTTGTGCGGCGGCTACCAGATGCTCGGCGCGCGCATCGTTGACCCGGTCGAGAGCGGCTACCCGGAGCCGGTCGAGGCGCTCGGCCTGCTGCCCGTCGTCACGGCCTTCATGCAGTCGAAGGTGCTGGGGCGGCCCACGGGGATCGCGACGGCGTTCGCAGACGCTCCGGTCGCCGGCTACGAGATCCACCACGGCCGGATGATGCCGTACGGCGGCGACCCGCTGATCAAGAGCGACGACGGCGAGGACGAAGGGCTGCGCGTCGGCTCGGTCATCGGCACCGTCTGGCACGGTGCGCTTGAGAACGACGCGTTCCGCCGTTCACTCCTGATGTGGGTAGCCGAGCTCACCGGCCGCGACTACGTGCCGGGCGACGTGTCCTTTGCCGATGTCCGCGAAGCCAGGCTCAACTCACTCGGCCGCCTCGTCGCTGACCATCTCGACACTGATCGGGTATGGCGGCTGATAGAGGACGGCGTGCCACCCGGACTTCCGTTCGTTCCGCCGGGAGCGCCCTGACCCAAGGGAGTCGCTAGTGAGCCCGAGCGAACTTCTCTCCTTGCACGATTCCGCGACCGCCGAAGTACAGCGCCTCGTCGAGGGCGTGCACTCCGACGATTTCGACGACCCGACTCCCTGTCCCGAGTGGGACGTGCGTTCGCTCATCGGGCATCTCGTTGCCGGCAACCGCCACTTCGCGGCCGCGGCCAAGGGCGAGTCGCTGATGTCGATCATCGGTGACGTCGCGCCAGAGGCCGACGCGCCGGCGTACGCCGAGTCGGCGCGGCTGACCGCCGACGCGTGGCGCGACCCGTCAGCTTTCGAGCAGGAGAACGCCGAGATGACGGTCACCGTGCACCTGGCCGAATGCCTGCAGCACGGCTGGGACCTGGCCCGTGCCACCGGCCAGCAGCCGGAGTTCGACGACGCGCTCCTCGACGTCGTCGAGCCGTTCGCGCACGCGATGATGCCGGAGGACCGGCCCGAGGAGATGGGCTTCGGCCCGCCGACCGAGCCGCCAGTGGGCGCGACACGGATCGACCGGCTGGCGGCTTTCTACGGCCGTGACGCGAGTTGGCCGGACGAGCTCCCCATGCCGTCGGCCTAGTTGACGGAGCGGCCTTCCTCCCGAACATCACGTTCGACGAAAACGCCCAGTAACCCGGGCGTTTCCGTCGAGAACGATCTTGGTTAACCGGTTGATCCAGTTGCTCTCGTGCCGCGGAGTCCTGGTTGGCGCTCGCGGACGGCAAGATGGGGCTCATGGTCGGGTTCAACGGGTTGGACGTCGACGGCCCAAGCGGGGAGCGGTGGGAGCTGGCCTTGTCGTTGTTGGCTGCCGGCGAGACGCAAGTCCGCCTGGGTCGAGTCAGGTTGTACAGATCAACATCGCGGCCTCTCGCGGATGGCCGCTTGCACGCTGAAATCGAGTGCAGCGCAGCGCCTGAGTTCCTGACGCGCATCGTCGCGGAGCGGGATAGAGGGTGGACTGGCGGACGTGCACGGAGCGGCACGGTCCGACTCACGCTTCCGAGGGCTGATTGATCGCTACGGCCTGGACTTCGACTACATAGCCGAGTACGGCATGGGCACGAGTTGGCTCGCCAACGTCCATGCTGATGGACGGATCACGTGGAGCGCTCAACTCCACTTCGATGACCGCGGGTAGGTGCGTTACCCATGATCGTTTCGAGGCCGATCATGTGTCGTTCGCTGAACTTCCCAGAACAGCAACAGCGCCCGGGACGCATGCCGCGGGGCCGCTACACCAGCCGGAACGCCCACTGCGGCAGATGAGCGCGACGCGACCGCCGTCAGGTCCAGAGCTCGATAGGCACTTCCGGCGAGTCTTGTTCCACGTCTGCCGTGAGGCCTAGGGACTGACGAAATCGGTCGGGTTAGCTACGACCACATCGGCGACGGCAACAAAGAAGCGTGACATGACCTCGATCGTCTCCATCATCGTGGTGCTCTTCATGTGTCCGTACTTGCCGACCAGATCGTCGATGCGCTTCCGATCCTCTTGTTTCGAGCCATCGACCTTGAGCGGAGGTACTCCGTCGAACAGGCCCTGCAGCAGGTTCCACATGTTCCGATGGCTGCTCAACTCCTCCACAAGCTGTGGGGTGGTGTGCTGCCAGGCTTCTCCGAGCGCGACGACTTCGTCGTAGTCATCGCTCGGGATCTCTGCCCCCCACAGCATGGGGTCAAGGCGCATGGAGCGCGCATCGTCGATCCAACTAGAGCGTCCCGCAACAAGTCCCACCGGGGGGTGCGTAAGAAGCTCGTTGCGAAACATGCGGATGCGAAACACGTCGAGTAGCACCGCCGCGTCCAGCTTCTGGCCAAGTCGTCGCCGTGTGGGTTCGTGCTCGACCAGTCCACGGACGGTTGCCCTCTGGTCCCCCGTGACGATCGAGAGCAAGTCTCCGTGCACCTGATCTGAGAAGACGATGGCCGCCCGAAGCATGGCACCTAGCACTCGGGCGAGCCGGAAACTCTCGATCACATCGGCCGGGCTCAGGTCTGCAGGAGGACGCGGGAGGCGATCATCCTGGACCGCGGCCTCCGCGAAGGCATCTCGATAGACGAGCACTTCGCGGACGTGCCCCTCAACTGTGGCGAACTGCGCGCCAGGGAAGTGCTCGGCAATCACGTCGAGAGACTCCGAGATGGTCTGGGTCACGGCGTCAGGCTAGATGGATCATGCGCCACGGCGAACCCCGTGCGCTGTGGGCGACACCGGCAGTAACCGGCAAGGACGCAGTCAGCGGCAGAAGCGTGCGTTTCTGCTGAGCGGTCCTACGGGGATGGCGGTTGAGGCTCGAAGGCCCCGGGGCGATCCCGCTGGGGACGACGACGGGTCCTCGCCAGTGGCCGCACCCTTCCTTCGAAGAGAGTGATTGCTGCGAATGCGTTCACGTGGTTGTGCGTGATGCGCTGCCCGCTCATCGGAAGCGGGTAGGCAGGATCCTCGTACCAGGCTGAGATGTTTTCGATGCTCGCCAGTTCAGCGTCGGTCATGTCGATCGCCCGAGCGGCGAGTTCATCCTCGCCGTAGTCCCAGAGCGCGGCGGCCACTTGGCTCTTCGAGTTGTGCACATTGAAGTTGGGCTTGCCTCGCAGAAGCTTCTTGAGTTCGGCACGCGCCGCGTGGCGCGCCAGAAGGTTCATGCGGGTCACGCTACTGGAGCCTGAGAGCGGCCTCGGCTCAAGCGGCTCGCGGCATGAGGACCTTCCGCGACGGCAGTCGCGCGGACGTACCAGCCGTTAGCGAGCCGTCGAAAGAGGCATCATTGCGGCGTGGTGGTGACCCGGCATGCGCTCTGCATGAAGTGCGGTAGTGAGCCGCTCATCCTGATGAAGCAGCTCGACACCGGCCGCGTCTTCGCGGAGTGTGAGAAGTGCCGGACCGGCTACTGGTCGCCCTCGCTGTCCGAGGCTTTCCCTACATGGGACTTGTACTGGGAACGAGGTCGAGCGTCGCTGGACGAGGCACGGGAGGCTGGCTTGGAGCGACCTTGCCGTGCTCGGCCAGATCCCAACGACCGAGGCCGCGCCACCACCTGAGGATGTGGCGGCCTGGTACGTACTCGACCGAGTCCCGCTGGAGCGCGTGCCGTGGTGGGCGGCCGAATGGCTGACGGAGGGCTACGACGGCGAGCTACTACGCGAGCTGGCAGGCGAGCATGGAGACGACCCACACAAGATCAAAGAGCTATTGGTGCCCGTCCTGCGCGAAATGGGCGTGCAGCTACCACCTGACCTGTTGAAGGCCGCGGACCGGGCGTTCGATCACTTGGCGCGGCTATGCCTTCAAGATCAAGTGACCGAGCGGGCTGTCTCCGAAGTAGTCGCGCACGTCGTCGCCGCCGCGGGTTTCGAGACGGAGCTGTACGCCCTCCCGCTTGGCACCATCTACGGGATGGATGATGAATGGGAGGGCGGCTGGGGACGCACCGACGAGGTCCTGCGCGCGGACGTCCGGCGAGCATGCGAACAACAACTGGCGGCGCGTCAATGAGCGACCCGCGGCCGCCCGCAGCAGGCTAGACATCGGGCTGTCGGCAGGCACCACTTCCATGCGCGGTCTGCGGCAGATGCGGATGTTC